>NZ_JANJFE010000018.1:0-302158 GCF_024623505.1 Microbacterium sp. zg.B48
TGACCAGCTTCTCCGCACGCTCCCGGAGCTGGTCATCGCTGAGGAACCCCTGCCGCCAGGCGACCTCTTCGGGCACCCCGATCCGCAGCCCGGTGCGCCGCTCCATGGTGCGCACATAATCCGCCGCATCCGTCATCTGATCGAACGTGCCGGTGTCCAGCCACGCGGTGCCGCGGGGCAGGACCTCCACCTGCAGCGCGCCGCGCTCCAGGTAGGCGCGGTTCACGTCGGTGATCTCGTACTCCCCGCGGGGGGAGGGGGCCAGGGTGCGGGCGATGTCGATGACGTCGTTGTCATAGAAGTACAGGCCCGGTACGGCGTAGCTGCTCTTGGGACGGGCGGGCTTCTCCTCCAGTGAGACCGCGGTCCCGGCAGCATCGAATTCCACGACGCCGTACGCGGTCGGGTCGGCGACCCAATACGCGAAGATCGCCCCGCCCTCCACATCCGAGTACCGCTTCAACTGCGTGCCCAACCCCGGCCCGTACAGCAGGTTGTCGCCCAGGACCAGGGCGACCTTGTCGGTGCCGATGAACTCCGCGCCGATCGTGAACGCCTGCGCCAGCCCATCCGGGGACGGCTGCCGCGCGAACGTCAGGTTCACCCCGAACTGCGACCCATCCCCGAGCAGCCGCTCGAACTGCTCCGCATCATGCGGGGTCGTGATGATCAGGATGTCTCGAATCCCGGCCAGCATCAACGTCGACAGCGGGTAATACACCATCGGCTTGTCGTACACCGGAATCAGCTGCTTGGAGATCCCCAACGTGATCGGATGCAACCGCGTCCCCGAACCACCCGCCAGAATGATGCCTTTCACCATCCCATGGTGTCACAGGCACCGGCTCACGCTTTTCCCAGCGGGGGCATCGGTATCCTGAATCGTCCGCCGAGTCCTGTGCGGTCTCTGAGAGGTCATCCATCCGTGCAGTGGTTCGCGTTCATGTGGGCGGCAGTGGCCACCCTTCTTCTCCTGGGTGTCATCGGGGTTCCACTCGCCAGGATCATCGGTCTGCGCGGATTCGCCGCCATTGCGATCGCGCCCGCGTTCGCGGTCACCGTGGTCGGCCTCGCCGCCGTGGTCGCCCCCTGGATCGGCCTACGTTGGTCCGTGCTGCCCGTGCTGCTCGTGGCTATCGTTCTCGGGGGAGCGCTCTTCGCGGTCCGTTATGCGACGCGTCGCTGGGAACCCGCGCGCGCACCGCGGCGCCCCTTCGACGCCTGGCTGCTCCTGGCCGTAGTCGTTGCAGCAGCCCTGCTCACGTATCGAGTCACCGTGATCGTGGGCAGCCCCGAGAACATCTCGCAGACATTCGACAACATCTTCCATCTCAATGGAATTCGTTTCGTGCTGGACACGGGCAACGCATCCTCGCTGTGGTTGGGGCACATGACCAACCCCGACGGTGGATTGGCGTTCTACCCCGCAGGGTGGCACGCGCTCGTCGCGCTGGTCGTCCAGATCTCCGGCGTGGCAATCCCGGTTGCGGTGAACGGGGTGACCGTGGTCGTCTCAGCCGTCCTGTGGCCCCTCGGTGTCCTGCTGCTCGCGCGCACGCTCTTCGGTCGCTCCCACGTCCTTGCCGTGTCCACCGGCGTGCTCGCTGCCTCACTCCCGGTGTTCCCGATCCTGTTGATGGACTACGGAGTGCTGTATCCCTACCAACTGGGGCTCGCGCTGCTGCCGGCCGCCCTCGCCGCGACTCTGAAAGCGCTCGGCCTGGTCGGCGGCAGACGGACAGCGCCCGGACAGTTGTGGTGGACCGTGGCAGTTCTCGGCTGTCTCCCCGGCCTGGCGCTCGCGCACCCGGGCGCCATCGTCGCGTGGCTTGCGCTGACCGCTCCCATGGCCGTGGCATTCGCAGTGCGCAGACTCCGCAGCGCGAAAAGCACGCTGATGCGCTGGGTCGTGGTCGTCTCGTTCGCGGTCTACCTCGCTATCGGCGCCGTGCTTCTGGACACGCTCAGACCCCCGCTGGAGGCGCGGGGGTGGCCGCCGCAGATGAGCATGCTCGACGCCGTGTGGGACGTGCTGACGATATCCGCGTGGTACCACACGCCCGCCCTGCTTGCGGCTGTGGCGGTCGCAGCCGGCGTCGTCTGGGCGATCATCGCGCGCTCGGCCCCGGGACTGATCGCGCTCGGGATGTACGTGGTCGTCGCAATCCTCTACCTGGCGGTTGCGGCACTGCCGCTGCCTGCGCTGCGTGACGCACTCACGGGCGGCTGGTACAACAACTTGCCCCGTGTCGCGGCACTTCTGCCGTTCGTGCTGGTGCCCCTCGGTGCCTACGGCGCCGCCTGCACGTGGAGCTGGCTGGGGCGGCGCAGACGGGTGAACAAGCTGTCACGCGCACTGCCCCGCGGGCTCAAGGGCGCCGTCGGGATCGCAGCGACCGCGCTGGCCGTACTCGGACTCCAGGTTTCATCGCTGTCCCCCGTGTGGGTCGCGGAACAATGGACGGGGAGTGTGTTCATCATGGGCCCGGATTCTCCTCTGCTCAGCTCGGACGAAGCGGAGCTTCTCTCGCGGCTCGATGAGCATGTCCCCGCGGGGGTTGCGGTCGCAGGCAGCCCATGGACGGGGGCGTCATTGGCCTACGCGCTCGCGGACCGTCCGGTGCTGATGCCTCACACACTCATGGAGATCAGCGCCGAGCTCCGCGCCGTGAACGAGGGGCTGTCCAGCGCGACACCCGATGGCGCCACGTGCCGCGCGATCGACGACCTCGGCGTCGGCTTCGTCCTGGACTTTCCTGGCCCTGAGGTTCACCCGGGCGAGCACGTCTTTCCGGGGTTGCAGAATCTTGCAGATTCGGGTGCGGTGCGACTGGTTGACCAGGAAGGCGATGCGCGCCTGTACGCGGTGACCGGTTGTGGATTCTGATGCACCGCAGATCAAAGAGCCTTCCTGCGCCGTCGGTAGAATGACGGGACCATGACCGAATCGCCCGATCGCGTGCTGATCATCGTGCCTGCCTGGAACGAAGCCCGGAACGTCGGCCACACGGTGCGCGAGATCCGCGCGGCGAGCCCGCAGTACGATGTCGCGGTCGTGGACGACGGATCGACCGACGACACCGCCGAGATCGCGCGCGCGGCCGGAGCCACCGTCATCTCGATGCCGTTCAACCTGGGTGTGGGGGGCGCGATGCGCACGGGCTTCACATACGCCCAGCGGCATGGCTACCAGCGGGCCATCCAGGTGGATGCCGACGGCCAGCACAATCCTGCGGACATCGGCAGGGTGCTTGCCGGCCTCGAGGTCGCTGACATCTCCATCGGGGCCCGCTTCGCGGACGTGGGCGACTACCAGGTGCGCGGACCACGACGATGGGCGATGATCTTCCTCGCCAAGGTGCTCTCCCGCGTGGCGCGGACACGGCTCACGGACGCGACCAGCGGGTTCCGGGCGGCCGGGCCGCGCGCGATCGCGCAGTACGTGCGCTACTACCCGGCCGAATACTTCGGGGACACCCTGGACTCGCTGGTCGCGGCCTGCCACGCGGGACTGACCGTCACCCAGGTTCCGGTGGCGATGCGACCACGCATGCACGGGACCTCCACGCAGGGCACGGTCGGAGCCACGATGTACCTTCTGCGCGCCGTCTTCGCCCTGAGCCTCGCGGTGATGCGCCGAGCGCGGCCGGCGCGGCCCGCGGCGCTGCAGGAGACGCCGGCATGATCGTCGTCTTCAGCATCGCGCTGGCTCTGCTGATCCTGGTGATCGTGGTGTGGATGCTTCTCGCGCGCAAGCTGCGCGAGAAGTACGCCGCGATGTGGCTGATCATCGGCCTCGCGGTCCTGGTTCTGGGCGTGTTCCCTCAGTTGCTGCTCCGGCTCACCGAGACTCTCGGCGTTCAGGTTCCCGCCAACCTCCTGTTCTCGCTCGCGATCGTGCTGCTGCTGGGTGTGACGCTGCACCTGTCGTGGGAGCTGTCCCAGGCGGAGGACGAGATCCGGCGGGTAGCGGAGGAGGCGGCCATCGCGCGAACGGAGATCGCCGCGCTGCACGATCGTGTGGCGGATCTGGAGCGGACCGCCCACCGTCCCGGTCCGGGCGGAACCGGCGCGTGACCGCAGACGGAGTGTGGGCGGTCGTCACGTCGTATCGCCCCGAGGCCGGACTGCTGCGCGCCCTCACTGCGCTGAGCGACCAGGTCGACCAGATCGTCGTCGTCGACGACGGCAGCGGTCCGGAAGCGGCGCCGGTTCTGGAAGCGGCGCAGAGCGCGGGCAGCCGAGTCGTCCGGCTCCGTGACAACAGCGGCATCGCCGTGGCACTGAACGCCGGCATCCGCGCCGCGCTGGACCAGGGCGCGCGAGCCGTCGTGACGTTCGATCAGGACTCCGTCGTGCAGGCCGGCTTTGTCCGCGCCCTGCTGACAGCGCGGGATGCTGTTCGCCGGACCGGGCGGAGGCATGGCCCGGTGGTCCCCGAGTACTTCGCCGACGTGCGCCAAGTGCACTCCGTCGAACACGACGGCACTCTGGTGGCCCGGCACGCCATCCAGTCCGGCATGCTGCTGGATCGAGAATTGCTCGAGACGGTCGGCCTCATGCGGGAGGACCTGTTCATCGATTTGGTCGACACGGAATTCGAGCTGCGGTGCGCAGCAGCAGGCCTTCCCACGATCGCCGCTCCGGGTCTCACGCTCGCGCACGCCCTGGGTCGTCAGTACGAGCGACGGATGCTCGGTCGCATCGTCCGGCTTCCCGGGATTCCGCCTGTCGTGACGCTGAGCAATCCGTTCCGGTACTACTACCGGGTGCGGAACCGCCTCGTCGTCAACCGCGAGTTCTGGCGCGCGCAGTTCGGCTGGGTGGCTCGGGACACGCTGCTCGAAGCGCTTCACTACGGCAACGCACTGCTGCTGGCACGGCCCCGCCGCGCGCTGTGGCGACTGTACCTCTCCGCAGCGCGCGACGCCCGCCGAGGGCGGATGGGGCGGATGCCGAGTGGTCTTGCCGAGCTGGCGTCGACGATCAGCTGGGCTGCTCCGCCGGCGGAGTGACATCATCGCGCCGGGCGAGCCGCAGCGAGCGGACAGCCGGTATCAGCAGCACGGCGAACGCCGTCGCCTCCGAGGCGGCAACGCCGAGCGCGACAAGTCCCGCCGAGCCCAGCGTCGAGCCGGTGACCATCGTGACGATACCCACGATCGCGGCCGCCAGGGTGGCGGCGAAGACCAGGCGGTAACGGTGGGCAGGGATCAGGACGTTGCGGATCAGCGGGGTCGTCGCGGACAGGAAGAAGAAGGCCACCCCGAAGAGCGCACTCGGCAGTGGCGCGGCTGCGACACTCGCCCCGAACAACAACCCGGTCGCCCACGGCCCGAGCAGGCCGATGGCAAGCCCTCCCAACAGTCCCAGCGCCACGTGCGAGACGATCGCAAGGCGGTGACGACGGTGGCGGTCCGACGCTGCCGGGTCCAGAACCCACGCCTGGAAGGCGTTGCCGAAGGCGATCACGGCCATGACGGCGATGCGGTACGTGCGATCGGCGGAAGCAAAAGAGCTTGCCTCGGCGGCGTTCAGGCCGGCTGTCGCGATGGGGATCGCTGTGGAGCCGTAGGCGTTCCCGGTCGCGTCGATGGCGGCGGTGGGCACCAGCGTGCGCAAGACGGTCAACAGGCCGCGGGATCGCACGTCGCCCCGCATCCCACCGTGGGCCGTGATCCGCGCGTGCGTCGCGAACGCCGGAACAGAGAACGCCAGCAGCAGGATCGGATACCACAGCACCTGACCGGTCAACCCGACGACGGGCAGGGAGATGGCCGAGGCAGCGAGCTTGGGCAGTGCGTCGAACAGCATGAGCGCCCGCGGGTTGCCCTGGCCGATGCAGAACCATGCGGGCGTGAAGCCCCCGATCGTCATCGCGACCGCCACCGCGACGGACTCCAGCCGGTACGAGGGGCCGGAGATCACGAAGGTCGCAAGCGCTGCGGCGGGAACGGCGATCACCGAGGTGACCAGCCGGGAGCGGATGCTCTCGTGAAGGATGACCGCACGCTCCTGCACCGAGCTGGTCCGCGCCACCCGCACGGGTCCGACGACGCCCCACCCGAACAGCACACCGACCATGCCGAGGATGCCGATCGACTGACCCGCCGAGAAGTTCGCCCATCCGTCGGCGCCGACGACGCGCGAAATCACGGGAAGTATGATGAAGGGAGCGAGCGCCGAGAGGATCGGTGCCCCCGTGAAACCCGCGAGCCTGAGCATGAGCGACCGCATCGGAAGCCAGTTTAGTGCCGGAGCCCGCTTTGACGCGTCGAAGGGCGGCCAGGCCCCGTGAGTGAGCCCGTGTTCGTCAGCGTCTGCATGGCGACGTACAACGGGTCCGCCTATGTCGAGCACCAGCTCCGTTCCATCCTCGCCGAGCTGCTTGCGGGCGACGAGGTCGTGGTCGTGGACGACGCGAGCACCGATGACACGGTCGCCGTGGTGGAGGCCGTCGGCGACGCCCGGGTGCGCGTCATCCGTCAGCCCGCGAACCGGGGGTACGTGCGCACATTCGAGACGGCCCTGCTCGCCGCCCAGGGCGAGGTGATCCTGCTCGCCGATCAGGACGACGAGTGGGTCGCCGGCCGGCGGGCGATGCTCGTCTCGGCCGCGCAGGCGGCCGGGGTCGCGGCATCCAATCTGGAGCTGCTCGGAACGGGGGAGCCGCTGCGCTCGCCGCTGTCGGGGCGACCCTGGCTGCTGCGCGAGGCGACCTCGCGGCAGCGGGTGCGCAATGAGCTTCGCATCCTCGCGGGAGTGGCACCGTACTTCGGGTGCGCCATGGCGGTGCGGCGGGACATGCTGGCCGCGATCACGCCGTTCCCCGCCTTCTTGACCGAATCGCACGACCTGTGGATCGCGACCGTCGCGAACGCGACCGGCCACCTGCGCCACGTCGAGCCGGCCACCGTGCGGCGGCGCGTCCACGCGGCCAATGCGTCCTCGCCGCGCCCGCGCGGGGTGCGGCGCGCCCTCGGTTCCCGCTGGATGCTGGTGCGCGCCTGGCGCGAGGCGCTGCGGCGTCGCCGCGCGCTGGGCTGAGCCTCACGCCTGCTGGATATCGCCCGGGGGACCGACGGGTTCCGGCCGCAGGTGACCGCCGTGCGGCCGGACCCGCAGCATCGCCGGTCGCTCGATCAGCACCCAGCTGAGCCAGGCCAGCGCGAAGGTGACGATGACGGTGATCAGGATGTAGAGGGGCATGCCGAGCGCGGCACCGCCGACCAGCACGACGAGTTGCTGGACCGGCCACGCGTAGATGTAGAACCCGTAGGAGACGTCGTTGCGCGCGATCCACGCCGGCTGCGGCACCCACGTCGACAGCGAGAGCAGGCCGTAGGCCAGCAGTGGCGCGGAGGCCTGCCCGCCCCACCTCGGGATCACCCAGATCAGCAGCACGGCGGCGACGAGCGCCGCGATGCCCAGGATGCGGTTGACCCCCCACTTCTCGATGAGGAAGAACATGAGCGAGCCGCCGAGGAAGAACGGCAGGAGCCGGGCGAACAGCTCGAAGCTGACGTCCAGGCCGACACGCTGTGCTCCGCCGATGAACGCGTACATCGCGACGCTCAGGAGCCAGAGGACGCCGATGAGGACCGGCGACCGCCGGAACAGCGCGACGAACCCGAGCACCCAGACGACGAGATAGCAGAGGAATTCGTAGAAGAGCGTCCACAGGGAGCCGTTCCACGCTCCCGGGTACGGAACGCCCTGAAGCGTGGCCCCGATGCTGTAGTGATCGATGTGCAGGGCGAGGTTGCCCCAGACGTACTGGAATGGCGTGATGGGCGTGGTGAGGAACCCGGCGAACGAGCCCTGCTCGATCAGGAGCGCGATCGGCGCGAACAGGAACGCCGTCACCATGAGCACCACCACGAACGCGGGATAGATGCGCGCGATACGGTGCAGCAGGTACTCGCCGGGCGAGGTCCGCAGGCGGCTGCGGGTGATCAGGAAGCCGCTCAGCACGAAGAAGCCGCCGACCGCCCAGCCCCCCAGGTTCTCCCCCTGGATAGAGGGGCCGGTGCCCTGCCCCGCGATGTACCAGCTGTGCGCGAACAGCACCAGGGCGGCGAGGATCAGGCGGAAGAGGTTGAGGCTGTTCCTGCGGTAGGGGTACGGCGTGCCGCGCAGCGCTGCCGGCAGCGTCACTTCAGCAGGTTCCGTGAGGCCATCTCCTCGAGGGAGCGCTGGTAGCTGTCATCCTCGATCGGTTCGGTGAGCACCCAGTCCACGAAGCGGGCGACACCTTCGCGGAACTCCACGGCGGGGGTGTAGCCCAGGACCTCCCGCAACCGGGTCGTGTCCGCGATGTTGTGGCGGATATCGCCGAGGCGGTAGTTGCCCGACACTCGCGTGGGCACGCGCGTGCCGAAGGCGGCGAAGAGCGCGTCGACGACCTCGAGCACCGTGGTGGCGGTGCCTGAGCCCACGTTGAAGACTCCGCCCGCGGCATCCGGGTTCGTCGCCGCACGGAAGGTGGCTTCGACGACGTCATCGATGTACACGAAGTCGCGGCTCTCCAGTCCGTCCTCGAAGATGTTGATCTCTTTGCCGGAGCGGACCAGGGTCGAGAAGATCGACAGGATGCCGGTGTACGGGTTCTTGAGGGACTGCCCGGGTCCGTACACGTTCTGATAGCGCAGCGACACCGGTTCGATGCCGATGGTCGGGGCCACGGTGAGGATCAGCGACTCCTGCATCTGCTTGGTGATGCCGTATACCGACGACGGGTGCAGTTTCGCGTTCTCGTCCGTCGGGATGACGCTGAGCGGCCCGGCCCCCGGGATATGCACGTCGAAGTCACCGGCCGCCATGTCGGCGTCGGTGCGATGCGAGGGGTAGACGATGGTCCCGTCCGGCGCGCGGTAGGCGCCCTCGCCGTAGATGGAGCGTGACGACGCGATCAGTATCCGCCGCACGGTGTGCGGCTCGTTCGCGAGCAGGTCGAGCAGCTTGGCGGTCCCGCCGACGTTGGTCTCGGTGTACCGGTCGATCTCGTACATCGACTGGCCGGTGCCGGTCTCGGCCGCCAGGTGCACGACGACCGTCGCACCGGCGATCGCGCTGCGCAGATCCTCCGTGGAGGTGACCGTTCCGCGGATCACGGTCGCGACCCCGTCAAGGGACCGCAGCAGGGGCGATGTGGTCGCCGGGTCGGTCCCGTGCACCTGCGGGATCAGCGCATCGAGCACCGTGACCGTGGACCCGGCCTCGACGAAGCGGCGGGCCAGGCGAGTGCCGATGAAGCCGGCTCCGCCCGTGATGAGCACATGATCGGACATGCGGGTGACTCCTGGGATGGGGACCCGCGAGCCGGGTCAGAGGGCGACGATGTGCGCCAGGGTCGATTCTATCCCGGTGCGGTTTCCGCCTCGGAGGACTTTGGGCAGCTCGGTGATCGCATGCAGTCGGGACATCACGCGCCAGCGTGCGGTGCGGGCCGTGCGCGTCCAGCGCTTCTCCACCGCGAGCCGGCGTGCCTGCGCATAGTAGGAGCGCTCGTCGGTGAAGCGGCGACCGTCCAGCAGCGTCTTCTGCGAGGCGCTGCCGCCGTGCCGGCGATACGAGAAGGCGAGCCTCGGATTGTACGCGAGGGTGCCGCCTTCGAAGGCGATGTCCATCAGCAGGGCCAGATCCTGGATGATCGGCAGTCCGTCGCGGAAGTCGATGCGCTGGAGGGTCTCGGTCCGGAACGTCAGCGACGGCCAGTACAGCCAGTCGCCCCGGATCAGGCTGGTCGCCATCCGCTCTCCGGTCAGCACGGCGATCCCGTCACCGCCGCGCGGAGCCAGCATGCGTTGTTTCACGCGGTCCGCGAGCAAATGAACCGGCGTGCCGTGCTGGTCGATCACCTGGACGCCCGGCTGAATAACGTCGGCGTGCGGCACCGCGGCGATGGTCCGGCCGATCACATCCAGGTAGTTCGGATGCACCAGGTCGTCGCAGCCGAGGATGACGATGTGCTCAGTGGTTGCTCGACGGATCGCCTCACGATAGTTCTCGGTGATCCCGAGGTTGACGCGGTTGCGGGTGTAGGAGATCCGCGCATCGTCGAGCGCGGCGAAGTAGGCCGGGACCGACTCGTCCGGGTAGCAGTCATCGATGACGATCAGCCGCCAGTCCGGGTTGCGCTGAGCGCGCACCGAATCGACGGTCTCGAACAGCAGCGCCGGGTCGCCCCAGAAGGGCACGAAGATCTCGATTGTCATAGCCACTCAAGCGTAGGTCCAACGGCCGGGAGGATCCTCTGCGCCCATGATCGGCGTCCCGTCTGCGGCGTTGCCTTCGCGCGACTCGGGTGCGACGCGTGGGAGTCCGAGCCAGTCCCGCGGCGGCGGCAAATCGGGGCGGGGCATGGTGGCGGTGCTGACCGGGCCACCGCGTTGCCACGCCAGAGGTGAGGGCAGCTCTCAGACGGCGGTCGATAGAATGATCTCGCGGCGGTGCGATCGGCCCGCCGCGCCGCCGTGTCTGCGGCGACCGCGAACCAAGAGGGCGCACACATGGATCTTCTCGTCGTCGGCTCCGGCTTCTTCGGTCTCACCATCGCCGAACGCGCGGCATCCGACGGTCGCAAGGTGACCGTCATCGACCGCCGTCATCACATCGGCGGCAACGCCTACAGCGAGAACGAGCCCCAGACCGGCATCGAGGTGCACCGTTACGGGGCACACCTGTTCCACACCTCCAACCCGAGCGTGTGGGAGTACGTGAACCGGTTCACGACGTTCACGAACTACATCCACCGCGTGTACACGAACCACAAGGGCGTGGTGTACCCGCTGCCGATCAACCTCGGCACGATCAACCAGTTCTTCCAGGCCGCGTACTCTCCGGACGAGGCCCGCGCGGTCCTCCGCGAGCTGTCGGCTGAGTTCGATGTGAAGGATGCCGCGAACCTCGAGGAGAAGGGCATCGCGCTGATCGGTCGCCCCCTGTACGAGGCGTTCATCCGCGATTACACCGCCAAGCAGTGGCAGACCGACCCGAAGAACCTGCCTGCCGAGGTGATCAGCCGACTGCCGGTGCGGTACAACTACGACAACCGCTACTTCAACGACACGTGGGAGGGTCTGCCCACTGACGGATACACGGCGTGGATCGAGCGGATGGCCGATCACCCCAATATCGAGGTGAAGCTCGGAGTCGACTTCTTCGACGAGCGGCAGCCGCTGAACAAGGCGGCCACCGTCGGACAGGTCCCGATCGTCTACACCGGGCCGATCGACCGGTACTTCGACGATGCCGCGGGCGCGTTGTCCTGGCGCACCCTAGACTTCGAGGAGGAGGTCCTCAGCGTCGGCGACTTCCAGGGCACGCCCGTGATGAACTACGCCGACGCGGACATCCCGTATACGCGCATCCACGAGTTCAAGCACTTCCATCCCGAGCGCGCTGACCGCTACCCGGCCGACAAGACCGTCATCATGCGCGAGTTCTCCCGCTTCGCCACGCGCGACGACGAGCCGTACTACCCGGTGAACACCGCCGAGGACCGCGCGGGCCTGCTGGCCTACCGGGAGCTCGCCAAGGGCGAGAAGGACGTCTACTTCGGCGGCCGTCTGGGCACCTACCAGTACCTCGACATGCACATGGCGATCGGCTCGGCGCTGTCGATGTGGCACAACCAGCTCGCGTGACGCCACCCCCATAGACTCGACTCCGTGACCACAGCCGCCGTCGGCGCTCCCGGCTCGCCGAGGCGCTACCTCCACGCGTTGTGGCTGCTCTCCGCGCGGGACCTCCGCGTCCGCTACGCCACGAGCGCGCTCGGCTACCTGTGGTCCGTCCTGGACCCGCTCGTGATGAGCCTGATCTACTGGTTCGTCTTCACGCAGGTCTTCGGCCGCGGCGTCGGGGAGGAGCCGTACATCGTGTTCCTGATGTCGGCGCTGCTGCCGTGGATGTGGTTCAACTCGTCGGTGTCCGATTTCACCCGCGCCTTCAACAAGGATGCGCGGCTGGTGCGCTCCACCGCGATCCCGCGGACGATCTGGGTGAACCGCATCGTGCTGAGCAAGGGCATCGAGTATCTGCTGTCCATCCCGGTTCTGGTCCTGTTCGCCGTCTTCGCCGGCGCGACCGTGGGCTGGGGCTTGCTTTGGTTCCCGCTGGCGGTGCTGCTGCAGGGGATCCTGCTGGTCGGGCTGGGTCTTCTCGTCGCGCCGCTGTGCGTGCTCTACGCCGACCTGGAGCGCACCACCCGACTCATCCTGCGCGCGCTGTTCTACGCGTCGCCGGTCATCTACGGTGTCTCGGACCTGCCCGCGCCCTTCTCCGAGATCGCCGCCTTCAACCCGCTCGCGGGCATCTTCACGCTGTACCGTGTCGGATTCTTTCCGGATCAGTGGGACACCTTCAGCGTCGTGCTCGCCGCCGTGATGAGCGTGGTCTTCCTCTGCCTCGGCATCCTGGTGTTCCGTAGCCTGGAGCGTCCCGTGCTGAAGGAGCTGTGATGACCGGACTGGCGATCGAGGTGCGCGACCTGGGCGTCCGGTTCCGTCGCAACCGCAGAGGGCGGCGGAGCTTCAAGGATCTGTTCGCGGATTCGTCGCGCCGGTCGAAGCCGGGCGAGTTCTGGGCGCTGCGGAACGTGTCCTTCGACGTGCGGCCGGGGGAGTCGATCGGAGTGGTCGGGCGCAACGGACAGGGCAAGTCGACGCTGCTCAAGCTCGTGGCCGGCGTGCTGCTACCCGACGAGGGCGCGGTGACGGTGCACGGCGGCGTCGCCCCGCTGATCGAGATCACCGGGGGGTTCGTGGGCGATCTGACCGTGCGCGAGAACGTCCGCCTGACCGCCGGCCTGCATGGGATGTCACGGGCCGAGGTGGCGCGGCGGTTCGACGGAATCATCGATTTCGCGGAGTTGCGCGACTCCATCGACACGCCCTACAAGCACCTGTCGAACGGCATGAAGGTGCGTCTGGCCTTCTCCGTCGTCTCCCAGCTCGAGGAGCCGATCCTGCTCGTCGACGAGGTGCTGGCCGTCGGCGACAAGGCCTTCCGCGAGAAATGCTACCGGCGCATCGACGAGCTTCTGGCCGAAGGCAGGACGCTGTTCTTCGTCAGCCACAATGAGCGGGATCTGCGGCGCTTCTGCACCCGGGGCCTGTATCTGGACCGGGGCGCGCTCGCACTGGATGCCCCGATTGGCGAAGTGCTGGACCGTTACAACGCCGACTACAACGGGGGCTGACCGGACGGCTCGGCCGGCAACGCGGGACCGGAGCCCGGCGGAGCAGAGCAGTCCGGGCCGCCGTCAGCGGGCGGTGGCCGCAAGCGGCGGCATCGGCTGCCAGGAGGAATCCCGGGCGATCCGGCGACCGTCCCGAATGCCGCGGAACAGGTTGCTCGTGCCGCGGACCGTGTGCTCGACGGCGAAGAGCCGGATGAGCTCCTTGACGAACGTGAGCGCCGTCCCGGCACCGAACAGCATCGGGTTGTAGACACCCAGCGAACGGTAGTAGTTCTTCATGTGGCCGCGGTTGCGCATGATGTAGTACCGATACGCATTGCTGCTTGCGTTCATGTGGCGGATGCCCATGTCCCACTGCTTGATCTCGCGCGTCCGCCGCAGCACAAACTCGTTCACGATCACCGAGGTGGTCTTGCGCGAGGCGAGCCAGCCGTACATCTGGTCGTCCCAGTAGATGAAGAAGCGAGGATCGGGCAGGCCGATCTGCTGCACGATGTCGCGGTGGATGAACATCCCCTCGAAGCAGCCGGAGTTCATCTCCTTGAAGCCGGTCTCGTCGAAGCCGGCCGGGGCGAACGGGATCGGGATGCCCAGCGGCTCGGCAACCCGGTACTGCCAGTAGAACTCGCTGCCGTCGTAGTCGTAGCGGCGCCCTTGGATGCTCTTGAACCGCGGCGCCCAGGATCCCATCCGGGCCAGGCCGTCGGGCAGCACCTCGACGTCGTCGTCCATGAGCCACATCCAGGTGGAGCCGAGCTCGTACGCGACGCGCATCCCCTCGCTGAAACCACCCGAGCCGCCGGTGTTCGTCTCCAGCCGCCGGTAGACCAGCTCCGACCCGAGACGCTCCCGGAAGGACTCCACGACCAGCGTGGTGTCGTCCACGGACGCGTTGTCGATGATGACGACGTGCCCGGGCTTCGGGTCCATGCGCGTGATGCTCTCCAGCAGCCTCGTCAGCAGTCCCGAGCGGTTGTACGTGACGATCGCGATCGTGGCCGATGCCGGATCGAACGCCGGTTCCGTCTCGAGACCCTCGTGGCGCGAAGGGGATACGATCACGAGCTTTCCCCGAACGTACGGCGCCACTCCGCCAGCGATGTCATCTCTGTCTGGGCGCGGCGGTAGCGCTGCGACAACGCAGGCCACTCCCTGCGGAGTCGGCGATGCAGGCGGACGCTATCGAGGAGCATGCGTCGATAGTTTGCCCGGTTGCGCACGTACTTGTTCTGGCCCGACCCGTCCGCAGCGCTGACCAAGGCGGAGTCGTAGAGCGGCAGGCGCCACCATTGCGCGTCGAGCTTGCCGAATTCGACCTCCGGCTGGCTGACGTTCTCCGGCCTGGGGGCGTGGAACCAGTGCGAGACCAGCGTCACAGCCGTGAACCAACGCAGCTTGAGGCCTGTGGGATTGTCGAGTTCATGCAGAGAGGCCCGCTTGAAGACTTGGCGACCGCGTCGAGATCTGAGCGGGACCCCGGTGTCCTTGTGTACCCGCGTCTCGGGAAACTTCTTTGCGAGGTCGCGGGCTGCGGGCATGGCGGTGGCCAGGTTCGCCCGCATATGCTCAGGACCGGACAGGACATCGCGCAGGGCGCGATGGCGCAGTGCCACCGGATAATACTGCATCATCATCAGATGCTTCAGATCCACTCGTCGGCTGTGCTTTAGCAGGCGACCGCCGCGCGGCACCGGGGAATGCAAGAGGCCTGCCACGATCCGGTTGCGGGCATGGAAGTATGCCTGCCAGTCGATTGAGTCATCCTTGCCGACCCAGGAGACATGCCACAACGCAACACCGGGCACCGACACGGTAGGGAAACCAGCGTCGCGAGCGCGCAAACAGTACTCCGCGTCGTCCCATTTGATGAACGCGGGCAAAGCGAGCCCGACGGCACGAATGACCTCAACGGGTATCAGGCACATCCACCAGCCGTTGTAATCGGCATCGAGACGCATGTGCAGCATGGGTGTCTGGCGGAGGTTGGATGCCGAGAAGTCGTGAGGAAGTTTGTCCTGGTAGAGCGCCCGCCACATGAAGGGCTCGTCGTCCACCACCTCGGCCCAGGCATGCAGCTTCGGGCGATCGAGGAGGTCGAACATGTGTGCGCCGACAATGGTGGGAGTGGACGCGTAGCGCCCGAAAACGATGGAGCGTCGCACCGACTCGGGCTCGAGGCGGACGTCGTCATCCAAGAGCTGTACGAAGTCGCTTTCAGGACGGTCCAGCGTTTCCGCCATCGCCCGCGAGAACCCTCCCGAGCCGCCCAGGTTCGGCTGCGTGATGACCTGAAGGGTATCCCCCAGTGTGGCGGCGACCTCTGCGAACTCCGGCTGCGCATCGACCCGGCGGTCGCCCTGATCAACAACGAAGATCCGGTCGACGACCTCAAGAACATCAGGCTCTGCCGCGAGGTTCAATAGGGTCCAGATGCAGTAGTCCGGTTTGTTGAACGTCGTGATGCCGATGGACGCTTTGCCCATGCGCGCGGGTTCCTGCTCCGTGGTCCACTCCGCGCCTTGAAAGAGCACGTCTTTGTCGTCGGCGACGAGGTCGAACCAGATCCAACCGCCGTCGCTGAACTGATCGAGCTGGAGTTCGAACGAGTTCGTCGCATCGCCGTCTGCTTCACGGGTCTCAAGGCGCTGACTCACACCGGACCCGGTGGACCGGTAGATCAAGATGGTGCAGGGACCTTCGGTGCGAACAGTCAGCGTCACGTGTCGCACCGCGGTCCAGTGCTGCCAGTATGAAGCCGGGAAGGCGTTGAAGTAGGTGCCGAACGACACGCGCCGCCCCGCGAGGATTCGCGCCTGATGGCGCCCCAGGATGTTTCCCATGTGTGCCAGGTTCGACACGCGAACCGGCTCGTCGTCGATGATCGACCACGTCTCCGGGTCCGCGTAGAGAGGCAGCAGATCGGGATCGCGATCGAGGGGGAAGACGACATTCTGCAGGACGTGAGGCACGTGGAAAACTCCGAAAAGACGGCGACTGGCGCCGAGTCGTGGGGCCGGGAGTAGCCTACCCTCCGATCATGAGGATCTTCTGGATCCGCCGCCTGCCGTAGCCTCAACTGCGTGGGTGCTGCAATCGAAGGGCGAGCGGTGCGATGAAGGTCTTGATCACCGGGGGTGCAGGGTTCATCGGCAGCACGGTCGCATCGGCGTGCATGGATGCCGGAATCATCCCCGTGATTCTGGATGACCTTTCCACCGGCCGCGAAGCTTTCACGCGTGGTCGGTTGTTCTACCGAGGAGATATCGCGGACGCCTCCCTCCTCGACCAGATCGCTGCCGATCACCCTGACCTTTCGTTCGCGATCCACTGTGCGGCAAAGGTGGTCGTCCCCGACTCGGTCATAGATCCGCTGGGCTACTACGACACGAATGTAGCCAAGACGATCGAGCTGCTCCGCGGCCTGCAACGCAACGGCATCGGCAAGGTCATCTTCAGTTCCTCTGCTTCCGTCTACGACGCGGAGGACGGCGGCGCCGTGACCGAGGAAGGGCCGATCCAACCGGCCAGCCCATACGCCCGGACGAAGGCGATGGTCGAGCAGATCCTCGCCGACAGTGCGGGTGCCGGGGATTTGCGAGCCATCGCGCTTCGATATTTCAACCCGATCGGCGCGGATCCCCAGTCTCGGAGCGGTCTTCCCCAGCGCGACCCGTCGCATGTGCTGGGCCTGTTGATCTCCGCGCATCGGCACGGTGGAACCTTCACCATCACCGGAACAGACTGGCCGACGCGGGACGGGTCGGGACTGAGGGACTTCATCCACGTGTGGGACCTCGCGCGCGCGCATGTCCAAGCGGTTCGGCGCTTTGACCTCGTCACAGAGAAAGCGGCCTTCCGTGCCGTCAATGTCGGCGGGGGCACCGGAACGACCATCCGGGAACTCGTCGCCGCGTTCGAGCGGGTCACCGGGGCCAGCGTCGACGTGCGCATCGGGCCCCGCCGCGCCGGTGATGTCGCGGGCGCGTACGCGGACGTGCAGCGGGCAGCGGATCTGCTCGGCTGGCGGGCAGAGCTGACCATTGACGAAGGCATTCGCGACTCGCTCGCGTGGGCTGAGTCCTTCGACTCAGCGTCGGGGCACTGAGCCCCGGGCTACGCGTTGGAAGGCCGACCTTCCTGGATACGCGGCAGGTCCGGCCCACCGCCGATCGCATCGATGCGCTCCCGCCACGAGCGGGATTGACCGGCGCGCACCGCGCAGAGCACGAGCAGGAGCCAGCCGAATCCGAACAGCGCGAAGCTCTCGAACATGGAATTCACCAGCAGGGTGATCAGCAGCAGCGGAGTCCACGCGTAGATCACCGAGCGGCGCTCGCTCGCGTCCAGCCACGACCGCACCAGGGCGGTGCCCACGAAGGCGGTGAACAGCAGCAGCCCGGCCCACCCGAGCTGCAGCAGCACGTCGAAGTACGCGTTCAGGCCGGTCGCATGGCTCGTGCGCAGTCCGTAGTTGATGGCGTTGAACGGGAACACCTGGGGATCCCAGGGGCCGAACCACCCCCAGCCCTGCACGGGCTTGGAGCGCAGATAGTCGACCATCGTGTTCCACAGGTCCACGCGCATCGAGAAGTCGGTGCCGGCTCCCAGGAAGGCGATGATCGGATGCCGTGCCGCGTAGCCGATGATCACGCCCACCACCACCAGCCCGCCGAAGGCGAACTGCAGAGCCGACCGCCGCTCCGGGCTCGTGTGCCGCACCAAGGCCAGCGCACCCACGGCCAGGCCCACGGCGAGTGCGAGGACCAGGACGGTGGGGGAGTCGCTGAGGGCAGCGAGGCCGCCGGCGAGCACGACGGAGTACACCGACACGCCGACGCGCACGGACTGGGTGCGGTACTCGATCAGGAACGTGATCAGGGCGATCACCGCGGCGAAGCCCAGCAGGTTTCGCGTGCCGAAGATCCCCTGGATCGGGCCGAGCTGGGCGATGTCGCCCTGGATGCCGAGAAACCGGAAGGGCATGTCCAGGATGACGCCGGCGAGTATCTCGACGCCGAGGGAGATCGACAGCAGCACGCGCATGACGTCGCCCAGTGCGCGCGCGGTCTGCAGCGTGTCGCGGACATGACCGATCGTGACGGCGAGGAAGGCCAGGGCGGCCGTGGAGACCCAGCCCCACAATGACGTCGAGGGGCTCTGGCTCCAGAACGCGCTGATCAGTGCCCAGGCCACGAACAGCACCAGCGTGGTCGGCACGAGACGCACGAGCGAGATCTCCCGGCGTCGGGAGACGAGGATGCCGATGCCGAGCAGGCAGAGGCCCACGATGATCGAGACGTAGGTGACGCGTCCGGCGATCTTCTCGATCGCGAAGGAGGAGAAGACCGCGCCCAGGACGGCGATCGTGTACGCGCGGGCGAGCGCGGCCGACCCGAGCAGTCCGATCCAGCGCGCGGGGCCGGCGCCTCGTACCGGGTCGGTCACGAGGCCCGCGTGGTCAGCTCGCCACGCTCGATGGCGATGCGCAGCTCGGCGGCGCCTTCGCCGATGTGCGGCGACTGCTTCATCTTGAACGGGAGCATGACCAGGAACAGCCAGCCCCACAGCAGCAGCGGACTGGATTCGGCCAGGCCCTGCACCAGCAGGATGGCGCCGACCAGCGTGGGCAGCAGGGTCAGGGGTGAGTACGGCCGGTCGGCCCGCAGATCCCATCGGGGTCGGTCGACGGCGAAGAACCACGAGCGCCAGATGTAGGCGAGGTAGGCCATGGCGAGCAGGGCGACGCCGATCGCGCCGAGTTGGAAGAAGACGTCGATCCATACGTTGTGCGCCTGCATCACGGACTGGCCGTGATCGAGGATCCACCCGTCGAACGCCGGATCGCTCGTGATCCACGGGGTGGAGAATCCCCAGCCCAGCACCGGCCGCTGCATCGCGCGATCCAGCACCGCCTGCCAGATCATCTCCCGGCCGGTCAGGTCGGTGCTGCGGCCGAGCGCTGCGAAGATCGTGTCGCGCAGCAGCCAGAACGCCGCAGCGCCGCCCAGCCCGACCACGGCGAACCCGATGTAATACCGGGTGCGCTCGCCGGGGCGGCGCGCGCGGCGCATCAACAGCACCGTCACCAGCACGATCACCACAGCCGCCGCGGCCACGTACGCGGTCGCCGATGCCGCCCGATAGAACAGGTAGTCAGCCAAGACGATCCACCCGCCCAGCAGAACGCGGCCGGCCGCGCCGGCGGCGAAGCGGATCGCGAACACGACGATCGCCAGGAGGGCGACCGGTCCGAGCAGATTGGCGTTGCCCATGATGCCCTGGATCCGGCCTTCGTCGAACAGGTTGTTCCGCGACCAGTACAGGATCGGGTCGACGGGCTCGGTGCGAGGCACGAAACCGGGCAGCAGGGGCACGCGGACGAACAGTGCGACCCAGAGCTCGAAGATCAGTGACAGCGCGAGGACCCACTTCAGCGCCGCGGAGGTGGCGCGGATCACTTCGCGCCAGGTCAGCACACTCCCGATGAACAGTGCCTGCAGAGTCGTGATGCCCAGCAGCAGGAGCGTGAGCGCGGTCGCCTCCCGCCACTGCGACCAGATGATCGACAGCGCGGCCCACAGCACGTACGCCATCGTGAACCAGGGCAGGCGGCGCCACTGCACCGGTGGCCGCACCGCGAACCACAGTCCGAGTGAGAGCACCCCGCCGGCGATCGTCACCACCGCCGTCGGCAGCTGGCCGATCGCGTTGATCCACGCCGTGCCGGACAGCGCCATGAACAGCACGAAGATGCACCAGCCGCGGAGCATCAGGTGACCCGTCTTCTCGCGGACCGGTGCCGCCGGCGGGGTCGACGCCGGGTGCTTCGTGTAGACGGCCATCGTCTGATCAGGGTAGCGCCTGGCCCGCAACCCCCGTGCGCGATGACCAGTGCGGCGATGACGGTGCCCGACTCTACGCTGGAGGCATGCTGGTGCCCCTTGCGAACACCCCCCGCGACTACGACTGGGGCAGCGTCACGCTCCTGGCCGGGCTGGAGGGCCGGGATCCCTCCGGGCGCCCGGAAGCGGAGGTGTGGTTCGGCGATCACCCGGGAAGTCCCGCGCTGGTGCCGGACGGACGCCCCCTCGGTGTCTGGCTCGCCGAAGAGGGCGCGCGCACCGGCGCTCCTGCCCACCTTCCGTACCTGCTGAAGCTGCTGGCCGCGGCATCCCCGCTGTCCATCCAGGCGCACCCCTCCCGCGCGCAGGCGGTCGCGGGTTTCGCGAAGGAAGAGGCGGCCGGTGTGCCCCGGGATGCGGCGGAGCGGACGTACCGCGACGAGAACCACAAACCCGAACTGATCGTCGCGCTCAGCGAGACCTTCACCGCGCTGGCCGGACTCCGGGAGATCGCAGCCACGCGTCGGCTGTTGCAGGCGCTGGGCCCGGCAGCGGCCGGCCTGGCCGCCAGGCTGAACGGGCCGGATGCCGCGGCCGCACTGCGCGACGCGCTTGGGTGGCTGCTCTCCGGTCAGGCGCAGCCCGACGTCGAGGCGATCATCGCGGCCGCAGCCACGACCGACGACGCAGAGTTCGGCCCCGAGTTGGCACGCATGAAGGATCTCGCTGCGCGGCATCCCGGTGACCCCGGCGTGGTGGTGGCGATGCTGATGAACCTGGTCACCCTGCACCGCGGTGAGGCGGTGTTCGTCCCGGCGGGTGTGCTGCACGCGTATCTGGAGGGACTCGGCGTCGAAGTCATGGCGGCCAGCGACAACGTCCTGCGCGGAGGGCTCACCGCCAAGCACATCGACGTCGCCGAACTGCTCGACGTCCTCGATTCCACACCGGGGCCCATCCGAGTGCTGCGTCCGCAGCGACTCGGCGGCGGGGCGGCCCGGTACGAGACGGATGTCGCCGATTTCGCGCTGCTGCGCGTCAGCGTCGCGCCCGACGGGTCCTCTCGCGTGCCCGTGACCGGGACCACGATCGCACTCGCCACGAAGGGAGTCCTCGAGGTCCGGGGCAACCGGTCGGGCGAGGCGGTCGAGCTCCGCCCGGGACAGGCACTGCTCGTGACCCCGGACGAGCAGCACGTGATCCTTTCCGGTTACGGAGAGCTCTTCCTGGCTCTGCCCGGGTCGGCATCCGCGGGTGCGGGCGGGTCCTGACGTGAGATGATGCCGCGTCACGGTCCCGCGCGGACGATCGCGACACGCCGACGGCGCGTCGTAAACGTTCAAGCGCCAGGTGAGGCTTTACGATCTGCGACTTGACCCCAGCGAACTACACCGGTGTAATTATCACTACACACGCGAGCCAGCGTGGGGTGAGAAGGTGGGAGAGCGAGATGACGGGTTACCGTTCCGGCGTTCCCGACAATTGGTTCGTCGATCCTGTTCAGCTGGGTGTGCCGGGGGTGCGTCGCCCGCTCGAGGGTGAGGACGGAAACCCGCTGGGCTGGCAGACAGACGCACTGTGTGCGCAGACCGACCCTGAGGCGTTCTTCCCTGAGAAGGGCGGCTCCACGCGAGACGCGAAGAAGATCTGCACCACGTGCGACGTCCGGGGCGAGTGCCTGGAATATGCGCTGCAGAACGACGAGCGCTTCGGCATCTGGGGCGGGCTCAGCGAGCGCGAGCGCCGCAAGCTCAAGCGCCGCGCGAGCTGACGCGGCCGCGTCGCCGCGCCGGTACGGCGACGACGGCCGGTTCCGGCCGACAGCGGCGCGTACACCCGGCGCGGCTGATCCACGCGCCTAGGCTGTCCACGTCATGCCCGCCAGAGTCCACGCCATTCTCGTCGTGCGCCCCGATGGGCGCACCCCCGCCGCGCACCATCTGCGTCGCACCCTCGCCGCCCTTGCGGAGCAGAGCCGACGGGTCGATGCGCTGACGATCGTGGTCTGCGGAGACGACGCCGGCGTGACCGCCGTCGCGGCGGCATCCGGAGCCGAATCGGTCATCAGTGCACCCGCGTCGACAGGATTCGCCGCCGCGACCGCGATGGCGACGCTGCGGTTGAGCGGCGACGCGGTATGGATCCTCGCACAGGACACCGCGCCGGAACCGGAGGCGCTCAGCCGTCTGGTCGGCGCTCTCGAGCTCGGGCCGTCAGTCGCCTTCGCCGCCCCCAAGCTTGTGCGCTGGGATGACCGTGCCGAGATCGTCTCCCTCGGCGTGAGCATGACGGCGTTCGGTCGCAGCGTCGGCCTGGCCGATCACGAACTGGATCAGGGTCAGCACGACGCGCGCGAGGACGTGCTGGGCGCCGACATCCGCGGCATTCTGGTCCGGACCGAGGTGTGGCGCGAACTCGGTGGGATCGATCGCGGTCTGGTGGGCGCGGACGAAGGCCTCGATCTGGGCGTGCGGGCACGGCTCATCGGCGGGCGGGTCCTGCTGGTGC
Source organism: Microbacterium sp. zg.B48 (assembly GCF_024623505.1). Taxonomy (NCBI): domain Bacteria; kingdom Bacillati; phylum Actinomycetota; class Actinomycetes; order Micrococcales; family Microbacteriaceae; genus Microbacterium; species Microbacterium sp. zg.B48. The sequence goes on from NZ_JANJFE010000018.1 coordinate 22,555, forward strand.
CGACCGCTCTGGTCGCAGTGGCCGGAGACGGCGTCGCGGGGCTCCCGGCACCGCTGACCGGCGCGCGGCGCCGGCGCCGCGCGTTCGCGTCCCGCACGGCTGAGCTGCATCGTCGCCTCGCCTATGCGCCGCCGCCGGCCGTGCCGTTCCTGTGGCTGGCGATCCTGCCGACCGCGCTGTGGCGGTCCGTTCTGCAGATCGTCCGCAAGCGGCCGTCTCTGGTCTGGCCCGAGTGGGGGGCGGCGGCGGTGGCGACTGTGAGCCTGCCGGCCGTCGCGCGGGCCCGCTCGCGCATCCGCACCACGCGCACGGTGTCGTGGGCACAGCTGGCGCCCCTGCGGGTGACCCGACGGGACCTGCGCGAGCAGCTCGACGACGATGCCGATTCGACGGCCCCCTCCCGGCGGGGAGAACTCCGGTTCTTCACCGGCGGGGGTGCATGGCTGGTGCTCGGCGCCGTGGTGGTCTCGATCGGGGCGTTCCCCGCTCTTGCGGCGTGGCCCGTTCTCGGCGGCGGCGGCCTGGAGCCCCTGGCGGCCACGGCTGCGCGGCTGTGGGGCGACGCCGCTTACGGTCTGCGCGCCTCGGGCCTGGGCACCATCGGGCCGGCCGATCCGTTCGCGGCGGTCCTGGCCATCGTGGGCAGCCTCTGGCCCCTGGAGCCCTCCCGGGCCCTGGTGGTGCTGTGGCTGCTCGCGCTGCCCCTGTCCGCACTGGGTGGGTGGTTCGCGGCCACGCGGGTGACGGACCGGCCGCTGCTGCGCTTCGCCGGCGGTGCGATCTGGGCACTTGCGCCCACCCTTCTGGCCGCGCTCGTGCAGGGCCGCCCCAGCGCGGTCATCGCCCACCTGCTGCTGCCCTGGCTCTTCTACGCCGGTTCCGTCGCGCATCGATCCTGGGTCGCGTCCGGAGCAGCATCCGTGGTCTTCGCCGCCGTCGCCGCCTCGGCACCGTCCCTCGTCCCCGCGCTGATCGTGATCTGGCTCGCCGCGGTCATCCTCACCCTGATCCTGCGGCGCGGCCGCGGGGTCGCCAGGGTGATCTGGCTGGTCGTGCCCGCCGCGCTGCTGGCAGCTCCGATCGTGTGGCACCAGCTGCGCGTGGGCAACCCGCTCGGACTGCTCGCCGACCCCGGACTGACCTGGCTGGGCGGCCAGGTGGGCGCGGACACCGCCGGTCGCGCCCTGCTGGCCGCAGGCATACCGACCTCCGACATCGTCGGGTGGGTCGGCTTCGTGCCGGGGTGGCCGACGTGGTGGGTGCCGCTGCTGGCTGCGCCGGTCGCGCTCCTTGCGCTCATGGCGCCGCTCACGCAGCGCTGGGCCGCCGGAGTCGCCCTCCTGGTGATCGCCGCACTCGGCCTGGCGACCGCCTTTGCAGCGGTCGGGATCTCGGTCGCCTTCGCGCAGTCGCTGCCCGTGCCGCTGTGGCCCGGCGCCGGCCTCAGCCTGGCCTGGCTGGGGGTGCTCGGCGGAGCGTTGGCCGCACTCGATGTGGGACTGGCGCCTCGGCTCGCCGCCGCGCGCAACGTGGCGGCGGTTGGCGTGGTGCTCGCGCTGACGGTGCTGGCCCTGCCCAGCCTCTCCGCGATGGCGCGCGGCACCGCCCTCCTGAGCAACGGTCCCCCGAGCACGCTGCCGGCCTACGTCAGCGCCGCCGGACGCGAGGATCCCGATGTCGGGACGATGATCCTGACGCCGCAGAACGCCGGGGGAGTGTCCGCACGGGTCGTGTGGGGTGGGAGCGAGACGCTGAACGGTCAGGCGACGATGATCTCGACGCGCGTGAAGGCGACCGCTGCAGACGAGGCGATCGCGTCCCTGACCGCGGACCTGGTCACCTCCACCACGGATGCCGCTGTCGCCGTCCTGGCCGGGCACGGCATCAGCTTCGTGCTGCTGGCGCCGAGTCCGGGTGCCGAGTCGGACACCGCACGCGCCTTCCGCCTCGCAGCGGCCACCGCCCTCGACCAGCGCGACGGTCTGGACTCCGTGGGCGAGACCGCCAAGGGAGTGCTCTGGCGTGTCACGCAGCCCACCGAGCCGCGGGCGCAGGCGTCGGCATCCGTTCATGAGGTCGCGCGGGGGATCGCGCTGGCGCAGCTCGCCGCCGTCGCCGTCGCTCTGCTGCTCGCGGTTCCCACGGCGGCGTCGCGCCGCGAGGCTCGGCGCACCTCTCGGGTCGTCGGCCCGCACTGGCAGGAGGGTCGATGAGCGACCGGCGTGTATTCCGCTGGGCGAGCACCAGCGCACGGCTGCTGGTGGGCACCCTGGTGGCGATCGGATTCGTCATCGCGGTGGTCACTGCCGTCTCTCTGCCGTGGCCGACCGCGGCCCGCGAACCGGTCGCGATCACGGCGATGCCGGCGCCGTCGGCGAGCGTGGTCGTCTGCCCGGGCGGGCTCCTCGCGCTCGGCCGGGAGCTGGAAGACGCGGGCCGCATCGTGACGGCGGCGCCGCAGACGGTGATCAGCGGCGTGGCGCAGGGGCGTCCGGTGCCGACGACGCGTCCGCTCACCACGCCCGCTTCGGACGGATCGGCGCCGGCCACGGCAGTGGTGGCCGAGCCGGTGGACGGCACCCGCACCGATGTGGCGGCATCCGGATCGTCCACGATCGTCGCGGAGGACCTGAGCGGATTCGCCGCGGCCGCCTGCCGACCTGCCCTGATGGAATCCTGGCTCGTGGGCGGATCCGCGGCGACAGGGGCGTCGGACACCGTCCTGCTCGCGAATCCGGGAACGGTCGCCGCGACCGTGCAGCTGACCGTCTTCGGCGCGAGCGGTCCCCAGGTTCCCGCGGGTGCCGGTGAGCTGGTCGTCGGTCCCGGCGCCCAGGCGGTGCTCCCGCTGGCCGGCCTCCAGCTCGGTGAGCAGAGCCCCGTCATCCGGGTCACCGCGACCGGCGCCCCGGTGCAGGCGGCGCTGCAGACGAGCATCACACGCACGCTCGTCCCCGGTGGCGTGGACCAGGTCGGCGCGACCGTGGCGCCGGACCGCATCCAGGTGATGCCCGGGGTCACGGTGACCCAGAACCCGGACGCGGAGGGCTCCTCGGATGCCGCGACCGTCGTGCGCATCCTCTCACCGGATCAGGACACCACTGCCGTGATCACCGCGTCCGCGGTCGGGACCGCCGCATCGAACGCGGCGCCCACCACGGTCCCGCTCACGGCGGGCATCCCGACCGAGGTCGACCTCGGCGGGCTGGCGACGGGTCTGTACACCGTCGAGGTCTCGGCGGACACGCCGGTGGTCGCAGCGGTGTGGCAGACCACCGGATTCGGCGAAGGCGCGGACTTCGCCTGGTACAGCGCGGCACCGCCGGTCACCGGAGAGGGACTGTTCGCGACACCCCCCGGGCCGACCCCGGTGCTGACCCTGGCCAATCCGACTGAAGAGCCGGTGACCACCGCGGTGGAGGCGGTCGATGGCGGCTTCGTCACGGAGGTCACCGTTGCGCCCGGTGAGAGCGCCTCGGTGCGGCTTTCCGCGCGCACCGTCTACCTGCTCGAAGCCGGAGGCGCCGGCATCCGTGCCGGTCTGTCGCTCACCGGCGACGGCGCGCTCGCCGGTTTCCCGGTATGGCCCTCGGATGCCGCGGCGCCGCAGGTCACCGTCTACCCGTAGGCACGTCACCACGGACGTGGCTACGCGCGGTCCGGTGCTGCGGAGATCTGGCTACGCCGCCTTCGGCGGCCCGGTGCTCCAGTAGTGGCCCAGCCGCTGATCGACGCGCGGCTCAAAAGTATCGGAAGCGCTCCGGACCGAGATCCCACGGGTCGCGGTCGAGGTATTCGGCGGCCGCGCGAAAGACGCTGCCCTCGATCATGATCCGCCGGTGCAGATCGTCGTCGCGGTGCAGATGGCTCAGTCGCTCGATGGGCAGCCGGTAGAGGATGATCCGCTTCTCGTCGGTCAGCACCCGCCACCGGGGGATGCCGTCATCGTCAGCCGCCGGCGGCATGTCGCCGACTTCGAAGCTCACGTCGCGAAGCTCCGGCCATGCCGAGCGGAGGAACTCGGCGGCGGTGCCCACCGCCAGATCGAACCGCTCCACGCGCGTTTCCAGCGGAGGAAGCGGCGGACGCACGATGGGGCTGCGGCCCTCGCGTCCGTGGCGGCCGTGACGGGCCGGTCGACGGACCGGTGCGGCCGTTTCTTTGCTCCGTCGCCATACCATGCGTCCATCTTATGGGCCCAGCGGGAAGCGGCTCGGGGTGTGCGACACCAGCCGGCTGACCGACCAGATACCGGATTCGCGCGCGCGGGACCGGCGCTGCGGCGCGGCATCCGGTCGATCCCTGCGCCGCTGGATAACGTGGGTGCGATGCGCCAGAGACTCTGCTCGAAGGTGGGATGCGCCCGAGAGGCGGTCTCCACCTTGACGTACGACTACCCCGACCAGATGGCCGCCCTCGGTCCGCTGGGTGCCGGCGGTGACCCGCACGCGCACGACCTGTGCGCCATCCACACCGATCGGCTGTCGATGCCGCGCGGGTGGGTCGTGGTTCGGCACGAGACCATCGCGCAGCGCTGACTGCGCCATTGCGCTGAGCCCAGTCCGCCTTCCCGAATGGTCTGGGAGAATGGGCGGATGAGCACCGACCTCACCGCCCCCGCAGTGCTGAATTACCGCGTCGCCGATCTGGCGCTCGCCCCGGCGGGCCGGCATCAGATCCGGCTGGCCGAGAACGAGATGCCCGGCCTGATGGCCCTGCGTGCGGAGTTCGGTCCGTCGCAGCCGCTCGCCGGCGCGCGCATCGCGGGGTCGCTGCACATGACGGTGCAGACCGCCGTGCTGATCGAGACGCTGGTGGCGCTGGGCGCGCAGGTGCGCTGGGCCAGTTGCAACATCTTCTCCACCCAGGACGAAGCCGCCGCCGCCATCGCCGTCGGCCCGCACGGGAGCCCGGATGCGCCCGCCGGGGTTCCGGTGTTCGCGTGGAAGGGTGAGACGCTCGAGGAGTATTGGGCGTGCACCGATCGGATCTTCGACTGGTCTGCGGAGGGATTCGACGGGCCCAACCTGATCCTGGACGACGGCGGCGACGCCACCATGCTGGTGCACCTGGGCGTGCAGTTCGAGGCGGCCGGCGAGGTGCCCGATGCCGCCGAGGGTGACGCGCACGAGTACCGCGTGGTGCTGCAGACGCTCCGCGCCAGTCTCGCGGCCGACCCCGAGCGGTGGACGCAGATCAGCCGCGAGCTGATCGGGGTGACCGAGGAGACCACCACCGGTGTGCATCGGCTGTACGAGCTGGCCGCGGCCGGACAGCTGCTGTTCCCGGGCATCAATGTGAACGACTCCGTCACCAAGTCGAAGTTCGACAACAAGTACGGCATCCGCCATTCCCTGCCGGACGGACTGAACCGCGCCACCGATGTGCTGATCGGCGGCAAGGCGGTCTTCGTGGCCGGCTACGGCGATGTCGGCAAGGGCGCGGCCGAGGCGCTGCGCGGCCAGGGCGCGCGGGTCATCGTCGGCGAAGTGGATCCCATCTGCGCGCTGCAGGCCGCGATGGACGGATTCCAGGTTGCACGCCTGGAGTCGGTGCTGGGAGAGGTCGACATCGTCGTGACCGGGACCGGCAACAAGGACGTCATCACCGTCGAGCACCTGCTCGGGCTGAAGCACCTGGCGATCGTGGCGAACGTCGGTCACTTCGACAACGAGATCGACATGGCCGGGCTGGAGCAGCTCGCCGGCGCCGAGGCGATCGAGATCAAACCGCAGGTGCACGAGTGGCGGATGCCGAACGGACGCAGCGTGCTCGTGCTGAGCGAGGGACGCCTGATGAACCTCGGCAACGCGACCGGGCATCCGTCCTTCGTGATGAGCGCGTCCTTCACGAACCAGGTGCTCGCCCAGCTGGAACTGTTCACCAACATCGAGCAGTACCCGGTCGGCGTGTACGTGCTGCCGAAGGCGCTCGATGAGAAGGTGGCGCGCCTGCACCTGGCCGCGCTCGGTGTCGAGCTGACCGTGTTGACGCCCGAGCAGGCCGCGTACATCGGGGTTCCCGTGGACGGCCCGTACAAGCTGGACCACTACCGGTACTGAGCTCCGCAGTCACACGTTGCGCCCTCCGGCGGCTCCGCGCTCGCCGGAACTGACCGCGGACCGCTGCGCGCCTCCGAGCGAAAAGGGGCTCCGCAGTCAGTAACTGCGGAGTGCGGGGGCTACCGGGTCGCGGAAAGCGACTGCGGAGCAGCGCGCCGTCTCAGCGCTCCGGGAACCCGCGGGGTGCTCCAGTCGGACCGGTCAGCGCCGCCACCCGCTGCTGCTCGAGCTGCAGGGCGCGCAGCTCGCGGTCCCGCCGCACCGCCACGACCGCGCGCAGGAACGTCTCCTCGTCCACGGCGGGCACGGGCGAGACGTGCACTGCCGCCTCGGCGGCGAGGGTTGCCGCGAGCCGAGCCCGCGCAGGCGGCTGCATGGCGGCCGCGCTCTGGGTGAACTGGGCGATGCGCCGAGACAGTCGATCCGGGAGGCGGGCGACGTCCGCCACTGCGGCCCAGCCTGCCAGCGCCGGCGGCACGGGCGGCCCCGGCGGCGGAAGCCGGGGTGTGCGGGTGCGCTCGGAATAGGTTCCGGCCAGAAGATCGCCGAGCCGCTGGGCACGGGGCGTGAATGCGCCCACCAGCGCAGCGACCGCCCCCAGGGTGAGCCAGATCTCGAGGACCCCGGTGAGTGCGCGGATGAACGCCTGCCGGAAGCCGGACGCACCTCCGTCGGTGCGCACGATCCGGCCCCCTACCGCGAGCTTGCCGAGACTGCGACCGCGGGTCATCGTCTCGACCACGGTCGGGATGACGACCGTGACGGTGACCAGGACGGTGACGCTCAGGATGGGCAGCGCGACCGCGTCCACGAGGCTCTGCCCGACGAGCCACGAGGTGACGAGCAGGAACAGCAGGAGCGCGCCGATGCCGACCAGGACATCGATCAGCGCGCCCAGCCCACGCAGGAAGAACCCGACCGGCTGCACGTCCAGCGCAACGGCCTCGCCGGTGAGCACCTCGTCCTGCTGGATCTCGATCACCCGCGCGGGCGCGACGGGGGGATCCGAAGCGGGCATGGGTACAGTAAACCAAATGGACCTGGACGCCCTCACCCTCGCGCGGCGAGACGAATGGGCGCGGCTGGACGAACTGAGCAGGAAGCGACGGCTCACCGGCGCGCAGGTCGATGAGCTCGTCACTCGCTACCGGGCGGCGTCGGCGGATCTCGCCGACATCAAGAGCTCGGCCGGTCGCACGGCTCAGGGCGACTACGTCTCGACCATGCTCGCCCGCGCCCGGCTGCGTCTGACCGGTGCACCGGAGAACGTCGCCCGCCAGATTCCGCGCTTCTTCGCGCTGCAGCTGCCGGCTGCCCTGTATCGCGTGCGCTGGACGACGCTGGTCATCGCCGTCGGCTTCATCGTGGTGGCGGTGCTGGTCGCGTTCTGGGTGTCCCGGGATCCCGCACTCGTGGCCTCCCTCGGCAGTCGTGCCGAGCTCGAGTACTACGCGCAGAACAGTTTCACCGACTACTACAGCGAGAATCCGGCAGCGGTGTTCGCGGGCACGGTGTGGACGAACAACGCGTGGATCGCCGCGCAGTGCGTACTGTTCGGGATCACCGGTGTGTGGCCGCTGATGGTGCTGGTGCAGAACGCGGTGGGTGTCGGGACCGCGGCCGCCGTGATGCTCGCGTTCGACCGCGGCGATGTCTTCCTGCTGTTCATCCTGCCGCACGGGATGCTGGAGCTGACGTGCATCTTCGTCGCCGCGGCCGCGGGACTGCACATCTTCTGGGCCTGGGTGGCACCCGGACCTCGCACGCGCGGTGACGCGCTCGCCGCGTCCGGCCGATCCCTCGCCACGATCGCGGTCGGACTGGTCATCGCGCTGGCCGTCTCGGGCGCGATCGAGGGGTTCGTCACCGCGCAGCCCTGGCCGTGGGCGCTGAAGATCGGGATCGGCGCGGTGGCGCTGGCCGCCTTCCTGCTGTACATGCTGGTCGTCGGCGGTCGCGCGCACCGTCGCGGTGAGACCGGCGACCTGCCCGAGTACGAGGCGGGCACGGCCCGGCTCGTCGCCGGCTGACCCGCGGGACGCCGCCGGCCGCCGTCGCGGCCTGTTTTGAATCGCTAAAAAGTGTAGGCTGGTGTCATGACCGACGCAGAGCAGCACAGCGCGACGGCGGACGCGATCCGCGCCGCCGGGCTCCGGGTCACCGACTCCCGACGTGCCGTGCTCGACGCGCTCCGTCGGCATTCGCACGCGAGCGTCGATGCGATCCACGCCGACGTGCTGCCCGGCATCCCGAGCACCAGTCCGCAGTCCGTCTACAACGCGCTGGCCGACTTCACCGACGCCGGACTGGTGCGTCGCATCGAGCCCGCCGGGCACCCGATGCTGTTCGAGCTGCGGGTCGGCGACAACCACCACCACCTGATCTGCAGCGGCTGCGGCCGGATCGAGGACGTGGACTGCGTCGTCGGCGAAGCGCCCTGTCTGCAGCCCTCCGATGCGCGCGGATTCACCGTCACGGCCGCCGACGTGACCTTCTGGGGTGTCTGCGCCGAGTGCGCCTCGCTCCCGGCCTGAGATATCGGCCCACCCACTGCCACGACAACCCCAAGGCCGCTGATCCTGAGCGGCCGCTGACCCCCCAAGGGAAGGACACCCCATGACCGACGAGACGATCCCCGAGATCGGCGAAGACGCGAGCGGCATCGACCAGGCCGTCACCGACATCGACACCCCGGTGGACGAGCGCGCCGACGGCGAGACCCGTCCGCGCCCGAACGAGGCGGAAGCCTGCCCGGTGATCCACGGGCAGCCGCACCCGACGACCGGCTCGGCCAACGCCGTCTGGTGGCCGAACCAGCTGAATCTCAAGATCCTCGCGAAGAACCCCGCCGTGGCCAACCCGCTCGGCGAGGACTTCGACTACCGGGCGGCGTTCCAGTCGCTCGACCTGGCTGCGGTGAAGGCGGACATCGCCGAGCTGCTCACGACCTCGCAGGACTGGTGGCCGGCCGACTTCGGCAACTACGGCCCGCTGATGATCCGCATGGCCTGGCACAGCGCCGGAACCTACCGGATCACCGACGGTCGCGGCGGCGGCGGCACCGGACAGCAGCGGTTCGCGCCCCTGAACAGCTGGCCGGACAACGTGAGCCTGGACAAGGCACGGCGTCTGCTGTGGCCGGTGAAGAAGAAGTACGGCCAGAACCTGTCTTGGGCTGACCTGATCATCCTCGCCGGCAACGTCGCCCTCGAGTCCATGGGCTTCAACACGTTCGGCTACGCCGGCGGCCGCCCCGACGTGTGGGAGCCGGACGCGGACGTGTACTGGGGTCCCGAGACCACGTGGCTGGGCGACGAGCGCTACACCGGTGACCGCGAGCTGGAAAAGCCCCTGGCCGCCGTGCAGATGGGTCTCATCTACGTCAACCCCGAGGGCCCCAATGGAGAGCCCGACCCGCTCAAGTCCGCGCACGACATCCGCACCACCTTCGGCCGGATGGCCATGAACGACGAGGAGACCGTCGCGCTGATCGCCGGCGGTCACACCTTCGGCAAGACCCACGGCGCCGCGCCGGACTCCAACCTCGAGGGCAACCCCGAGTCGGCCGGACTGGAGATGCAGGGCCTGGGCTGGAAGAACAACTTCGGCACCGGCAAGGGCGATGACACCATCACCTCGGGCCTGGAGGTCACCTGGACCTATCACCCCACGCGCTGGGACAACGAGTTCTTCCACATCCTCTACGCGTACGACTGGGAGCTCATGCGCAGCCCCGGCGGTGGCCACCAGTGGCGGCCGAAGAACGGGATGGGTGCGGACATGGTGCCGCTGGCCCACTCGGACGGGCGTCGTGAGCCGCGCATGCTGACCAGCGACATCGCGCTGCGTATGGACCCCGAGTACGACAAGATCTCGCGGAAGTTCAAGGACGACCCGGTGGCCTTCGGCGACGCCTTCTCACGTGCGTGGTTCAAACTGACCCACCGCGACATGGGCCCGATCGACCGCTACCTGGGCCCCGAGGTGCCCACCGAAGAGCTCATCTGGCAGGATCCCGTGCCGGTCGTCGACCATGCGCTCATCGACGCCACCGACGCTGCCGCGCTGAAAGAGCGCATCCTGGCGACCGGACTGTCGGTCGCACAGCTGGTGACCACCACCTGGGCTGCCGCATCCACGTTCCGTGGCAGCGACAAGCGCGGCGGCGTGAACGGCGCCCGGATCCGCCTGGAGCCGCAGAAGGACTGGCAGATCAACCGCCCGGCCGAACTGGCCACCGTGCTGGCTGCGCTGGAGGGCGTGCAGGCCGAGTTCAACCAGGACCGCACCGACGGCAAGAAGGTGTCGCTGGCCGACATCATCGTGCTGGCCGGCAACGCAGCGGTCGAGCAGGCGGCACGGGCGGGCGGCGTGGAGGCCGAAGTCGACTTCCACCCGGGCCGCACGGACGCCACGCAGGAGCAGACCGATGTCCTGTCCTTCACGTATCTGGAGCCGGCCGCTGACGGGTTCCGCAACCACTACGGACGCAACGCGGTCCTGCCGCAGGAGCACCACCTCATCGACAAGGCGAACCTGCTCACCCTGAGCGCGCCCGAGATGACCGTGCTCGTGGGTGGTCTGCGGGTGCTCGGCGCTAACTGGGACGGTTCCGAGTACGGCGTGTTCACTGACCGTCCGGGCGTGCTGTCGAACGACTTCTTCGTCCGGCTGCTCGACCTCGGCACGACGTGGACGCCGCTGGATCCGGGTTCGCAGGCGTTCGAGGGCACGAAGGACGGTTCCGGAGCCGCGGTCGGTCGCGGCACCCGCGTCGACTTGCTGTTCGGCTCCAACTCCGAGCTGCGTGCCGTCGCAGAGGTCTACGCGAGCGACGACGCGCAGGAGAAGTTCGTGCGCGATTTCGTCGCCGCGTGGGGCAAGGTCACCGAGCTGGACCGCTTCGACCTGGTCTGATCCCGCAGACGCAGGAGGCCCGTCCCCGACTGGGGGCGGGCCTCCTGCGTGCGCAGTGCGCTGCCGCTACCGCACGCGCGCTTCGCGCTGTGCGGCCGGGGCGACCCGGGGCTCGAACAGCGCGCGGTGCAGGAAACCCGCGAGCACGCCGCCGACCAGCGGGAACACCAGGAACACCCAGAGCTGGATGAGCGCGTCGCCGCCGCCGTAGATGGCCGTCGCGATCGAACGGGCCGGGTTGACCGAGGTGTTGTCGATCGGGATCGACGCGAGATGGATGAAAGTCAGGGTCAGGCCGATCGCGATTCCGGCGAAATTGCCTGCGCCGCGCTTGGCGTGGGTCACGCCTAGGATTACGAGCACGAAGATCGCCGTGAGGAGGACTTCCGCGGTGATCGCGGCCCCCAACCCGAACCCGCCAGGCGAGTGTTCGCCGAAGCCGTTGCTGGCGAAACCGCCGTCCTGCGCGGCGCTGAGCCAGTTGCCCGGTCCGAACAGCCCGATCAGCACGATCAGAGTGGTTCCCAGCGCCCCGCCGACGATCTGGGCGACGATGTACCCGGGGGTGTCCTTCCACGCGAACCGGCCCGCGGCGGCCAGGCCGAACGTCACCGCCGGATTGAAGTGGCCGCCCGAGACCGGCCCCCACGTATAGATCGCGGCGAGCAGGGTCAGGCCGAACGCGAGGGCCACCCCGACGAAACCGACACCGAGCGAGGTGCCGTTCTCGCTCGCGCCGAAGTCGGCGGCGAACAGGGCGGTGCCGATCGAACCGAAGACGAGCACGAACGTGCCGAGCGCCTCCGCGACCAGCTTCGTCGCGGTGCTGGCCTGGTCGGCGCCGGCCTCGTCGGCTCTGCGCGCACTGCTGGGGGTATCCGACATGGCGGACTCCTTTCCTCGTCGTGAGCGTAGCCCTCCGGCAGGGGCCGCCAACAGAGTATGTCGTCGCGTGTCCGCGCGGGCGCCGGACCTCGTACGTCCTCCGCGGGGCTCAGAGGCGACCGGCGGCCTTCAGCGCCAGGTACCGGTCGGCGATCCTCGGCGGCAGCGCCTCGGCCGACGCAGCGACCGCCTCGGCGCCCGCTCGGCCGATGGCCGCGGCCACCCGCGCCGCGTCACGGACCGTCTGCTCGTGCGCGGCGGCCCGGTACACGCCCGCTGCGTTCCCGCGGTCGTCATCGGCAGCGGCATCGTCTGCGACGGTGACCGTGCCGACCAGGACGTGGGCCCGGCGCGAGAGTGCCGGCAGCGAGCCGAGGAAGCCACGGGCGGATTCCGGTGCGTCCTGCGCCGTCAGGATCACCACGAGCGACGGCCGCGAGCTGAGTCTGCGCACCTGTGCGAACGCGGCATCCCAATCCGTTTCGATCAGCTGCGGCTCGACCGGTGCCATCGCCTCCACGAGCGCGGGCAGCAGCGCCGGCCCGTCCACGCGGGTGACGCGAGCACGGGCGACGCGGTCGAACATGAGAAGGTGCGTGTGATCGCCCGCGCGCGAAGCGAGCGCTGCCAGCAGCAGTGCGGCCTCCATCGCGGCATCCAGTCGTACGCCGTCTCCCACCCGTGCGGCGGCCGTGCGTCCCGTGTCCAGCAGGATCACGACATGGCGGTCCCGCTCGGGGCGCCACGTGCGCAGCATCGTCGCGCCCGCGCGCGCGGTGGCGCGCCAGTCGATCGAGCGGACGTCATCCCCGCGCACGTATTCGCGCAGGCTGTCGAACTCGGTGCCCTGCCCGCGGACCTGCACACTGGTGTTGCCGTCCAGCTCGCGCAGGCGGGCCAGTCGCGAAGGCAGGTGCCGACGGGCGGTGAACGGCGGCAGCACTCGCAGCGCGCCCCGGCTCGGTATCCGCGCCTGACGCCCGGCCAGTCGCCACGGCCCGTCCGCGCGGACCACGACGAACGCAGAGCTCAGTTCGCCCCGGCGCCGGGGCAGCAGCGGGACCACGATCCGCCGACGCTCCCCGGCGGGCACGTCGACCGCCGGGCGGTCGGGCGACGCGCCCGCGGTGGGCTGCCAGGCGTCGCGGATCTGACCGTGGAGCCGCCGCGCACCGGTGTTCTCCAGCCACAGCTCCGTCTCCACGGGCTCTCCGAGCAGAGCGCGGCCCGGCACCCGGCGGTGCACCCGGATTCGGCGCGGATCGGCCGCGGCGGCGGCATCGGCGAGCGCGAGGGCGGCGCACAGCGCAAGCCAGACCGCGGCGGCGGCCCAGGCGTTGAGGCCGGCGACCGAGAGCAGCACGACGGGCACCGTGCCGAGTCCGACCAGAAGCGGCACGCGGCCGGAGATGAACACTAGAGGTCCTGATCCGCGGGAGCGGTCTGGAGCCGACTCACATGGGTACCCGGGTCTGCTGCAGCACCGAGCCCAGCACGGCATCGACGGAGACGCCTTCGAGCTCGGCGTCCGGACGCAGGCGGATGCGGTGGCGCCAGGTGGGCACGAGCATGGTCTGCACGTGGTCGGGGGTGATCGCCGGGTACCCGCCGAGCCATGCCCACGCCTTCGACGCGGCCAGCAGCGCCGTGGTCGCGCGCGGGCTGACGCCGAGCTGCACCGAGGGCGAGCGCCGGGTCGCCTGGGCCAGATCGACGATGTAGGCCAGGACGTCGTCGGCCACCATGACCGCCGCCGCGGCCCGCTGCGCCGCGCGGATCTCCGCGGCATCGACGGTCTGCTGCAGCCCGGCGGCGGCGAGATCCTGCGGGTCGAAGCCCCCGGCGTGGCGGCGCAGCACCGTCAGCTCGGCGTCGCGGGGCGGGATGTCCACGATCAGCTTCAGCAGGAAGCGATCCAGCTGCGCCTCCGGCAGCGTGTAGGTGCCCTCCTGCTCGATCGGGTTCTGGGTGGCGGCGACGATGAACGGCTCGGGCAGCGGACGGGCGACGCCGTCGGTGGAGACCTGTCGCTCCTCCATGGCCTCCAGCAGGGCGGACTGCGTCTTCGGGGGTGTGCGGTTGATCTCGTCGGCCAGCAGGACGTTGGTGAACACCGGACCCGCGCGGAACTCGAACTCGCCCGCGCGCGCGTCGTACACCAGGGATCCGGACACGTCGCCCGGCATCAGGTCGGGCGTGAACTGGATGCGCTTGGTGTCCAGTCCCAGCGCACCGCTGAACGCCCGCACCAGCAGCGTCTTCGCGACGCCGGGCACCCCTTCGATCAGCACGTGCCCGCGCGCCAGCAGGGCGATCAGGAGGCCGGTGACAGCGCCGTCCTGGCCGACCACGGCCTTGCCCACCTCGATCCGCACCCGGTTCATGGACTCCCGCAGTGCGGCGTCGTCGAGGGCGGGGCTCGCGGATGCCGGGGCGGCAGCCGTCTGCTCGCCGGCTGCGTCGCGCGGGCTGGGGTCTGTCATCGGGTGTTCCTTTCAGGACGCACGGCCGTCTGCACGGTCTGCTCGAGGGCGCGGAGGTCTTCGCTGAGCGCGACGAGCTCCGGGTCGGTACGGGGCAGTTCGTCGATGAGGATGCGCCGGACCCTGCCACGGTCCAGTCCGGCGCGGGCGGCCGTGGCATCCGAGATCTCGGCGGCGGAGGCGGACGGACCCAGGCCCAGCGTCCGGGACAGGCGGGTGAGCGCCCCGATGCGCAACTGGTCGGCCGCGTGCAGCGCATCGCGGGCGTGCGCATACAGTCGCGCGCGTCCCTCGGTCGTCTCCGCTGCACGGACGGTCACCGGCATCCGCTCGGCGACCAGTGGACCGAAGCGGCGGCCGCGCCAGATCGCGGCGGTGATACCGGCCACCAGGAGCAGCACGATGACCGGGCTGACCCACGGGGGCGTGAGCTCGCCCAGTGAAGCGTCCGCGTCGGCGAGGTCGCTGTCGCCGATGTCGGGCAGGTACCACACGAGCGTGGCATGCCGGCCGAGCAGATTCACCGCGAGGGCCGCGTTGCCCTCCGCGGCGAGGTGCTCGTTGGTGAACAGAGCCCGGCCGTCCACGGCGACCGCCCGGGCTCCGGCGTCGTCGCCGACGAGCAGGCCGTATCCGCCGCCGGTCGGGAAGCACGCCGTGGCCTGCGGACCGGGTGCGTAGATCGCGCCGGGCGAAACGGGTCCGGCGCGCTGCGCCTCGGGCAGGGCGCACGCGGGCGGGACGGCCTGGCCTGGACCGACACCGTGCGGGGTGGCGCCCGGCAGCAGCAGTCGCAGGGTGCGGGAGCGAGGCTCGATCAGGACGACCTCTGTCGCGGCATCCGCGACAGAGGTGAGGGCATCGTCGGACAGGTGCGGCGCATCGGCCATCGCCAGGGTCGCCGCACCGCGGCCGAGTGCATCCTCTGCGGAGGCTCGATCGCGCGCCACGATGACATCCACTCCGTGTTCGCTGAGGATCTGGGTCAGCGCACGGGCGCCGGTCGGACCCGCCGACTCCGGGTCGAGCGCCTCGCGCTCGGCCCACTGCCCGATGCCTGCCAGAGCGGACCCGGCGATCCCGACCGCGACGAGCGCGGCGGCGATGACCATCCACCCGGCGATGGGCCGACGGCGCCCGGCGGGCGCGGCGACGGTGTCGGCTGCGGCGGTCACGTGCTCGCCCCGACCAGGACCGGCAGCACCGGTCGGGTGGCGCGGACGGTGTCCTCCACGGCCCCGATGCGCCGGTACAGTTCCTCGGTACCCGGTCGGCGCAGGTAGCGGACGTCCTCGAACGCGGCAGCGGCCGATTCCAGCTGGTCCGCGCAGGCCGGGTACGCGCGCGCGGCGGCCCGGGCGAAGGCATGCACGGTCGCACCGGGCGGGGTGTCCACGGCTCCGCGCTCGAGTAGTCCGCGGGCCAGTGCCCGGAAGCGGAGGATGATCGCGGTGTCCCAGTCGCCGGCGGCGGCGGAGGATGCAGCGTCCCGGCGCAACTGGTCGGCGCTGCGCTGCTCGTCCGCACCGAACAGGTCGGCCGGACCGCGAGAACGGGCCGTGAACCGCGGGACGCCCCAGATCAGGAAGGCGGCGAGGATCACCAGTCCCACCACCACGGCCGCCACGACAGCGACCCAGGGTCCCCACTCGCCGGGAAGCTCGGACGAGAACAGCGACTCGAAGAAGTCGGCGATCGCCCGTGCGATGCGGTCGAGGGGGGTGGGTTCGGCGATCGCGTACCGTGGATCGGCCAGTTCCCGCTCGGCCCACCTGCGCGCTTCTTCGCGATCGGGGACGAGCGGCGGCACGGACGCGGCCAGCCGGGAGAACACGCCGGCTACGACCACGGCGACTCCGGGTCGATCGCACTGCCGGCCGAACCGGGTGCGGTCCAGCGCGTCGCCGACGGCGGTTCATCCTGCGTGCCCCGCTGCGTGGGGTCGGATTCCGCTGCGGTGGCGGGCTCCGCGGGTGGGACCGATGCGGCCGATGACGGGTACCCGGGCTGGGCCGGGTGGCCGGCCGGGGCCGCATCGGGCCGCGCCGCGGCAGGGGGAGCCGGCGGCGGGGGATACCCGGGATACCCCTGCTGCGCGGGATACCCCTGCTGCGCGGGATACCCCTGCTGCGCGGGATACCCCTGCTGCGCGGGATACCCCTGCTGACCGGGATAGCCCTGCTGCGCGGGATACCCCGGTGCGTACCCGGCGGGGGCCGGGGGCTGCGGCTGGGCCGGCGCATACGGCTGTCCCGCATACGCGGGGGGATAGCCCTGCGCGGCCGGATAGCCGGGCGCCGCGGGGAAGACCGGGCGCGGCGCGATCTTCCGTCCGATGTTCTCCCGGTACGGATCGGCCAGACCGATCGCCCCGGCGTCGCGTCGCTCGACGTAGGCGAGCAGGTCGATGTCCAGGCCTTCGCGTCGCATCCGGCAGTCGATGTAGATGAGGGCCGTCGCCGTGCCCTGTACCACGACGGCCACGGACTGGATGAGCAGCGTGACCACCTGGGTCAGCACCAGTGCGACCAGCATGCCGATGATCGCGGACGGTTCCGGGTCGCCGGTCGGGCTGATGATCGTCGTCAGCCCGGTGGTGAGGAACGAGAACGGGATGCTGATGACCTGCGAGAGCGCCCCGAACGTGAGCGAGATGATGACGATCGTGCCCAGCGCGGCCCAGAACCGGCCGCGGATGAGCACCCAGGAGCGGGCGATGGCACCGCGGATGGTGGCCTGCTCGAGGATGATGGTCGCCGGGACCAGCAGCAGTTTGGTGGTCAGCCACAGCGCCAGCGGGATCGCGGAGAGGATCACGAGGATGGTCAGGGCGACCGCGAGGGGCAGCGCGGCCACGCCGACCGCGATGATCGCGACGGCGACGATGCCGATCAGGACCAGCACCGCCAGGGTGAGCAGCAGGGAGTATCCGATCAGGCGCCACGCCACCGGCTTGACCCGCTGCCACAGTGCACGCAGTGTCAGCTTCTCGGCGACCGCGGCGTGCGCGACCTCGCTGACCACGACGCCCTGCACGATCACCCCGAGCGCACCGGCGGCAAGACCCAGGACGAGCGCCGTGATGGAGGTCAGGGCGATCGAGCCGGCCATCACGGCCTCGAACTCGTCGGTTCCCTCGCGGAGCGTGTCCAGCCGCGTGAACGAGGCCACCGCGACCGCGCCGACCCCGAGCAGCACCAGAAGGTACGCGGCCGTCTGCACGCACAGCGCGAAGCCGAGCAGGACGCGGGGGTTCTGCCGCAGAGCGGCGAAGGACCGTCCCAGGATGATGCCGAAAGTCAGCGGATGCAGCGGGATGATGCCGGCGCGGGATGCCGGTGTCCAGGCCGGATAGGCGGTCACGGATGGCCCTCCTCGTGTCGACTGTGTCGTTCCGGGCCTCGGGCCCCCGACCATGACGTGCGGACGAGCCCCCTGCCGGGCTCGGACCAGACCACGGGCGCGCTGACGCGCCCCCGGGCTGAGCCACTATCGTGTCACACCGACCGGCCCCGACAGCGGTCCTCCGGTGCGCGCGCGGCCCGCGTTCGGCCTGTCCACAGCCGGTGTCCACTACTCTGTGGGAAGCGCACGGGGAAGGCGTGAGAACGGCGCGCGCCCCGGCCCGACGCAAAGGACGAAACGCGGGAGATGACATCACGCATCCTGGTGGTCGATGACGACACGGCCCTGGCCGAGATGATCGGCATCGTCCTTCGCACGGAGGGATTCGAAACGGCGTTCTGCGCAGACGGTTCCAAGGCGGTCGAGACCTGGCGTGCCGAGCGTCCGGATCTGATCCTGCTGGACCTCATGCTTCCCGGGATGGACGGCATCGAGATCTGCACGCGGATACGCGCCGAATCCGGGGTTCCGATCATCATGCTCACCGCACGCACCGACACCGCGGACGTGGTCAAGGGCCTCGAATCCGGCGCTGACGACTACATCGTGAAGCCGTTCAACCCGAAGGAACTGGTCGCGCGCATCCGCACCCGGCTGCGCCCGGCCGCGCAGCAGGCGAACGAGACGCTGCGCATCGGCGACCTCACCGTCGACGTGGCCGCCCACGAGGTGCGCCGCGACGAGTCGCCGATCGCGCTGACACCGCTTGAATTCGAGCTGCTGGTGGCGCTGGCCTCGAAGCCGCAGCAGGTCTTCTCTCGGGAGATGTTGCTGGAACAGGTCTGGGGCTACCACTACAAGGCCGACACCCGCCTCGTCAACGTGCACGTCCAGCGCCTCCGCGCCAAGGTGGAACTCGACCCCGACAACCCGAAGATCGTCACGACGGTGCGCGGCGTCGGCTACCGCGCCGGCGCCGTGGTGTGAGGTCCTCGATGCCCCCCGCAACGGCGGTGACGGCATCCCGCCTCCCGGCGACCGCGTGGCGTGACTGGCGCTCGTGGCCGGACAGCCTTGCGAATCTGTGGCGGCGCTCGCTGCGGTTCCGGACCATCCTGATCACGCTGGCGCTGACGGCCCTCGCGATCCTCGTCGCGTGCATCTGGATGGCGCTGGCGATTCAGAACGATCTGTTCCAGGCCCGCAAGGACCAGGTGCTGCGCGATTCGCTGCGGGCCACCCAGGCGGCACAGGCCACTCTGGATGCCGCCGCCGTCCAGGGCGACACGGTACAGATCCAGAACCTGTGGAACAGCGTGCGGGCCACACTGGCGGAGCGGTCCTCGACCGACATGATCGCCGCGTTCCGGATCGATCGGACCCCGTCCCAGCTGGCGCCGCAGGACTTCACCACCCCGGGGCTGACCGAGCAGGTGATCTCCGAGGGCATGCACGAAGCGGTGCAGTCGGACGCGGCGCAGCAGTGGTGGCAGTCCGTCGAGCTTCCCCTGACGAACGGACCGGTGCCCGGGATCATCGTCGGTCAGCAGCTGACGGTTCCCGACGTGGGCGGCTACGAGCTGTACCTGGCATACGACCTGGACAGCGCGTCTCAGACCCTCGGCTTCGTGCAGACCACGCTGTGGATCGTCGGCAGCTCCCTGGTCGTGCTGATCGGGGCGATCTCCTGGTTCGTTCTGCGCTCGGTGACGATCCCCATCGGCGAGGCGGCGGACACCAGTGCCAAGCTCGCCGCCGGAGAGCTCGGCGTGCGCCTGCCCGTGCGCGGCGAAGACGAGCTGGCCACCCTGGGACGGTCCTTCAACGCCATGGCCGACAGCATCGAATCGCAGATCAAGGAGCTCGCCGATCTTTCCCTGGTCCAGCAGCGATTCGTCTCGGATGTCTCGCACGAACTGCGCACACCACTCACGACCATCCGGCTGGCGGCGGACATGATCAACGACCACCGGCAGAGCTTCGATCCCGCCACCGCGCGCGCAGCCGAACTGCTGAACGCGCAGGTGCAGCGTTTCGAGACGCTGCTGACCGATCTGCTCGAGATCAGCCGCTACGACGCCGGTTCGGTGCAGCTCGAGCTCGAGCCGACCAGCCTTGCACACCTCGCCGAAGACGTGATCGCGTCGATGCATCAGCTGGCCGAACAGCACGGCACCGACGTGCGTCTGGTCGCTCCGGGGGGCTATTCGCCGGTCGAGATGGACCCCCGCCGAGTGCGCCGCATCGTGCGCAACCTCCTGGGCAACGCGATCGAGCACGGTGAGGGCAGGCCGATCGTGATCACGGTCGACAGCGACCAGCAGGCGGTTGCCATCGGCGTGCGCGACTACGGCCTCGGCATGACGCCGCAGGACGCGGAGCGGGTGTTCGACCGGTTCTGGCGCGCCGATCCTTCGCGCACGCGCACGATCGGCGGCACCGGCCTGGGGCTGTCCATCGCGCTCGGCGACGCGCGGCTGCACGGCGGCGAGCTGGCCGTGTGGTCCGATCTGGGCCGCGGTTCCCACTTCGTCCTGACTCTTCCCCGCCACGGCGGCGTCCTGACCGCCCCCTCGCCCATCCCGGCGGATCCGGGGGATGACTCCGGCGCCGCACTGGAGGACTTCGGCCTCACCCAGCCCATCCAGATCCCGACCGGCGAGGTCCGGGCGGATGCCGCGACCCGGGGGAGTGCATCGTGAGAGCGCGTCGGGGCATCGCTGCCGTCGTCGCGGCCGCAGCCCTCGTCCTGTCCGCGTGCGCCGGTCTGCCGGCCGGCGGGCCGGTGAATCCGGGGCTGGCGGCGGGGGATGATGCGTTCTCGCCGGAGTTCCTCTTCCGTCCCGACGAGCCGCAGCCCGGAGCGACCCCCGAGCAGATCGTCGAGGGCTTCATCCGCGCCGGGTCCGGTCCCGGACCCGCGGCGAACTGGGACGTCGCGCGCATGTTCCTCGCGCCATCGATCCGGGAGACCTGGAAGCCGGAGGCGAGCGTCACGATCGATGTGCCGGACGAACGCACTGCGGTCGCGCCGACCGAGGGTGCCGTGTCAGTGTCCCTGGTCGCGGTGGCGACGGTGGACCAGACCGGTGCCTATCAACCGGCCGAGGCGGGCATCACCCAGCTCTCGTTCCACCTCGCCCAGCAGGACAACGGCGAGTGGCGGATCACCGAAGCGCCGGATGGGGTGGTCGTGGACCGCGACGTGTTCGCGAATGTCTTCCACCGCTATTCGCTGATGTTCTTCGATCCCACGTGGCAGTTCCTGGTGCCCGACGTGCGCTGGTTCCCGACCACTAACGCCGCGACGCGGATCGCCGGAGCTCTGGTGAACGGCGCGCCCAGTCCCTGGCTTCTGGATTCGGTGCGCAACGCCTTTCCCGAGGGCGTCTCGCTGGCCCGCCCCTCCGTGCCGTTGGAGTCCGGAGTGGCCCAGGTGGCGCTCAGCGCGGACGCGCTGCTGATCGAGCCCACGACCCTGGACCGGATGCAGACCCAGCTGACCGCGAGCCTGGCCACCGCCGGTGTCTCCCGGGCTCAGATGTCGGTCGAGTCCGCGCCGCTGATCGCCGAGCCGGTCGCCACCCGCTCCACGCGGGTGACCGGTCCGCCTCTGGTGCTCACCGAGGAGGGGTTCGGCTTCCTCGCGGGCGACGAACTCACGCAGATCCCCGGTCTGTCGTCGTCGATGGCCAACGTGATTCCCACCGCCATCCAGGTCGCCACCGACCGGGACTTCGCCGCCGTGCGGCTCGTGGACGGCACGGTCGCGCGCGTGCCGGCGGGAGGCGGTGTCACCGTGGTGGACTCTCGAGCCGGTCTGGTCAACCCGAGCGCCGACCCGTTCGGCTACATCTGGAGCGTTCCGCGCGACCAGCCCTCGGCGGTGACGGTGTTCTCCGCCGGGGGCCAGCAGTTCCCGATCGCCGACGCCTGGCCCGGAGCGACGCAGATCGTCGCCATGACGGTGTCGCGGGACGGCGCGCGGCTCGCGGCGCTGCTGGTCGCCGGTGACCGGACGGAGGTGCGGGTGGCCGGTGTCGTCCGCGGCGACGACAATCAGCCGATCCGGATCGGCGACCCGGTGCCTCTCGGTGTGCTCTCCGGCGCGGGGGCGGGTCTGACCTGGCTGGACGACGTCAGCCTCGGCGTGCTGACAGCACGTGCCGAGGGGCCGCTGTTCACCGAGCAGCTGGCCGGGGGTCCCGGTTCGACCATCGACGCGCCGATCGGTGCCGCATCGATAGCCGGGGCGAACTCGATCTCGAGCGTCCGCCTCCGCGCCGAGGACGGGTCGCTATTCGTCAAGCGGGGGGCGAACTGGCAGCGCACCACCGGCGGCGTCCTCGTCCTGGCCACCCAGCAGGGCTCCCCCCCGTAGCCGCCGCCCGCATTCCTCCCCAGCCCGGGCGGGTTCGATGTCATGCACGGACGAGCCGCCGTCCAGCCCTGCGGCGGCGCATGGCGTCATCGTGGGCGAGTGGAGCAAACCGGATGGGTCGGCACGACGGTGCGCGAGGCGCTGGGCGGCGCGCTTGCGCTCGTGTTGCCGATCGCGTGCGCCGGATGCGCTGAGCCCGACGTCGCACTGTGCGAGGACTGCCGCGGCCTCCTGCTGCCGTCCGTCGAGCACAGCCTCCCGGGGGTGTGGAGCGGTCTGCGATTCGAAGGGGTGACCGCCCGGGTGGTGCGCGCCCTGAAGGAGGACGGCCGGACCGGTCTGGCCCGCCATCTTGCGCCGGCGCTGCGGGCCGCAGTGGGTGCGGCGGAGGCCGCGGCATCCGCACCTCCCGACGGGGCCGCATCGGCCAGCACGACCGTCGTCGTGCCCGTTCCGACCTCGCGTGCCGGCTACCGGCGCCGCGGCTACCGGGTGGTCGAACTGGTGGCGCGCCGCGGTGGCCTGCGGCCTGCGCGGCTGCTGCGGATCGGGCGCGTCACGGCCGATCAGCGCGGTCTGGACCGGGCCGAGCGCCGCCGGAACGTCGCCGGCTCGCTGGTCGCAGGCGGCGTCGAAGGCCTGCGCGTCGTCGTCGTCGATGACGTCGTGACGACCGGAGCGACCCTGGCCGAGGCGGTCCGCGCCCTGCGGGCCGGCGGCGCCGAGGTGATCGGGGCTGCGGCCATCGCGGGCACACCACGGCACGGCGCAGGCAGTGACGCATTCGCGACTCCCAGGTGACAGGCGACCCGGGGCCGGGATAGCGTGGGGATGACAAGGCGACTCAGGGTCCGCCCTTGGCCGGGCGGACCGGAACAAGGAGGTCAAGGATGGAAACCAGCATTGTCGGCGTGGGAGTGGGCATCACCGATCGCTTCCGCTCGGTTGTTGACGACAAGACCGCCCGCATCGAGACCCTTGCGCCACGCGCTCAGCGCGTGGATGTCAAAGTGACCCACCGGGCGTACCACAACGGTCGCATGGAGGACGAAACGGTCGAGCTGACGCTCACCGGGCGGGGTCCTCTGGTTCGGGCCGAGGCAACAGACGCCGACAAGTTCGCCGCGCTGGACATGGCGGTGGACAAGCTGTGCGAGCAGCTGCGGCGCGCGAAGGACAAGCGCGTCGATGCCCGCAACCACCCGCGCGGTGCCAAGTTCGAGAAGGAGAGCGGCGAGCTCTCCGGCATCGACGTGCAGCCGGCATCGATGGATGTGATCCAGGCCGTGGCCACCGGAGAGATCCCGGTGGTGGCCGGCGGCCAGGACGAGGCGGATTACACCCCCGTGGTCATCCGCACGAAGGAGTTCGACCCGGAGTGGATGTCTGTCGAGGAAGCCGTTGACCGCATGGAACTGGTCGGGCACGACTTCTTCCTGTTCATCGACGCGCGCACCGATCACCCCAGCGTCGTGTACCGCCGCAAAGGCTGGGATTACGGCGTGATCTCTCTGACCACCCAGACGGCGCCGGCGGCAGTCGCGTAGCGACCGAGAGCTCTGGTCCGCTCAGTGGAGCGCACGGAAAACGGGATGCCTCGCACGAGGCATCCCGTTTTCCGTCAGTCGAACATGCCGCCCAGCAGGCTGCCGATGACCAGGCCGCCGAGGATGCCGCCCATCGGATCCCCGCGACGCTGGCCGCCGTCGTCGCCGCCGCCGTAGCCCCATCCGCCGGGTCCGCCGGGGGGCCGCGACTGGTCGATGTCGCGCTGCGCGAGCTGAAGCCCCTCGCTGGCGAGGTACGCGATCCGGCGCGACATCGCCAGCGCCTGCTCGCGGTGATCCTCGTCGATGACGGTGGCGGCGGCGGCCGAGGCGCCCAGGTAGCGGTCGAGGTCGAGACGGATCCGCTCCGCTTCGGCCACGCGCGTGCGGGCGTCGGCGCCGATCCAGCCGCGGTGCCCGGCGATCACGTCGCGCGCCACCGCCAGCTGCCGGTCCGCGTCGTCGATGGAGTGACGGACCTGCTCGAGCGGGGGGATCTGGCGCGCTGCCCGCTCGCGCGCGGTCTCGATGGCCGCGTCCAGGCCGGTGTTGGCCGCGCGGAGGCGGGTCAGGTCCGTGAACGGATTGGTCTTCGCGCCGACCGGCGGCAACGAGGCGAGCGCCTGCTCGAGCGAGGCCACGGCGGTGGCCACCCCAGGCACGGCCGGGGCGTTGCGGGCCTCGACCAGATCACCGCGCGAGTCCTCCACGACCGCGGCGAGCGTGGATTCGGCTCGGAGCGCCTCGATCTCGAAGGTCTCGACGGCGTCGATCAGCGCGACCGCGCGGCGCCCCGCCTCGATCGCCGTCTCCAGTGCCAGATTCGCCTGCTCCCGCTGCCCGGCTTCGCGGCGACGCGACGCGATACCCGCGCTGTGCTGAGCGAACTTCAGCAGCTGCTCGGCTTCATCCGCGTTCTCGGCGACCTGCCGCAGGGCATCGTCGGAGTAGCGCTCCGCCAGGCGGGCGATGGTCTCGCGGGTGTGGGGGAGGCGGGCACGCTGGCGCTCCGCATCCGCCTCGAGTGCGGCGAGGATCTCGGGAGCGCGTCGGGCCTTGGCGATCGGCTCGGCGAGCGCCGCCGTGCGGTCATCGAGCAGCTCCTGAGCCCACTCACTGAGCTGCACGATCCGCGCGTTGCGGGTGCGCAGCTCCTCGGGGGTGTCCGGGATCTCGTCGAAGTTCAGCTGATTGAGGTGGAAGGCCTCCTGCAGGTGCTGGCGCACCGAGGTGAGAGCCTCGCGCAGCTCGCGGGTCGGCCCGACGCCCAGTTCCGCCTCGGCGAAGTCGAGCTCGTCGGTGGTGACGCGGAGTCGCTCGTCGGCCTCGACCAGCGCCCTGCCCGCGCGCCGGGCCAGGTCGGCGTCCTGCGCCTCCAGCGCTTCCTGCTCTTCTCGCTTGCGTTTACCCCAGAATCCAGCCATGAGTAGATCCTAGGTTCGCTTCCGGGGTGCACGTCTGCGGTTCGCCGACGCGGTCACGCGTCGTCGACGGAGTCCCGATGACGCGGTTTGCGCGCAGGACGGTCGTCTGCGTCCGGCCGGCGCGGTCCGCCGGAGTCCGGGCGCAGCTCGATGAGCTTTCCCGAGATGCGCGTGTCGGCGAGTCGTGCGAGCGTCTCGGCGGACAGGTCGGCCGGCAGCTCGACGAGCGAGAAGTCGGGACGGATCTGGATCGCACCGAAATCGCCGCGGCTGAGTCCGCCTTCGTTGGCCAGCGCGCCGACGATCTGGCGCGGCTCGACGCGGTGGCGTTTGCCGACAGCCAGGCGATACGTGGCCATCCGGCTGTTGCTGGTCCGCTGACGCCGCTCGGGGCGCTCAGCGCGGTCGTCGCGGTCGAATCGTCCGGGCCGCTCGCCGCGGTCGCTGCGGTCGTCGCGGTCGAATTTCTGTCGCGCCGGTTCCGGCTCCAGCAGCAGCGGCGATTCGCCCTGGGCGACGACGGCCAGCGCCGCGGCGACATCGACCTCGGGGACGTCGTGGTGGCGCACGTAGTGGGCGATGACGTCCCGGAAGCCGGCGATCCGATCGGTCTGATCCAGCGCCGCGGTGATCCGGTCGTCGAAGCGGGCAAGGCGGGTCACGTTGACGTCTTCGGCGGTGGGCAGCTGCATCTGGGTGAGCGGCTGGCGGGTCGCCCGCTCGATCGCCGAAACGAGGCCGCGCTCGCGCGGGGTGACGAAGCTGATCGCGACGCCGGTGCGTCCGGCGCGGCCGGTGCGGCCGATGCGGTGCACGTAGGACTCGGGGTCGGTGGGGATGTCGAAGTTGATCACGTGCGAGATCCGGTCGACGTCCAATCCACGGGCTGCGACATCCGTCGCCACCAGGATGTCGAGCTTGCCGGACTTGAGCTGGTTCACGGTCCGCTCGCGCTGCACCTGGGCGATGTCGCCGTTGATCGCGGCGGCGCTGTAGCCGCGTGCGCGCAGCTTCTCCGCGACCTCCTCGGTCGCGGACTTGGTGCGGGCGAACACGATCATGCCCTCGAAGTTCTCCACCTCCAGGATGCGGGTGAGCGCATCGATCTTCTGCTGGAAGGACACGATCAGGTACCGCTGCGTCGTAGAGGCCGAGGTGGTCGTCTTGGTCTTGACGGTGATCTCTTCGGGGTCGTGCAGATACTGCTTCGACATGCGGCGGATCGCGGCCGGCATCGTCGCGGAGAACAGAGCGACCTGCTTGGTCGACGGCGTGTCGGCGAGGATCGTCTCGACATCCTCGGCGAAGCCCATTTTGAGCATCTCGTCGGCCTCGTCCAGCACCAGGTACTTCAGCTCGGACAGATCCAGCGTGCCCTTGTCCAGGTGATCCATGATGCGCCCGGGCGTGCCGACGATGATGTGCACGCCCCGGCGCAGTGCGGACAGCTGCACCCCGTAGCCCTGACCGCCGTACACCGGCAGCACGCGGACGCCGCGTGTGTGCGAGGCGTACTTCTCGAACGCCTCGCAGACCTGAAGCGCGAGCTCGCGCGTGGGTGCGAGCACGAGCGCCTGGGGCGACTTCTGCGACACGTCCAGGCGGTCCAGGATGGGCAGCGCGAACGCCGCCGTCTTGCCGGTTCCGGTCTGCGCGAGACCGACGACGTCGCGTCCGGCCAGCAGCGTCGGGATCGTCGCAGCCTGGATGGCGGACGGGGTCTCGTACCCGACGTCGCGGAGCGCCTTGAGCACCGCATCGCCCAATCCGAGGTCGGCGAACGTCATCGCGGCGGGCTCCTCAGGAGCCGCGGCCTCGACGGAGACATCGTCTGTTGACACAGTTAAGGGTAAGGCGTCCGCCTGAGAGCTCACACCGCACCCACCACCGGGGCGATGCGGCTCAGGCGATCGCGACCGTCTCGACGCGCGCCGGGCGCCCCCGCTTGGGACGCTCGCTGGCCAGTGCGAGCGGCGTCGCGGCTTCCGGATGCCGGGACAGCAGGCGCTGGGTCTCCTCCAGCCACCGCAGCTCTGCTTCGGCGTGCGCGATCCCGGCCTCGGCGATCAGCGTGCGGCCCAGCTCCTGCGGACCGGGCAGCGACGCAGCCGCGCGTGCGACCCGGGTCAGCTCGTCCAGCTGCGCCCGGGAGGCCCGCTGCTGCGCGCGGATGATGCCCGCGACGTCCACCCCCGGCAGGCTGGTCGCGACGGCGAGCTTGGTCGCCAGTTCGTCGCGGGCACCCTGACTCCGCTCGACCGGGGCGGCCAGCCATGACGCCACCGCGGCGGAGCCGGCATCCGTGATGGCGTAGTACACGTGCCCGTGGCTGTCGGTCTCCCCCTTCTGGACGAACCCGTCGCGCTCGAGCCGGTCCAGGGTGTTGTAGATCTGCCCGACATTCAGCGGCCGGCTGGAACCGGTCCGCCGCTCGAACTCCGCCCGCAGCTGGTACCCGTAGCAGGGACCTTGGTCGAGGATGGCCAGCAGGCTCTGCCGCACCGACATGGGAACTCCCGCTTCTGTCTGCACGCCCGTTGCATGCATACCCGGTATGTAGTCACGGAGTATATGCATACCGGGAAAGCACCGCGGGATGCCGGGATCCCGCGTGTCGGTCGCCGCGCGCGCCGCATGCGCTCTCAGTCACAGGGCACTCCAAGGTCACAGGCGGATAACATGACTGGGTATGCCTGTGCGCTCAGCGTCGGGCGGCAAAGGCGCGGATCGCGCCGCACCTGACAGATGGAGATGCTTCGTGGCCAACGCTCTCGAGAAACTGCTTCGTGCCGGGGAGGGACGCATCCTCCGGCGCCTCAAGCAGGTCGTGAAGGCGGTCAACGCCCTCGAAGAGGACTACGCGCACTTGACCGACGATGAGCTGCGCGGTGAGACCGCAGAGCTGCGCGCCCGCTTCGAGGCCGGTGCCACCCTGGACCAGCTGATGCCGGAGGCCTTCGCCGCGGTGCGCGAGGCGTCCAAGCGCACCCTGGGCCAGCGGCCGTACGACGTGCAGATCATGGGCGGCGCGGCGCTTCATCTGGGCAACATCGCCGAGATGAAGACCGGTGAGGGCAAGACGCTGACCGCGGTCTTCCCGGTGTATCTGAACGCGATCGCCGGCAAGGGCGTGCACGTGATCACCGTCAACGACTACCTGGCGTCCTACCAGTCCGAGCTGATGGGGCGCATCTACCGGGCGCTCGGGATGACCACCGGCACCATCGTCGCCGGTCAGACCCCGGACATCCGCCGTCAGCAGTACGAGGCGGACATCACCTACGGCACCAACAACGAGTTCGGGTTCGACTACCTGCGCGACAACATGGCGTGGCGCAAAGAAGACCTGGTCCAGCGGGGGCACTACTTCGCGATCGTCGACGAGGTCGACTCGATCCTCATCGACGAGGCCCGTACTCCGCTGATCATCTCGGGGCCGTCCTCGGGCGAGGCGAACCGGTGGTTCGTGGAGTTCGCGAAGATCGCCAAGACCCTCGAGGCGGGCGTCGACTACGAGGTCGATGAGAAGAAGCGCACCATCGGCGTGCTCGAGCCCGGCATCGAGAAGGTCGAGGACTACCTCGGCATCGACAACCTGTACGAGTCGGCGAACACCCCCCTCATCTCGTTCCTGAACAACTCGATCAAGGCCCTCGCCCTGTTCAAGCGCGACACGGACTACGTCGTGATGAACGACGAGGTGATGATCGTCGACGAGCACACCGGCCGCATCCTGGTCGGGCGGCGCTACAACGAGGGCATCCACCAGGCCATCGAGGCCAAGGAGGGCGTGCCGGTCAAGGCCGAGAACCAGACTCTGGCGACCGTGACGCTGCAGAACTACTTCCGCCTGTACGAGAAGCTCGCCGGGATGACCGGTACCGCCGAGACCGAGGCGGCGGAGTTCATGTCCACCTACCAGCTCGGCGTGGTCCCCATCCCGACGAACAAGCCGATGATCCGCAAGGATCAGTCCGACCTGGTGTACAAGAACGAGCAGGCCAAGTTCGATCAGGTCGTCGAGGACATCGTCAAGCGCCACGAGACCGGTCAGCCCGTCCTGGTCGGCACGGTGAGTGTCGAAAAGAGCGAGTACCTGTCCCGGCTGCTGGCGAAGAAGGGCATCAAGCACGAGGTCCTCAACGCCAAGAACCACGCCCGCGAGGCGGAGATCGTCGCCCGCGCGGGACGCCTGGGCGCGGTCACCGTCGCGACCAACATGGCCGGCCGTGGCACCGACATCATGCTGGGCGGCAACGCCGAATTCCTCGCCGTCCAGGAGATGAAGGCCAAGGGCCTGGACCCGGTCGAGACGCCGGAGGAGTACGAGGCGGAGTGGGATGCCGTGTACGAGGGCACCCGCGAGCACGTCGCCGAGGAGGCGACCAAGGTGGTGGAGGCGGGCGGCCTGTACGTGCTGGGCACCGAGCGTCACGAGTCGCGCCGCATCGACAACCAGCTGCGTGGACGTTCCGGCCGCCAGGGCGACCCGGGGGAGAGCCGCTTCTACCTGTCGCTGACGGATGACCTGATGCGCCTGTTCCAGTCCGGTGCGGCCGAGGCGATCCTCGCGCGCACGAATTTCCCGGACGACGTGGCCATCGAATCGACCATGGTCTCGCGCGCCATCAAGAGCGCGCAGTCTCAGGTCGAAGGGCGCAACGCCGAGATCCGCAAGAACGTCCTCAAGTACGACGACGTCCTGAACCGTCAGCGCGAGGCGATCTACTCCGACCGCCGGCACATCCTCGAGGGCGATGACATCGCCGATCGCGTGCAGCACTTCATCGAGGATGCGATCAACGCCGTGATCGACGATCACACCTCCAGTGGACACACCGAGAGCTGGGACTTCGATGCCCTCTGGACCGAGCTGAAGACGCTCTACCCGGTGGGTGTCACGATCGACGAGGTCGTCTCCGAGGCGGGCACCAAGGGTCGCATCACACCCGAAGGGCTCAAACGCGAGATCCTCTCCGACGCGAAGATCGCGTACAGCAAGCGCGAGGAGACCCTCGGCACGGCCGCAA
Organism: Microbacterium sp. zg.B48; assembly: GCF_024623505.1. Taxonomy (NCBI): domain Bacteria; kingdom Bacillati; phylum Actinomycetota; class Actinomycetes; order Micrococcales; family Microbacteriaceae; genus Microbacterium; species Microbacterium sp. zg.B48. Next base: position 52,629 of record NZ_JANJFE010000018.1, read on the forward strand.
CCCGCGAGCTGGAGCGACGCGTCGTGCTGCAGGTGCTGGATCGCCGCTGGCGTGACCACCTCTACGAGATGGATTACCTCAAGGACGGCATCGGCCTGCGCGCCATGGCGCAGCGCGACCCGCTGATCGAGTACCAGCGCGAGGGCTACCAGATGTTCCAGTCCATGATGGGGCAGATCAAGGAGGAGACGGTCGGGTACCTCTACAACCTCGAAGTAGAGGTGCGTCGTCCCGCCGAAGGCGACGGCGAGGCTGCCGAGGTGCAGGCCAAGGGGCTCGCGATCGTTCCGGTCGAAGGCCAGCGCCTGGAGTACTCCGCGGCCAACGACGCCGGCGAGGTCGAGGTCCGCAACGACCGCGGTCAGGTGCAGCAGGCTGCCACCAACCGTCTTCGTCAGGCCGCGGCATCCGCTGCCCCCGCCGCAGCACCCGTGAAGGAAGCTCCGCGTGGAGCGTTCGGGCAGCGCACGGATGCCGCACCGGCGGCCGCGCCGCAGAACCGGGCGCAGCGCCGCGCGGTCGACAAGAAGAAGTGAGGGCCGCGGGCCAATCCTGACCCGCTGGCCCTCTCGGACGTGGCGGTGGGCCCGCTTTTCGGGCCGGAGCGGCGCTGCCGTGACGCTGTCGATGCGCCGGCGCGCATCGATCCACGTCGCGGCAACTATCCTGAACCGATGAGCCCCCTCCGCCCCCTGGACCAGTCGAGCAAGCTGAAGGACGTTCTCTACGAGATCCGCGGGCAGGCGCTCGTCGAGGCGCATCGCCTCGAGAGCGACGGGCACACCATCCTCAAGCTGAACACCGGTAACCCGGCCGGGTTCGGGTTCGAGGCGCCGTTCCAGATCGTGCGGGACATGATCGAGGCCATCCCGCGCGCGCACGGGTACAGCGACAGCCGCGGCATCATCTCCGCGCGCCGGGCGGTGGTGTACCGCTACGAGCAGCTGGAGACCTTCCCCGCTTTCGGGCCGGACGATGTGTTCCTCGGCAACGGCGTGTCCGAGCTGATCACGATGACCATGCAGGCGCTGCTGGATGAAGGCGACGAGGTGCTCATCCCGGCGCCGGACTACCCGCTCTGGACGGCGATGACCAGCCTCGGCGGCGGCACCCCGCTGCACTACCGCTGCGATGAGCTCAACGGCTGGCAGCCGGACCTGGAGGACATCCGCGCGCAGATCACTCCCCGCACCAAGGCGATCGTGGTGATCAATCCGAACAACCCCACCGGCGCCGTCTACACGCGAGAGGTGCTCGAGGGCATCGCCGCCATCGCGCGGGAGCATTCGCTGCTGCTGCTGTCCGACGAGATCTATGACCGCATCCTCTTCGACGATGCCGAGCACATCCCGATGGCCACCATCGCACCCGACCTGCTGTGCCTGACCTTCAACGGCCTGTCCAAGACCTATCGCGTCGCCGGATACCGCTCGGGCTGGCTGGTCATCACGGGCCCGCAGGATCATGCGGCGGGCTTCCTGGAGGGCATCAACCTGCTCGCCTCCACGCGCCTGTGCCCGAATGTGCCCGCGCAGCACGCCGTCCAGGCGGCACTGTCGGGGGTGCAGTCGATCGACTCGCTCATCGCCCCGACGGGCCGGCTCCACGAGCAGCGGGATGCCGCGTGGCAGGGTCTCGAGGCGATTCCGGGTGTCAGCTGCGTCAAACCGGCGGGCGCGTTGTACGCGTTCCCCCGTTTCGATCCCGAGGTGTACGAGATCCGCGACGACGCCAAGCTCGTCTACGACTTCCTCGTGGCCGAGCACGTCCTGCTGGTCCAGGGGACCGGATTCAACTGGCCCACGCCCGACCACGTCCGCATCGTGACGCTGCCCGAGGCGAGGGTGCTGTCCGAAGCCATCGAACGGCTCGGGAACTTCCTGTCCTCGTACCGGCAGTGACCGGTCCGGGGTAGGGGTTCCGCCGCCGACCTCCGCACAGAAGGCCGTCCGGGCGCGGCTCGCCGATCTGTGTGTGACGAGGGGCGCGGCCGCGGCATCCGTCAAGCCCTTCCGGGGCCGCCGCACGGGTCCTATCGTGACGACATGTCCATCGAACTGAACAAAGCCGCCCTCCGCAACGCCCGCTCGCTCGTCCGCGACGGAAAGGTCGTCCGTGACGAGCGCGACGACTGGTCGGAGGCGGCGCCCACGGCGGACGAGGAGAACGCGTTCATCGAGCGGGAGGGATGGACGGAGTATTCGCACTGGCACCTCGGCGTCGATCACAGCGAGAACGCGGAGACGAAAGGCGCGTACTCGTTCCCCTTCGGCGACTTCCGCAAAGTGCACCGATCCGGTGTGATCGCCGGCGAGAGCCGCGCCGGTCAGTTCGATCACATCGAGATCCGCGACGCCCTGAAGAAGCTGCTGGAGCTCATCGACACGGAGTGATCCGCTCACGGTGCGGAAACCTGGCTGCAGCGACGCCGGATCAGACCCGGAGCCCGGTCAGAGGAGGGCGAGGGACGTGGCCCGCCAGCGTCCGTCCATGCCCTCCAGCCGCAGCGCGACCGCCCGGGTACGCGCGGGACCCTGCACGATCACGACCGCCTCGAGCACACCGTCCGCCGGGGACGAGTGATGCACCGACAGCAGCGCATGCACCGGGCGCTTCGCGGGCACGCCCCGGGCGCTGCGGGCGCGCGCGGCCAGGTTGGCGCGGGTCACCAGCTTGCGGTACGCATCCTCGGTGAGCCAGCGTGCGAGCTGGTCGACCTCGCGCACCCCTGCGAAGACTTCGAGCACCCCGCGCGTGAGGTTGCGCAGGAACGGCTCCGGGGCGGGAAGGTGCGTGGACGGTGTGCGCTGCGGGGCGAAGAACTCCGAGAGCTCGAGCGCACCGACCGGCGCGGAATCTGCGCGGGCGGCCCGCGAGGGCGTCGTTGCCATGAGTGCCAATCTCGACGGGGGGATGTCTTGCGGAAATTAGACCACGAGGCAAGTACCCGGAAGAAGACTCGAAATCCAGCTGTGGAGAACTTCTCATCCAGTCGTGATGATTGCCCTACTCTCGCTGGGTGCGCTGGGATCGCTTCTTCGACGACCTCGAAGGTCAGCTCGCTTCGGAGTGGGAGGCGGAGCGCGCGGCGCTGGACACCGAGGCAGAGCGGCTGCGGCTTTCGCGGGTCATCCTGCGGGAACGGCTGAGTGCGCTCATCGGTCGCAGCCGCGAGACTCCCGCCCCGTCCTTCGAAGTCGCCGACGGCACCGTGCTGGCCGCGGAGGTGACCGGCGTCGGCGCGGACTGGGCGGCGCTGGAAGGCGGTCGCTCCGGCGCTCTGATCGTACCGTTCGGCGCCATCACGGCCATCGGGATGCCGCACGCGGATGTGCTGCGCAGCGCGCGGCCGGCAGCCGGTCCGGTGTCCCTGGCGGAGCGGATGACGCTCGGCTTCGTGCTGCGCGACCTGGTGCGTCGCCGGGTCTGCATCCGGGCGCATCTGGTGCACGGACGAATGCTCGCCGGAACGATCGATCGCGCCGGAGCGGACCACTTCGACATCGCCCTGCACGAGCCGGGAACGCCGCGGCGTGCTACGGATGTCACCGGGCACCGCCTCGTGCCGTTCTCGGCACTGGCCTGGATCCGCCTGGACGCGGGTGCGGCACTGAGCTGACCGACTGCCGCGCGTTCGACGGGCGCTCGCGCGGTGCGACCCGGTCGACGACCGGTGGCCGCGCCCCTCAGTCCGGCGTGCCGACGATCCCGGTGCCCCACAGCTCCGGGAAGCTGGCCTCGTTCGACTGCCGCCACAGCGCCATGCGCCGTGCCTCCTCGGTCTGCGCGTCGAGGTATTCCGCCACGCTGGCCTCTTCGATCCGCCAGCGCGCCGGGGAGCCCACCCGCATTCCGCGCAGACGGCGCTGTTCCACGAGGGCCATGACCTCATCGACCGTTACTCCGAGCACCTCCGCGACCTGTGCCGGAGCCAGCAGGCGCACGTCAGACGTCGGAATCCCGGACATGTCCCCATTATGTGGGCGGGCCGATCCGTGCCGATGGAGCACACGCGCGCTGTGGATAACCGCGGCGGCGATTCGGCGCTCTGCGTCACGATGGTCTCATGACCGCACTCGAGACCGCTCGGCCCCGACCGCGTGCCTTCTGGGGGGACGTGAGGTTCATCCTCGGCATCCTTCTGGTCATCGCCTCGGTCGCGGGTGTCTGGTTCGTCGTGACCGCTGCCCGGCAGACCGCACCGGCGTTCGCGGCCAGTCGCACCATCGTGCCCGGTGAGGCCATCTCCAGCGACGATGTGCGCGTGGTGGAGGTGGCTCTGGGGCAGGTCGGCGATGCGTACCTGTCCCCGGACGTGCTGGCCGACGGGATGGTCGCCACCCGCACCATCGAATCCGGCGAACTCGTTCCGCGCGCCGCGGTCGGGGATGCGGACGGCCTGCGCACCACCAGCCTGGTCCTGCGCAGCGCCGTCGACGTGCCCGCTTCGGTCGACGCCGGAACGGTGGTCGAGGTCTGGGCTGCGCCGCTGCTCGAGCGCGGACGCTACGACGCGCCGCGCATCCTGGTCGCCGACGCGACCGTCGTCTCGGTGACCCGCGATGACTCGATGATCGGTGGCGGTTCGGCCGCGCTGGAGGTCGTCATCCCGCGAGCCGACGTCGCGGCTGCGCTCGCCGCGATGGCGGACGAGTCGGCGCTGTCGGTCGTTCCCACGTCGGGCGCGACGCCGTGAGGGTCATCGTCGCGGTCGACGAGCCGCACGGCAGCGCGCTCGCGGACGGGCTGGAGCACGAGCGCGTCGAGGTCGTCGCGGTGGTCGCGGCATCCGCTCTGTCCCTGGCAGCGGAGGACGGCGCTCGCGGGACCGAAGGTGAGCGGGTCGCCGGAGCCCTCGCCGAGGCCGACGTCGTCGTGCTGGAAGTGTCTCGGGCGTCCCTGACCGCGGCGTGCGTTGCGCTGTGCGATCGCAACGCCGTGCGGATCGCCCCGCTCAGCAAGGGGCCGGCAGATGACCGGATCGCGGCGGCGTTCGGCCTGGAGCAGACGCTGCCGCTGGGGGTGGAGGCGTGGCAGCTGGCGGAGCGGCTCGCCGGCTCACCCCTGCTCGGGACGACGCACCGCCCGAGTCGGCATCGCGATGCGAGTTCAGAGGCGCCGCGGATCATCGCAGTGTGGGGACCCGCCGGCGCGCCCGGACGAACGACGCTTGCCATCGAGCTCTCGGTCGAGCTGGCCCGCGGGGGTCGGCACGTCGGGCTCGTGGATGCCGATTCGCACGCTCCGTCGATCGCGCTCGCGCTCGGGCTGGCCGACGAGGCGCCCGGGTTCGCCGCCGCATGCCGGCAGGCCGAGCTCGGGGGACTGGACGGCGGCGAGCTCACCCGCATCAGCGCACCCATCGGCCACACCGGGGTGGATGTGCTCACCGGCCTGAACCGTCCCTCGCGCTGGCCGGAGCTGAGTGAGTCCCGGGTGGCGACAGCGCTCGGCGCGTGCCGCGAATGGGCGGACCACACCGTCGTCGACATCGCGGCGTCCCTCGAGCGCGACGAGGAGATCATGAGCGACCTGGACGGCCCGCGCCGCAACGCCGCCACGCTGTCCGCGCTGCGCAGCGCCGACCTGGTGGTCGCCGTCGCGGCCGCCGACCCGCTGGGTGTCTCCCGGTTCCTGCGCGCCTACCCGGAGCTGCGCGCAGCGATCGGGGCGACACCGGTCGCGGTCGTGGCGAACCGCCTGCGGCCCGGCGCACTCGGCATCGATGCGCGGGGCCAGGTGCGCCGCACCCTGGATCGCTTCGGCGGCGTGACGGACGTCTGGTTCGTGCCCACGGATACCCGCGCCGCCGATGCCGCGCTTCTGGCGGCGCGTCCGATCGGCGAGGTCGCTCCGCGCTCGCCGATCCCGCTTGCGGTGCGACGGCTCGTCGGTGAGGGTGTCGCTCCCGTTCCGGCGCCGGAACGGCGCATCCGGCGCAGCTCGCGCCGCCGCCTTCCCGCGGTGGCGGCGTCCGCGTAGCCGGCTTCCGGCAGCGTCGCCGTGAGCACGCGACGGTGCCGGAAGCGGCCCGACTCTAAGCTTGAAGGATGTCGACGCTCAGCGATCTCGTCTACGCCCAGGGCCGTTCGAGTGCGGAGGACGTCGAGTGGCTCCACCGCCTCGCCGGGGACGGGCAGCTGCTGGCCGACCTGGCCTTCGCGGACATCGTCTTCTGGGTGCCCACTGAGGACGACTCCTTCGTCGCCGTCGCACACACCCGACCCAGCGGCGCGGCGACCCTCTTCTACCGCGACATCGTCGGGGATCGGGTGCGACCGCAGTGGCGCACCCAGGTGCGGGACGCGTTCCAGGGCACCCGGATCGTCGATTCGGCATCCCCGGACTGGTTCGAGGAGACTCCGACCCGTGTCCGGGCGGTGCCGATCGTCCGCTCGCGGGGAACCGAACCGGCGCTGACGATCGGCGTCCTGACCCGGCACACCAATCTCGGTGAGGCCCGCACGCCGTCGCGGCAGCAGATCACCTTCAACGACTGCGCCGACGACCTGTTCGGCATGATCGGGTCCGGCGAGTTCCCCGACCTGGCGGCGCCCACCGCGCCGCGCCGCGGCGCGCCTCGGGCATCGGACGGGCTGATCCGGCTGGACGTGGACGGCATCACGACGTTCGCGAGCCCGAACGCGCTGTCGGCGTTCAACCGGCTCGGCTTCGACGACGAGCTGGAGGGGGAGTCGCTGATCGAAGTCGTGACGCGGATCATGCCCGGCCGGCGCGAATTCGACGAGTCGCTGCCGGTCGTGGTGACCGGCCGCGCACCGTGGCGGACCGATATCGAAGCGCGTGGCGTCACCGTCTCGCTCCGCACGATCCCGCTGCGCGATCGCGGCACCCGGATCGGAGCGATCATGCTCTGCCGTGATGTGACGGAGATCCGCCACCAGGAGCAGGAGCTGATCACCAAGGACGCGACGATCCGCGAGATCCACCACCGGGTCAAGAACAACCTGCAGACGGTCGCCTCGTTGCTGCGGATCCAGGCTCGCCGCTCGCACAGCGAGGAGGCCCGCGAGGCCCTCACGCAGGCCATGCGCCGCGTGGCGGCGATCGCCGTCGTTCACGACACACTCTCGGAGGGTCTGGCGCAGAACGTCGATTTCGACGAGGTGTTCGCCCGCGTCCTCAAGCTCGTCGCCGAGGTCGCGGCCGCGCCGAACACGCGCGCCCGCACCCACTCCACGGGCCGCTTCGGCACGCTCCCCAGTGCGTATGCGACGCCGCTCGCGCTGGCGTTGACCGAACTGGTCACCAACGCCGTGGAGCACGGGCTCGCCGGGAAGGAAGGCGATGTGGAGATCGTCACCGAACGCACCGAGGAGCGCCTCGAGGTGCGTGTGCGCGACAGCGGGTCGGGCCTGCCCGAGGGGCAGGTCGGGCAGGGCCTGGGCACGCAGATCGTCCGCACCCTCATCCAGGGGGAGCTCGGCGGCACCATCGACTGGCACACGCTTGTGGGCAGCGGCACCGAGGTCACGATCGACATCCCGATGCGCTACATCGAGCGCGACAATTCGTAGCTCAGGACCCGGCTGCAGGGCCCAGTAGCCGGCTGCCGATCAGCAGCCGGCTGCCGTCCGTCGCAGCGCCCTTGCCCGCCCTGCCGGTCGCCGGAACTCCGCATCCGCCCTTTCGCGTCCCACTTGTGCATGCTCTGTGCGGCGTGTCGCATGCCGAAGTGGGACACGACCGAGGGGCACCGGACCGACGGGGGGAGGCGGGCCGTCGAAGGACAGGGGAGGCGGGGAGTCGACGAGGGAGGCGCCGAGGACGATGGAGGCGCGAGCGGGCGCTTCTGTGCGGCGCAGGCGCTTCTGCGCGGCTGCGAGCGCGGGGGTGTGGAGGGGACCGCTGTCAGGAGGCGCGACGAGCGCGAGCGGCGCGGCGCTTGAGGGCACGGCGCTCATCCTCGGAGAGCCCGCCCCACACGCCGGAGTCCTGCCCGGATTCCAGGGCGTATTGCAGGCAGATCTCCGTCACGGTGCAACGTGCGCAGACGGATTTGGCCTTCTCGATCTGATCGACAGCAGGGCCGGTGTTCCCTACGGGGAAAAACAGCTCGGGGTCGACGGTCAGGCAGGCAGCCTTATCGCGCCAGTCCATGGGAATGCTCCTTGTGACGGTGATGGGGTGTTACAGAGCCCGGATTCGGGTCCGCTACCCTGTGGGGATGTGCGAGAGATGTCTCGCCCCACCTCGCTGTGGGAGCACACTGCTCTAACAATGGTCCCACAGCGGTCTGCGCGAATCAAGGGTTCAGCGGCACGTTAAGTACCGTTTTGCTGAGGATCCGCCGCATGGTGTAGAGGGTTTCGACAAAGCCGTGACGGCTGACAAGAGGGTTCTGATCAATGCGTACACACACGGTGGACCGGCTCGCGGCGGTCGTGCTGGGACTCGAAGGACTCGCGGTGGCAGCGCTGGTGGGCTGGCAGATCTGGGCGCTCGCCGCCGGTGACACCGGCGCGGTGGAGACCGCCATCGCGTTGCTGGTCCTCACCGCCGTCGGCGCGGCAGCAGTGCTGGCTTTCGCGGTGGCCACCTGGCGGGGGCAGTCATGGGGCCGCTCCGGTGGAGTGGTCACGCAGCTGCTCATCCTGGCCGTCGCGCTGGGCGCGGTGACCGGCGCCTACTCGTCTGCTGCCACCGGGCTCGCCCTCGCCGTCCCCGGGCTGGTCGCGCTCGTTCTGCTGGTGCTCGCCGTCCGCGCAGCCGGCCGTCGAGCCGGGGGAGCGGCGCCCGAATAGCGAGCGTTCAGCCGTCCAGTCCGACGAGCTTGCGCACGCGCGCGACGTGCCCGGTGGCCTTCACGTTGTACAGAGCCTCCTGGATCCCGCCCTCGGGGTCCAGCACGAACGTCGAGCGGATGACGCCCTGGTAGACCCTGCCGTAATTCTTCTTCTCGCCCCACGCTCCGTACTGGCCCAGAACGGTGTGCTCGGGGTCGCTCAGCAGGTCGTAGGTCAGGCCGTCCCGTTCACGGAAGCGCCGCAGCTTCTCGGGCAGATCGGGCGAGATCCCCAGGACGGTGTAGCCCGCGGCCTTCAACGGCGCGAGGCTGTCACGGAAGTCGCACGCCTCTGTCGTGCAGCCCGGCGTCATGGCCTCGGGGTAGAAGAAGAGCACGACTCCGTGGCCGCGCAGATCGTGCAGGGAGACGCGTTGGTCATCCTGGTTCAGCAGGGTGAAATCGGGGGCGGGGGATCCGGGCTTCAGGACGATGGTGCTCATCCCCCCAGAGTAGGGCGATCCACGTGCGTGGGGGATGCCGCGTCAGGGCTGATGGTGATGGCCGAACGTCAAGAGCAGTCGCTGCAGGGAGTCCAGCCGCGCCGGGCCGTTCGGCCCCAGGCGCCCCTCGGCGACCGCCTCCACGATGGCGCAGTCCGGGGCGTCCGGAAGGTGGGTGCAGCCGCGCGGACAGTCCTTCGCGACCTCGGCGAGCTCGGTGAACGCGCCGAGGATGTTCGCCGGATCGACGTGGCCGAGGCCGAACGAGCGCACGCCGGGTGTGTCGATCACCCATCCGTTGCCGCCGTCGCCCCGATAGCGCAGCGACACCGTGGAGGAGGAGGTGTGCCGCCCGCGCCCGGTCACCTCGTTGACGTGCCCTGTCGCGCGCATCGCACTCGGCACGAGGGCGTTCACGAGCGTGGACTTGCCGACGCCGGAGTGCCCGACGAAGACCGTGGAATGACCGATCAGCTCCGCGCCGATCCGCTCCAGCGGCATCTCCTCCTGCGCGCTGGTGAACACCTCCAGATCGAGCCCCTCGAAGTGCGAGAGGAACTCGGCAGGGTCGGCGAGGTCCGTCTTGGTCACCACGAGGAGGGGGCGCACCCCGGCATCCAGCGCCGCGACCAGATAGCGATCGACGAGGCGTTCACGCGGTTCCGGGTCGGCGGCGGCGACCACGATGAGCATCTGATCCGCGTTGGCCACGATGATCCGCTCGACCTGGTCGGTGTCGTCGGCGGATCGGCGCAGCAGGGACGTGCGCTCCTCGATGCCGACGATGCGCCCGAGGGTCCCCTCGTCGCCGGAGATGTCACCGACGACGCGCGCGCGATCGCCGGTGACGATCTGCATCCTGCGCAGCTCCCGTGCACGTGTGGCCGAGACGCGGCGCTCGTCTGGCGCATCCTCGTCCACCAGGACCGTGTACCGGCCACGATCGACGCCGAGCACACGGGCGATCACGGCATCCGCATGCGCGGGTCTGCGCTTGGTGCGCGGACGATTCGCCTTCGGATTGGGCCGCGCACGCAGCGTCGTCTCATCGAACTCGGGTTCGTCGTCCTCATCGTCCTCGAGCCAGCTCACCGGGCGCGACCTCAGGAGACCAGATCGTGCAGGGGCTGCGGTCGGGCGTCGTCATCCGGCGAGCCGTCCAGCATCGCCTGCCACAGCTCCGGGAACTCGGGAAGGGTCTTGGCCGTGGTGCCGATGTCGTCGATCTCGACGTCCGGCACGGCCAGCCCGATGAGGGCCCCGGTGGTCGCCAGCCGGTGGTCGTGGTGTGCACGCCAGGTGCCGCCGTGCAGAGGGCGGGGGACGATGCGGATGCCGTCGGGCAGCTCGTGCGCCTCGCCTCCGCGGGCGCGCAGCTCGCTCACGAGCGCTGCGATGCGGTCGGTCTCGTGCCCGCGGATGTGGCCGATCCCGTAGAACGTGCTCGGAGCATCGGCGAACGCGGCGAGCGCGACGAGGGTGGGCGTGAGTTCGCCGGCGGCGGACAGGTCCAGGTCCACACCGGCGATGCCGCTGCCCGCGGTCACCGTGAGCGACCCACCGCGGCGGACCGCACGCGCACCCATCAGCGAGAGGATCTCGGTCAGCATCGCACCGGGCTGCGTCGAATGCGCCGGCCAGCCGGTCACCGATATCGAGCCGCCCGCGATCATCGCCGCGGCCAGGAACGGCGCGGCGTTGGAGAGGTCGGGTTCGATCGCGACGTCCTTCGCCCGAACGGGACCAGCCGGCACGACCCACTCGCCCGGGGCGGGGCGCTCGACGTGGACGCCACGGTGGGCCAGGGATTCGATCGTCATGTCGATGTGCGGCATGCTCGGCAGGCGCTCGCCGCGATGGATGAGGTGCAGTCCGACATCGAAGCGGGGAGCAGCCAGCAGCAGACCGGACACGAACTGGCTGGAGGCGCTCGCGTCGACGACGACCTCTCCGCCGCGGACGTGCCCATGGCCGCGCACGATGAACGGCAGGGACCAGTGCCCGCCGTCATCGATGTCCACACCGACATCGCGCAGCGCCTTGATCATCGTTCCCATCGGGCGGTGCAGGGCGCTCTCGTGGGCGGTCAGCGTTACGTCCCCCCGCGCGAAGCCGGCCAGCCCTGCGACGAAGCGCATCACGGTCCCGGCCTGCCCGCAGTCGACCTCAGTGGCTCCCTGCAGCGGCCAGAGGGGGGTGATGACGAGGTCGTCGCCGTACTTGCCGGCGCCCGGGGTTCGCTCGGTCCCGATGCCGAGCGCGCGCAGAGCCGTGATCATCCGGGCCGAGTCGTCGGAGTGCAGGGGCGAGGTCAGGCGGCTCGGGCCGTCGGCCAGCGCCGCGAGGATCAGCTCACGGTTGGTGAGCGACTTCGATCCCGGCACTGTGACGGTCGCCCGCAACGGGCCGTCGGCGGTCGGTGCGGCCCATCGGCCACGCGCCGATGGTTTCGGGGGTTGGGAATACCGGTCACCAGTCATCGGGTTCTACCCTACTGAACCGTTGCGAACAACAAGCCGCGACGTAACCAGCAGAAAGTGGGCCGTATGATCGCCCTGCTCGATCGGCCGGTCGCCGACGACGTTTCCGCGCTCGCCCTGGCCTGGGACCCCGCCGCCGTAGACTTGCGCGTGATGAATGACGAGGCAGAGGACGCCACCGACGCGCGCACCCAGTTCGAGGTGCAGGCGCTTCCTTTCATGGATCAGCTCTACGCGGCGGCGATGCGGATGACCCGCAACCCCGCAGACGCGGCCGACCTCGTGCAGGAGACGTTCGTGAAGGCGTTCGGATCCTGGGCGACGTTCACCCAGGGCACCAACCTGAAGGCGTGGCTGTACCGCATCCTCACCAACACCTACATCAACATCTATCGCAAACGGCAGCGCGAGCCCTACCAGGGCACGATCGACGAGCTCGAGGACTGGCAGCTGGGCGGGGCGGAATCGACCACCGCGACCAGCAGCAGGTCGGCCGAGGCTGAGGCGATAGACCGGATGCCGGCATCCGTGGTGAAGGATGCGCTGCAGGCGATCCCCGAGGACTTCCGGTTGGCGGTGTACCTTGCGGATGTCGAGGGCTTCGCATACCAGGAGATCGCCGACATCATGAAGACACCCATCGGCACGGTCATGAGCCGCCTGCATCGTGGCAGGCGGATGCTTCGTGAACTGCTGGCGGACTATGCGGCCGAGCGCGGGATCAGCGCAGCCGCGACAGGGAGCAGGAAATGACCGACTGCGGCTGTGAGAAGGCCCGACGCGACCTGGAGGAGTACCTCCGGCACGAGGTGTGCAAGACATCGCAGAGCGACATCGCCCAGCATCTGGAGAACTGCCCCAGCTGCCGGGACGAGGCGCTCGTATCCCGCACCCTGACCGAAGTGGTCGCCCGTGCGTGCAAGGAGACCGCTCCTGAGGAGCTGCGCGATCAGGTGCTCAGCCGCTTGCGCGCGGCGCAGGCCACCCACTGAGGCAGGCGGCACCCGCTACCTCGCCGTGTCCGGCGGCTGGGTAATCTGGGCTCATGGTTGCCCGCGACTGGAAGAACGCCCCTGCCGACCCCGCAGCAGTCGCCGCCGTCGCGGCGACAGGTCTCGAATACCGCGTGATCGACACCGCCGATGCAGCGGTGTTCGACCCGTATCTGCAGGCCGAGACGCGAGGATTCCTCTCCGGTGAGCAGAGCGAGGAGCAGCTGGGCGGATCCCGCGAGGGTCTGGCCTTCCGCCGTTTCACGGGTGTCTACGATCCGGCTGCGCTCGACACGTCCCAGCCGGTCGGGACCGTCAATTCCTGGGTCACCGAGATGAGCATGCCCGGCCGTCGCGGCATCCCGATGTGGGCGATCAGCGGCGTCACCGTCGCCCCCACGCACCGCCGCAAGGGCATCGCACGCGCCATGCTGGAGGGCGAGCTGCGAACCGCCGCCGACCTCGGGCTGCCCCTCGCCGGGCTCACTGTGTCCGAGGCGACCATCTACGGGCGCTTCGGCTTCTCACCCGCGACCTTCGCCACCGACTGGTCGATCGAGACGAAGCGGGCGATCTGGGCAGGTCCGCGACCGGAGGGTCGCTTGGACTTCGTGGACCGGGAGCGCCTGCGTGACATGCTCGGCGAGGTCCACGACCGGGTACGCCCGGCCCGTCCCGGTGAGATCGAGGGATGGCCGGGGCTGTGGCGTCGCATGTCGGGGACGGCGCCGGGACAGGAGAACGCCCACAAGGTGCGCGGTGTGCGGTATGCCGATGCCACCGGCGCCACCCGGGGGGTCGCGGTCTACCGCCTCTCGGACGAGGGAGCGGACTTCACCAAGCACGAGCTCGAACTGCACCAGCTGGTCGGTGAGACCCCGGACGCGTACGCGGCGCTGTGGCGGTTCATCCTGGAGCATGACCTGGTATCGGTCGTGAAGGCCTCGCTGCTGTCGGTGGACGAGCCGCTGAGGTGGATGATCGCCGACCAGCGCGGCGCGAAAGTCGAAACGTCCGAGCACGGGTGGCTGCGCATCCTCGACGTGCCGGCCGTCCTGACCGCCCGGACCTACGCCGCCCCCGGCTCCTTCGTGCTGCGCGTCACGGATCCGCTCGGATTCGCGGACGGCAGCTGGCGGCTCGAGATCGACGACACGGGGAACGCGACCGTCGTCGCGGCCGATGCGTCGCCGGACCTCACGCTGTCGGTCAACTCGCTCTCGTCGCTCCTGCTGGGCGGCGTGCGGGCTGCCACGCTTGCCGCGGCCGGACTGGTGGACGCGCGGCCGGCGGCGCTCGCCGCGTTCGAGGCGGCCTTCACCGCCCCGGCATCGCCGTACTTGAGCCTCTGGTACTGACCCTGCGTCCGGGGGCGCATCGGCCCGGACGACGAAAAGCGGATGCCGCGGGAACTGCTCCCCGCGGCATCCGCTCGTCGACGCACGCTCAGACGGTGAGAGCCCGCTTCAGGATCTCCGCCTGCTCGCGGGCGTGCACCTTCGGCGACCCGGTCGCCGTCGATGCCGCCGATGCCCGTGAGATGCGCGCGATCGTGCGCCCGTGCAGGTGCTTGACGACCTCGAGGGCGATGAACGGCCACGCGCCCTGGTTCTCCGGCTCGTCCTGCACCCAGAACAGCTCCGCGTCGGGGTAGCTGTCCAGAACCGCGTTGAGCTCTTCGATCGGGGCGGGGTAGTACTGCTCCAGGCGCACCAGGGCGACCTGCGGGTTGGGGTTCTTCTCCAGCTCGGCCTTGAGGTCCCAGTGGATCTTGCCGGCGTGCAGCAGCACGCGCTTGACGGCCTTGCGGTCCAGATCGCGCGAGTCATCCAGCACCGGTTCGAACTTTCCGGTGAGGAAGTCATCCACGCTGCTGGTCGCACCGCGCAGGCGCAGCATCGCCTTCGGGGTGAACACGATCAGCGGACGCCGCGGACGGGCGTACGCCTGCCGGCGCAGCAGGTGGAAATACGATGCCGGCGTCGACGGGCGCGCGACGATCATGTTGTCCTGCGCGCACATCTGCAGGTAGCGCTCGATGCGCGCCGACGAGTGGTCGGGCCCCTGCCCCTCGTAGCCGTGGGGGAGCAGCAGCACGACGCTCGACTGCTGGCCCCACTTCTGGTCTGCGGACGAGATGAACTCGTCGATCACGGACTGGGCGCCGTTGGCGAAGTCGCCGAACTGCGCCTCCCAGAGCACCAGCGCATCTGCGCGCTCCACCGAATAGCCGTATTCGAACGCCATCGCCGCGTACTCGCTGAGCAGCGAGTCATACACCCAGAAGCGGCCCTGGTTGTCGCTCAGATTGGCCAGCGGGATCCACTCCTGGCCGTTGGCGCGATCGTGCAGCACCGAGTGGCGCTGCACGAACGTGCCGCGGCGCGAGTCCTGACCGGCCAGGCGCACCGAGGTGCCCTCGAGCAGCAGCGAGCCGAACGCCAGCAGCTCGGAGAAGCCCCAGTCGATCGAGCCGTTGCGGCTCATGTCCAGGCGCTTCTCCAGCAGTTGCTGCAGCTTCGTGTGCACGGTGAAGCCGTCGGGCTTGTTCACGAACGCATCGCCGATCATCTGAACGACCTCGCGGGACACGCCCGTCGTCTCCGGAGCCCCGACGGCGGGTTCGAGGATCGCCTCCGTGACGATCGGCGAGGTGCCCGTCTCAGCCGCGTGCGTCTCGGCGAATGCGACCTCCAGACCGTCCTGGAAGTCGCGCTTGGCCTGCTCGTACTCCTCTTCGGTGATGTCGCCGCGGCCGACCAGGGCTTCGACGTACAGGCGGCGGACCGAGCGCTTCGCCTCGATGAGGTTGGTCATCAGCGGCTGCGTCATCGAGGGGTCGTCTCCCTCGTTGTGACCGCGGCGGCGGTAGCAGACGAGGTCTATCACGACGTCGCGGTGCCAGCGCTGACGGTACGCGAAGGCGAGCTGCGACACGCGGACCACGGCTTCGGGGTCGTCGCCGTTCACGTGGAAGATCGGGGCCTGGATGGTCTTGGCCACGTCCGTGGCGTACACGGAGGTGCGGGCGTCCTGCGGCACGGTCGTGAACCCGACCTGGTTGTTGACCACGACGTGGATGGTGCCGCCGGTGCGGAACCCGCGCAGCTGCGACATCTGCAGCGTCTCGACGACCACGCCCTGGCCGGCGAAGGCCGCGTCCCCGTGGACGAGGATCGGAAGCCAGGAGAACGAGCCGATCGGCTTGCGATCCTGCTTGGCCCGCACGATGCCCTCGAGCACGCCGTCGACGGTCTCCAGGTGGGACGGGTTGGCCGCGAGGTAGACCGGCAGCTCTTCGCCGCGGTCATCCACGAACGTGCCCTCGGTGCCGAGGTGGTACTTCACGTCGCCGGAGCCGCTCTTGCTGCCGACGGCGACCGAACCCTCGAACTCGCGGAACACCTGGCCGTACGTCTTGCCGGCGATGTTGGTGAGCACGTTCAGCCGCCCGCGGTGGGCCATGCCGATCGCGGTGCCGTCCAGCCCGGCATCCGCCGCGCCCTGCAGGATCTCATCCAGCAGCGGGATGAGGGACTCGCCGCCCTCGAGGCTGAAGCGCTTCTGGCCGACGTACTTCGTCTGCAGGAACGTCTCGAATGCCTCGGCCTGGTTCAGCTTGCTCAGGATGCGCAGCTGCTCGTCGTGACCGGGCTTCTGGTACTTCAGCTCGACGTTCTCCTGGAACCAGCGGCGCTGCTCCGGGTCCTGGATGTGCATGTACTCGATGCCGATGGTGCGGCAGTACGAGTCGCGCAGCACACCGAGGATGTCGCGCAGCTTCATCTGACGCTTGCCGCCGAATCCGCCGGTGACGAAGTAGCGGTCCAGGTCCCAGAAGGTCAGACCGTGCTGCTCGATCTCCAGGTCGGGGTGCGTGCGCTGCACGTACTCGAGCGGGTCGATGTCCGCCATCAGGTGGCCGCGGACGCGGAAGGAATTGATCAGCTCCTGCACCCGGGCGGTCTTGTCGACCCGCTCGGCCACATCCACGTTGATGTCCGCCGCCCACCGGATGGGAGCGTACGGGATGCGCAGCGCGGCGAAGATGTCCTCGTAGAAGTCGCGCTGCCCGATGAGCAGCTCGTGCACCTTCTTGAGGAACTCACCCGACCCTGCGCCCTGGATGACGCGGTGGTCGTACGTGCTGGTGAGGGTGATCGTCTTGCCGATCGCCAGCTCGTTCAGAGTCTTGTCGCTGGAACCCTGGAACTCGGCCGGGTACTCCAGCGCGCCGGCGCCGATGATGGCGCCCTGCCCCTTCATCAGGCGCGGCACGGAGTGGACCGTGCCGATCCCGCCCGGGTTGGTCAGCGAAATGGTGGTGCCCTGGAAATCGGCGGCGGTCAGCTTGTTGCCGCGCGCGCGGGTGATCAGGTCCTCGTACGAGACGAGATACTCGCTGAAGGTGAGCGTGTCGGCGCGCTTGATGCTCGGCACCAGCAGCGCGCGCGTGCCATCCGGCTTGGGCAGATCGATGGCGATGCCGAGGTTGATGTGGGCGGGGGCGACCACGGACGGTTTGCCGTCGATCTCCGCGTAGAAGACGTTCTGGCTCGGGAACTCCTTCAGCGCCCGGATCAGCGCCCAGCCGATGAGGTGCGTGAAGCTGATCTTGCCGCCGCGCGTGCGGGACATGTGGTTGTTGATGACGATGCGGTTGTCGATCATCAGCTTCGCCGGGATGGTGCGGACGCTGGTCGCGGTCGGGACGGTCAGAGACTCGTCCATGTTCACGGCGAGGGTCTTGGTCATGCCCTTGAGCACGGTGACCTTGTCGGCTTCGGGGTTCTCCGTCGTGGCGGACGGGGCGACCGCGGGCGCCTGCGCCGGGATCGGCTGCGGCGCCGCCGGCCGTGCAGTGGTGCGGGCCACCGGCTGTGCACCCAGCACGGGAATCGGAGCGGTCACCGGGTGCGGGTCCTCGGCCGGGGCGGACGGTGCTGCGGAAGGCTGCGTCGGCGCAGCGGGCGCACCGTCACCGGTCGTCCCCGGAGCGGTGGTCCCAGGCCCGTCCGTCGCCGTCGTGTCCACGGGGTGATAGGCCTCGAGGATCGGCCACCACGCCTTGTCCACTGAGTTCTTATCCACCTTGAACTGCTCGTAGAGTTCGTCGACGAGCCATTCGTTGGCTCCGAACTCTCCCTCGCTCGACACTCCGACGCCCGTGATCTGGCTCGACACGCTCGATCGCCCGCTTTCATGAGACTTTTGAGAGCGTGCGGGGCGCTTGAATTGCCCACACGCACGACTGTTAAGCCTAACTCAGTCTGGTGTGGCCGTCCCCGGAGGGGAAGGGGGCAGGGGAACACGATTGCTCATCCTTATCCGCACAGCAAGAGTCACTACCCTTTCGGTATGGAGTTCTACGGTGAACAGCCCGAAGTGGACCTGACCTATTCGGACGTGTTCCTGGTGCCACGCCACTCGTCCATCACGAGCAGGCTGGATGTGGATCTCTCCCCCGGAGACGGAACGACCGCGACGATTCCGCTCGTCTCGGCGAACATGAACTCGGTCACGGGGGCACGACTGGCCGCGACGCTGGCCCGCCGCGGCGGGTTGGGCGTGCTGCCTCAGGACATGCCCCTGCAGGAGCTGGATGCCGCGATCCGCTGGGTCAAGGGTCAGCCGGTCCGCTGGGACACCCCGCTCGTGCTGCCACCCGACGCGACCGTCGCCGACGCGCTCCGGCTCCTGCCCGCGACCGAGGGCCACGGCATCGTCGTGGCGGAGGCTTCGGCCGGGCCGGTGAACATCGACGCCGTCCTCGGCGTCGTGCCGGCAACACGCCTGGGCACAGCCCTGTCCGATGCGCGCCTGGGTGACCTGGCGCGCAGTCGGACGGCATCCATCGACGCGGACGATGTGGAAAGCGACCGCCACGCCTTCGACCTTCTCGTCGCCGCCGACGCCGAGACGGTCTGCGTCCTGCATCACGGCTTCGTGGTCGGCACCCTCTCCCGACGCAGCGCGCTGCGCTCCACCCTGTACCGCGCCGCGGTGGACTCCGCCGGACGCCTCAGCGTCGCGGCAGCGGTCGGGATCAACGGCGACGTGGCCGCGAAGGCGAAAGCGCTCGCCGCCGCAGGAGTCGACGTGCTGGTCGTGGACACCGCCCACGGCCACCAGGAGGGGATGCTGGAGGCGCTGCGCACCGTCGCCGGCCTGGATCTGGGCATCCCGATCGCGGCCGGCAACGTCGTCACGGCCGAGGGGGTGACCGATCTGGTCCGATCCGGGGCGGACATCCTCAAGGTCGGCGTCGGTCCCGGCGCCATGTGCACCACCCGCATGATGACGGCCGTGGGTCGTCCGCAGTTCTCCGCCGTGCTGGAGACCGCGGAGGCGGCCCGGATGCTGGGTGCGTCGGTATGGGCGGACGGAGGCGTGCGCTACCCGCGCGACGTCGCCCTGGCGCTGGCTGCGGGGGCGGCATCCGTCATGATCGGCTCATGGTTCGCCGGCACGATCGAGTCGCCCGGCGAACTGCAGGTCGATGAGGCCGGACGCGCCTACAAGGAGTCGTGGGGGATGGCCTCGACCAAGGCCGTGCACGCCCGGTTCGGCCGGATGGATCCGTACGACCTGGCGCGCAAGGAGCTGTTCGCCGAGGGCATCTCCTCCTCGAAGATCTACCTGGACCCGCTTCGTCCCGGCTTGGAGGACCTGATCGACATGATCACCTCGGGCGTGCGCTCGTCGTTCACCTACGCCGGTGCCGCGTCGGTGGCCGAGTTCCACGAGCGTGCACGTGTCGGGCTGCAGTCCGCCGCCGGCTACGAAGAGGGCAAGGCACTGCCGGTCAGCTGGTGACTGCGGCCTCGGACAAGCCGGCGGCGGCGCTCACGTGGACGTGATCCGCACGACTGCTCTGCCGTAGACTGACCGGCACGATGGACGACCCCCCCAGTAGACGCTCGCCCCACTGCCAGCCTTCCTCTCCGGGGGGTGATGCGTGATGGAGTACGTCATGCTGGGCGTGGGGCTCCTGCTCACGGTCGGGACCGGCCTGTTCGTCGCAAGCGAGTTCGCGCTCGTCAATCTGGATCGTGCGGATCTCGAGGCACGCCGCGACGCCGGCGAGACCCGCCTGGCGCTGACCATCAGCGCGCTGCGGATCACCTCCACGCACCTCTCCAGCGCGCAGCTGGGCATCACGCTGACCACGCTGCTGACCGGCTACGCGATGGAGCCGGCGATCTCCAGCCTGCTCAGGCCGGTGTTCGCGGCATGGGGATGGCCCGAGGGTGTGGCAGCGCCGCTGGCCGTGTTCGTGGGGATCACGATCGCGACGATCCTGTCGATGATCCTGGGCGAGCTGATCCCGAAGAACTTCGCGCTGGCCGTTCCGCGCCAGACGGCCAAGCTCGTGATGCCGTTCCAGGTCGGCTTCACGATGGTGTTCCGTCCGGCGATCGCGTTGCTCAACGGCAGCGCCAACGGCGTGCTGCGCCTCATCGGCGTCGAACCGAAAGAAGAGCTCTCCGGCGCCCGCACGGCTGAGGAGCTCTCCAGCCTGGTGCGCCGTTCGGCGCTTGCGGGCGTCCTCGAGGAGGACACCGCATCCCTTCTGGATCGCAGCCTCAGGTTCGCCCGGCTCACGGCCGCGGACGTGATGACCCCGCGGCCGAGCATCCACGCGCTGTCCGCGGAGGACTCGGCGGAGGATGTCATCCAGCTCGCCCGCCGCACCGGACACAGCCGCTTCCCGGTGTACGAGGAGTCGATGGACGACATCGTCGGCATCGTTCACCTGAAGGCCGCGGTCGGCGTTCCCCGCGACCGCCGCCGCGACGTTCCGGCAGCGGCGCTGGCGACCGAGCCGCTGCGCGTGCCGGAGGCCGTGCACCTGGACACCCTGGTGTCCGAGCTGCGGGCGCGGGGCTATCAGATGGCGATCGTGGTGGACGAGTACGGCGGCACCGCCGGGGTGGTCACCCTCGAAGATCTCGTCGAGGAGATCGTGGGCGAGGTGCTCGACGAGCACGACCGTCGCCGCGCCGGCATCATCCGCGGCGAGGGATCCCTCAGCTTCCCGGGCGATCTGCGCCCCGATGAGGTGCGCGATCGCACCGGCATCCGCATTCCGGAAGGCGATGTGTACGACACCGTGGGCGGGTACATCATGAGCGTCCTGGAGCGCATCCCTGTGGTGGGCGACAAGATCCAGATCGATGACGGCACGCTGGATGTGCAGCGGATGGACGGCCGCCGGGTCGACCGGGTCCGCTTCACCCACACTCCGGCCGCCGAACCGGCGCAGGATGCCGCGGGGCGGGGTGAGCGCTCATGAACGACTGGGCCGGAATCGCGTGGCTGTTCGTGCTGCTGGCGTTCAACGCCTTCTTCGTCGGAGCCGAGTTCGCCGTCATCTCGGCGCGCCGATCGCAGATCGAGCCGCTCGCCGAGAAGGGCTCCCGCTCGGCGAAGACCGCGCTGTACGCGATGGAGCATGCGACGCTCATGCTGGCGACCAGCCAGCTGGGCATCACGATCTGCTCGCTGCTGATCCTGAACGTCTCCGAACCGGCGATCCACCACCTCCTGGCCGAGCCGCTGGGGCTGACCGGCCTGGGCGAGGCGATGGTGGACACGATCGCGTTCCTCATCGCGCTGCTGCTGGTGTCCTACTTGCACGTCGTGTTCGGCGAGATGGTGCCCAAGAACCTCGCGTTCTCGGTGCCCGATCGGGCCGTGCTCATGCTGGCGACGCCGCTGGTGTGGGTCTCGCGCGTCTTCCACCCCGTCATCGTGGCGCTGAACTGGATCGCGAACCACGCCGTGCGCCTGTTCGGGGTCGAGCCTCGCAATGAGGCGGCCTCGACGTTCACGCTGGACGAAGTGACCACGATCGTGAACCAGTCCCGGATCGAGGGGGTGCTGGACGACGCGGCCGGTACCGTCTCGGCGGCGCTGGAGTTCACCGACAAGAGGGCCAAGGAGATCGCGGTCCCGCTCACACAGCTGGTGACCCTGCCCGTGTCGGTGACGCCCGACGAGATCGAGCGATCCGTCGCCAAGCACGGATTCTCGCGGTACGTGATCGTGGACGCCGCCGGCATCCCGATCGGGTACGTGCACCTGAAGGACATCCTGCGCGCCGCCGAAGGCCCGGATGCGGCGGCCGACATCGCCCAGCCGATCCCGAGAAGGCGCATCCACCAGATGGTGCCCGTGCTGGAGACGACCGACCTCGAGGACGCGCTCGCGCTCATGCGTCGCGCCGGGCGCCACCTCGCACAGGTGCGCAACGCGGCGGGCGAGACGACGGCGGTGCTGTTCCTGGAGGACATCATCGAGGAGCTCATCGGAGAAGTGCAGGACGCGACCCGACGCCGTCGCTGACTCCGCCGTGCGCACGGCTTTCCGCCGAGCGCACGGCTTCTCGCCGCCGCCAGGTCGTGCGTTCGGCGCCAGGTCGTGCGCTCGGCGCCGGGTCGCGCGCTCGGCGCCGGGTCGTGGGCTCGCGGAGGAGCCTCGACGTCTGGGACGGGTCAGGCCGCGCGGGCGCGCAGGTACTGCTTCGGCCAGTAGTCGATCTCGACACCGAGCTCGCTCGCGGCCCGCAGCGCGAAGTGCGGATCGCGCAGCCACTCGCGCCCCGCCATGACCGCATCGGCATCGCCGGCGGTGAGCACGTCCTCCGCCTGCGCGGCGTCGGTGATCAGGCCCACCGCGCTGACCGGGACCCCGGCGCCGCGGCGGACGTGCGCGGCGAAGCCGACCTGATACCCCGGCGCGGTGAGGACCTTCTGATGCGCGACCAGTCCGCCGCTGGAGATGTCGAAGAAGTCCGCCCCGCGCTCGGCAGCCCACGCCGCGACCGTGGTGGTCTCCGCGACGTCCCAGCCGCCCTCCGCCCAGTCCGACGCCGAGAAGCGGACGAAGATGGGCGCGTCGGGCGCGGCATCCCGCACCCTCTCGACGATGCGAAGCAGCAGCCGGGCGCGGTCCGGCAGCGGACCGCCGTACTCGTCCGCGCGGAGGTTGGACAGCGGCGAGAGGAACTGGTGCAGCAGGTAGCCGTGGGCGGCATGGATCTCCAGGACCTGGAACCCGGCCTGCACGGCGCGTCGCGCGGCCGCCGCGAAGTCCTCGACGACGGCGTCGATCGCGGCGGTGTCCATGGCGTGCGGGGCGGCGAACCCGTCGAACGCGATCGCCGAGGGCGCCACGGTCGGCCAGCCGCCGGCATCGTGCGGCACCGAGCCGCGGTGGCCCGACAGCGGGGACCAGGTCGAGGCCTTCCGCCCGGCGTGGGCGAGCTGCACCCCGGCGAGGGCTCCGCGGGCCCGGATCGCGGAGACGATCGGAGCCCACGCGTCGCGCTGCGCGTCGTTCCACAGCCCGGTGTCATCGGGCGAGATGCGTCCCTCGGCCGAGACAGCGGTGGCCTCGGCCATGACGATGCCGGCCCCGCCGGAGGCGAACTGGGCCAGATGGGTGTGATGCCACTCCTGCGGTACTCCCGCGACGGCGCTGTACTGGCACATCGGCGCGACCCACAGGCGGTTGCGGGCGGTGAGACCGCGCAGGGGCAGGGGGGAGAAGAGCAGGCTCATCGAGGAACTCCAACGCGGGTAGGGTGTGGGCATGTCCGGTGCCGACGTGTTTCGTTCCGGCACGGCAGGTGCCGACGTGTCTCGTTCGGCGACGTCCGGATCCGGGGCGTCCCACTCGAGCATGGTCCATCCGTGGACGGTGCAGGACACCGCCGTCGTGCTACGGAGACCAACCGTTGACGATGACAAGTATTCCCGCGGCGTCCTGGGCGTGCGCACCGGATCCGACGCCTATCCCGGCGCGGCCGTGCTCGGTGTCGAGGCCGCGTGGCGCACCGGCCTGGGCATGGTGCGCTACCTCGGGCCGGCCGTGCCCACCTCGCTCGTGCTGCAGCGGCGTCCCGAGACCGTCACCGCCGACGGACGCGTCCAGGCATGGCTGATCGGATCCGGTACGGATGCGGCGGTCAGATCGGATGCCGAGACGGAGGCGCTGCGCGGCATCCTCTCCTCGTCGCTGCCCGTGATCGCCGACGCCGGTGCCCTGGATCTGGTGCCCGGCGCGACGGGTCCGCTGATCGTGACCCCGCACGCCCGGGAGCACGCGCGTCTGCGCGCGGCGCTGCGCCTGTCCGAGGTCGCTCCGGCGGATGAGGGCGCACGCGCCGCGGCCGCCGCGGAGACGGCCGGGGCGCTGGGGGCCACGGTGGTCCTGAAGGGTGCGGTCACGATCGTGGCCGCACCGGGCGGGTCTGTCACAGCAGTCTCGGCCGGCACGCCGTGGCTTTCCACCGCGGGTACCGGCGACGTCCTGGCCGGCGCCATCGGCGCGCTCGTGGCGGGCGCGCGATCCGCCGATGATCTCAGCGCACTCGCGGCCGCCGCAGTGTGGCTGCACGGCCGCGCGGCGACCTTGGCCGCCGACGATCTGGGCCCGCTGGGCGGGCCGGTCACCGCGATGGATGTCGCGGCGGCTCTGCCGCGCGCGGTGGCGGAGGCGCTGTCGGCACCCTGAGCGCCGACGTGCGGAACCGGCCGAGCCGGAACCGGCCGAGCCGGAACCGGCCGAGCCGGAACCGGCCGGGGAGTGCTGCGCACGGCCGCCTAGAATCGACAGGTGTCGAGACGCGCGGTGCTGTGGATCGGGTTCGCGATCGTCCATCTCGTCGTCGGCGTCCTCGGCTTCGTCCTCCCCGGCCAGGCGATGGGCGATGTGACCAACGTGTACGGCCCGTGGTCCGCTGCCGCGATGGAGGGCCGGGGGATCGTCGGGATCACCGAGGCCTGGGTCTACCCGCAGCTCGCGCTGGTGCCGATGTTCCTCGCGCAGGGATTCACGTGGGTCGCGGGCTACGAGGTCGCGTGGGCGATCCTGGTCACGATCTGCGACGCGCTGGCCTTCGCTCTGCTGGTGGGCAACGGCCGCGCCCGCGGAAGGATCGCGGGGGCATGGTTCTGGCTGGCGTTCATCCTGCTCCTCGGCCCCGTCGGCATGTACCGGCTCGAGGGGGTGACTGTCGCACTGTCCGTGACGGGCTGCCTCTGGCTGATCCGGCGTCCCTGGCTCGCGTCGATCCTGCTGGCGGTCGCGACGTGGATCAAGGTCTGGCCGGCTGCGCTGCTGGTCGCGGCGCTGATCGCCGTCCGGCAGCGCCTCGCCGTCATCGGCGGGGCGCTGATCGTGTCCGCCGCCACCCTGATCGCCGTGGTCGCGTCCGGAGGCGGACGCTACGTGTTCGGCTTCATCACCGGCCAGACCGACCGCGGACTGCAGCTCGAGGCGCCGGTCAGCGCCTACTACCTGTGGCGCGCGGTGCTGGGCATCCCTGGCTCGTTCATCTACTACGACCGCGACCTGCTCACCTTCCAGGTGGCCGGTCCGCACGTCGAGGCGGTGATCGCCGTGATGACGCCGCTGCTGATGATCGCCGTGCTCGGCGTGGCGGCGCTGGGCGCGTACAAGGCCTGGCGCGGCGCATCCTTCCTCAGACTGTTCCCGCCCCTGGCGCTGTCCCTCGTCCTGGCGTTCGTCGTGTTCAACAAGGTCGGATCGCCGCAGTACATCGCGTGGATCATCGCGCCGCTGGTGATCGGCCTGGTCGTGGACCGCGGTCGCTGGTGGGCCCCCGCCTGGCTCGGCCTGGGCATCGCCTTGCTGACCCAGCTGGTCTATCCGGTGATGTACTGGGCTCTGCTGAACGCCGGCGCGATCCCGACCGCGGTCCTGACCCTTCGCAACGCGCTCCTGGTCGTGCTCCTGGTGTGGATGACCGTCCGCCTCGCGCGCGTTCCCGAGCGCGCCCGCGCTCGTCTGCCCCTCGCCGTCCCGCTCGCCTGATCCGGAGGTCCTCATGCTCGTCGCCTTCTCCGTCGCTCCCAGCGGCGCACCCTCGGTCGCCCCGCGTGGCTCCGCTGAGCCGACCGGCCCCGCGCCCGCAGACGCCTCGGTCCACGACGCCGTGGCCGCGGCCGTCCGGATCGTGCGCGAGTCGGGACTGCCGCACCGGACCACCTCGATGTTCACGGAGCTCGAGGGGGAGTGGGACGAGGTCTTCGACGTGGTCAAGCGTGCCACCGAGGCGGTGCTGCCGTTCGGTTCGCGTGTCTCGCTGGTGTTGAAAGCGGACATCCGTCCCGGCTTCAGCGGTGAGATCGACGGCAAGATCGAGCGTCTGGAACGCGCCCTGGACACTCCCGGGGACAGCGACGTCGAAGCGGTCTGACGCTCAGCGCACCGCACGTCCGCAGCCGCAGCCGCACGATCGATCGCCCTAGGCTGGTCGGATGCCAGAGCCGACATCCTCCGACCGCGCCGTCCAGGCCCTGGAGGACGTGACCGCGGACACGCGTCCGCGGCTGCCCGGTGACGGAACCGATCCGCACGTCCCGGTCGCCGCGACCGTGGTGATCGTCCGGGATCGGCCGGCCGGACCCGAGATCCTGATGATCGAGCGACCCGACCGCGGCTCGTTCGCCGGGGCGTGGGTCTTCCCGGGCGGCAAGCTGGAGGACGCCGATCGCGCGGCTGCGCACGCTCTGCCGAGCCGCCCCACTGCGTGGCGCCCGCGGCCGGTCGCGGACGAGGGCACCCTGCGCGCCACGGCGGACGAACTGGCCGCCGCCCATCATGCCGGCGCGCGGGAGACCGAGGAGGAGACCGGCCTGCGGGTGGATGCCGCGTCCCTCGTGGCCCTGTCCTGCTGGGATCCGCCGCCGGGGATCGCGCTGCGCATCAGGACATGGTTCTTCCTCGCCCTCGATCCCGGGGGTGCACTCACCCTGGCACCGGACGAGGTCGCGAACGCCCGGTGGGTTCAGCCGGCCGAGATGCTGGACCGCCACGGCCGCGGAGAGGTGACGCTGTACCCGCCGACGTGGGTGACGCTGCACGAACTGGCAGCGCAGCCGGATGCGGCCGCCATGCTCGGGATGGCCCGGATGAGCGGCATCCGCCGATTCGAGACCGTCGCGCGACGCGGTGGCGAGGGCCCCATGCTGCTCTGGCAGGGCGACGCGGCCTACCACGACGCAATGGGCGACGCGCCATCCCGGCACCGTCTGGAGATGGCCGCGCTGCCCTGGATCTACACGCGCACCGACTGATCCGGGTCAGCGGGCGGGTGACTCCAGCAGTCGCCGCAGGTGCGCGCCGACGGCGGTCGACTCGATCAGGAACCCGTCGTGTCCGAAGTCGCTGGCCAGCACCACCGCGCCGTCCCCCAGAGTCCTCCGCACGTTCCGGGCGATCCGGTGCTGACCGTCGACCGGGAAGAGACGGTCGCTGTCGATCCCGAGGACCAGGGTGCGCGCCGTGATCCGACCCAGAGCCTCCTCGACTCCGCCGCGGTCACGCCCCACATCGTGCGAGTTCATCGCCTCGACCAGCGTGATGTAACTGTTCGCGTCGAACCTGCGGGTGAAGCGGTTGCCGTGGAAATCCAGGTACGACGCGACGGCGAACCGTCCGCCGTGCCCGAGCGGACTGACTCCGGACTGCCATGACCGCTGGAAGCGCTGGTTCAGCTCGGTGGGGGAGCGGTAGTTCAGCAGCGCCATGCGTCTGGCCAGAGCCAGCCCCCGGTGCGGCCCGTCGCCGTCGCCGGCGTCGTAGTACTCGCCGCCCTGGAATCGAGGATCGATGTGGATCGCTTCCAGCTGCACCGAGTTCAGCGCGATCTGGTCGGCGGTGTTGACCGGTGGCGCCGAGAGGATGCCGAGGCGCTCGACCCGGTCGGGTGCGGTGATCGCCCATTCCAGGGCGTGCATCCCGCCCATCGACCCGCCCACGACACCGGCCCACACGTCGATCCCCAGTGCGTCAGCCAGGCGCACCTGTGCGGCGACCTGGTCGCGGACCGTGAGATAGGGAAAACGCGAGGCCCACTCGTAGCCGTCCGGCGCGATGCTCGACGGGCCGGTGGAGCCCTGGCAGCCGCCGAGCATGTTGGGCGCGACCACGAACCAGGTGTCGGTGTCGATCGGCGCTCCCGGACCGACGATGTCGTGCCACCATCCCTCCGTGGGGTGGCCCGGCCCGGCGTCGCCGCGCACGTGGCTGTCGCCGGTCAGGGCGTGCAGGATCAGCACGGCGTTGTCGCGCGTGGGGGACAGCTCCCCCCAGGTCTCGTAGGCCAGCCGGTACGCGGGCAGCTCCTGCCCGCCCTCCGTCCGGAAGGAACCGAACCCGGCGAAACGGCGCTCGCCCACCGGATCGCCGTCGCGCCATGCCCCGGTGGCCGGTGGCCGGCCGAGCAGCATCCGTGCGTCCGCCTCCGTGATCGGCGCGCTCGGCACCGTGTCTTCGGAGGTCTGCCAGTCCATCCGCCCATTCTCCCGTGTCCGCGGGGGTCCCGATGGCGTGTTACGCGTGTCCGCCGGTGGGAGTACCGTGCTCGGCATGGATGTGATCGAATACCTGCTCGACTCCGATCCCGCGATCCGCTGGCAGGTGCTGCGGGACCTGACCGGCGCACCGGAGGACGAGGTCGCCGCCGAGCGGGCGCGTGTGGCCACCGAGGGGTGGGGAGCGCGGCTGCTGGCCGACCAGGCCGAGAACGGCCTGTGGGACGACGGGGTCTACCGGCCCGGGTGGGTCGATGAGAGCCGGCCGTTCTACGACGCGTGGACCGCCACGCATCCTTCGCTCGAGCTGCTACGGGATTTCGGTGCCGATCCGCAGGCGCCCGAAGTGGTGGAGGCGATCACCCTGGTCCGGGAGAACGTGCGCTGGGACCATGACGGTCAGCGATACTTCGACGGCGAGGTCGAGCCGTGCGTCAACGGCGGAGCGCTTGCGAACGCCGCGTACTTCGGGCAGGACGGGGCGCGCATCGTCGAGACGCTGCTGGCCGGTCAGCTGCCCGACGGCGGGTGGAACTGCTGGGACGAGGACGGCACGAGCCGCTCGTCGTTCCACTCCACCGTCTGCGTGCTCGAGGGGCTGTGGGCGTGGGAGCAGGCGACCGGCGGCTCGGATGCTGCGGCGGCAGCGCGCGCGAAGGGGGACGAGTACCTGCTGGAGCGGCGTCTGTTCCGACGCGCATCCACCGGGGAGACGATCGACCCCCGGTTCACGATGCCGTCCTTCCCGACCCGGTGGTACTACGACGTGCTGCGTGGGCTCGACTACCTCCGTCGGGCGCATTCCGAGCGCGACCCGCGCTGCGCGGAGGCCGTCGAGCTCGTCCGCGGCAAGCAGCTCCCGTTCGGGCTGTGGAAGCTGGAGCAGACCCACCAGGGTCCCACCGCGTTCGCGATGGAGGGCGAGCACGAGGGGTTCCCGAGCCGGTGGGTCACGCTGCGGGCGATGCGCGTCCTGCGATGGTGGGACGACGCCTGAGAGCGTGGCCGGACGACCGAACGCCCGGCCATGAGGTGACCGGGCGTTCGGATGCGGAACGCAGCGCTCAGGCGCGAGCGGCCTCGCTGACCCGGCGCGCAGCGGCCAGCGCCTGCTCGAGGTCGGCCTTGAGGTCGTCGATGTTCTCCAGTCCGAGCGACAGACGCACCAGGCCCGGTGTGACGCCGCTGGTGAGCTGCTGCTCGGGGGTGAGCTGCGAGTGCGTGGTGGAGGCGGGGTGGATCACCAGCGAGCGGACGTCGCCGATGTTCGCGAGGTGACTGAACAGGGTCAATGTGTTCACGAACTCACGGCCCGCCTCGACACCGCCCTTCAGCTCGAAGGACAACACGGCGCCCACGCCCTTGGGGGCGTACTCGTTGGCCTTGGCATACCAGGGTGAACTGGGCAGGCCCGAGTAGTTGACCGAGGCGACGTCGGGGTGATCCTCCAGCCACTCGGCGGTCTCCTGAGCGTTCTGCACGTGGCGTTCGATCCGCAGCGACAGTGTCTCGATGCCCTGGATCAGCAGCCATGCGCTCTGCGGGGAGATGGCGGCACCGAGGTCGCGCAGCAGCTGCACACGGGCCTTGATGATATACGCCAGGCTGTCTCCGACCGCCGCGGTGTAGCTGGCGCCGTGATAGCTGGGATCCGGAACGGTCAGGCCGGGGAACTTGTCGACGTTCTTGGACCACTCGAACGTGCCGCCGTCGACGATGACGCCGCCGATGACGGTGCCGTGGCCGCCCAGGAACTTCGTGGCCGAGTGCACGATGATGTCCGCACCGAACTCGAAGGGCTTGATCAGGTACGGGGTGGCGATCGTGTTGTCCACGATGAGGGGGACGCCGTTCGCATGCGCGACGTCGGCCACCAGGCGGATGTCGAGGATGTTGATCTTCGGGTTGCCGATCGTCTCGGCGAAGAACAGCTTGGTGTTCGGCCGGACGGCCGCGCGCCACTCCTCCGCATCGTCCTGGTTCTCGACGAACGTGACGTCGATCCCGAGCTTCTTCAGCGTGTACTTGAAC
Source organism: Microbacterium sp. zg.B48 (assembly GCF_024623505.1). Taxonomy (NCBI): domain Bacteria; kingdom Bacillati; phylum Actinomycetota; class Actinomycetes; order Micrococcales; family Microbacteriaceae; genus Microbacterium; species Microbacterium sp. zg.B48. The sequence continues at coordinate 82,728 of NZ_JANJFE010000018.1, forward strand.
AGGTTGTACGTGCCGCCGTAGATCGAGCTGGAGGAGACGATGTGATCTCCCGCCTCGGCGATGTTCAGCACCGCGAACGTCTCGGCCGCCTGGCCGCTGGCGACGAGGAGGGCGCCGGTGCCACCCTCGAGAGCTGCGACGCGCTGCTCGACGACATCCTGCGTCGGGTTCTGGATGCGCGTGTAGATGTTCCCGAACTCCGCCAGCGCGAAGAGGTTGGCGGCGTGCGTGGTGTTGTCGAAGACGTAGGAGGTCGTCTGGTAGATGGGGGTGGCGCGGGCTTTGGTCACCGGGTCGGGCTGGGCGCCGGAGTGGATCTGCTTGGTCTCGAAACGCCAGTTCTCGGGTGCGGACATGTGCGTACTCCTGCGGGTCTGTCGGGCGGCGGCGGCGGACACCGCGGCCTGAACCGAGACTAGGCAGTCTCGTGTTCGTCGACAACGAAGGGGAAATGTGACGTAACACCCCGCAGCGCGGCGGCGACACCCGCAGACCGGCAGGCGCGGTGCTGAAGGCGACGCGAACCTGGGTAGCGTTGTCGCATGGCGACGCGACGTGCAGTGGTGACCGGGGCGAGTTCGGGGATCGGTGAGGCCGCCGCGCGCGCGCTCCGCGCCGGCGGATGGGACGTCGTTGGCGTCGCGCGACGTGCCGACCGTCTGCAGGCGCTGGAGGAGGCGACCGGCGTGGTCGCGTTCGCGGCGGATCTGACCCGGCAGGAAGACGTCGATGCGCTCGCCCTGTGGCTGGCCGACACCGGACCCGTCCACGCGCTGGTCCACGTCGCGGGCGGGGCACGCGGCACCGAGCGGGTCGAGGACGCTCGTCCCGCCGACTGGCAGTGGATGTTCGAGGCGAACGTGCTGTCCGCCCAGCGCCTCGTGGCGGCGCTGCTTCCTCAGCTGCGTGCGGCCGCGGCATCCGACGGCCATGCCGACACCCTCTTCGTGACCTCCACCGCAGCGGTGACGGCCTACCCGGGCGGCTCCGGATACAACGCGGCCAAAGCGGGCGAGGCGATGCTCGCGCACGCGCTCAGACTCGAGCTGAACGGGGAGCCGATCCGCGTGATCGAGGTCGCGCCGGGCATGGTGTTCACCGAGGAGTTCACCCTCAACCGGCTGGGCGGTGACCAGTATGCTGCCGAGCGGGTCTACGAGGGCGTGGCGAACCCGCTCACCGCCGAAGATGTCGCAGACGTCATCGCCTACGCGCTGAACGCGCCCGGTCACGTGAACCTGGATCTGATCACGATGCGCCCGGTGGCGCAGTCCGCGCAGCACCTGCTCGCGCGCGGTCCGCTCCGGGTGCGCAACGCCGAGGTCTGACCGCCTCACGCCGAGACGAACCAGGAGCCTGAGGGATGCCCCGGTCACTGACGCAACTCGCCGACGCCGGCCTGATCGATGCCGGGTGGGCGGGGGCGCTGGCTCCCGTCGCGCCGGTGATCGCGGAACTGGGGGAGCGTCTGCGTGCGGAAACCGCCGCCGGTCGCGGCTACCTGCCCGCCGGTGACCATGTGCTGCGCGCCTTCCAGCGCCCGCTGGCCGGCGCGAAGGTGCTCATCGTCGGCCAGGATCCGTACCCGACGCCGGGTCATCCGATCGGCCTGTCCTTCGCCGTGGACAAGCACGTGCGGCCGCTTCCGCGGAGCCTGTCGAACATCTACCGGGAGCTGAACGAGGACCTCGGGTTCCCGCCCGCGCCCCACGGGGACCTGTCCGGGTGGAGCGATCAGGGCGTTGTGCTGCTGAACCGCGTGCTGACCGTCGCACCCGGAGCACCGGCATCCCACCGCGGGTGGGGGTGGGAGAAGGTCACCGAGCACGCCATTCGCGAACTGGTCGCCCGCGGAGGGCCGCTGGTGGCGATCCTGTGGGGGCGGGATGCCGGTAACCTGCGCCCGCTGCTGGGAACCACCCCGATCGTCGAATCGCCGCACCCGTCTCCGCTGTCGGCGAACCGCGGCTTCTTCGGGTCGCGGCCGTTCTCGCGGGCGAACGACATGCTTGTCCAGCAGGGTGCCGAACCCATCGACTGGCGACTGCCGGGCTGAGCGTAGGCTGTCGGCATGCTGGAGGAGGAATACGACCGCGACCGTCGCAGGCTGCCGCGCCACCTGCGCAGACTCCCCGCGCCGGAGCCGGAATTCTCCTTCACGATCCGGCCGGTCGAGGACCGCGACATCCCCGACATCCGGGAGATCTACAACTACTACGTGACCAACTCCGTGGTCACCTTCGACGAGAAGAAGTGGACGTTGGCCCAGTGGCGGGACAAGGCCGCGTACCTGGCCAAACTCAAGCTCCCCTTCCTGGTCGCACAGTCGCCGTCCGGCCAGATCCTCGGGTACGCGCTGGTGCAGCCGATGTCGAGCAAGTCCGCGTACCGCTACTCGGTGGAGAACTCGATCTACCTCGGGCATGCCGCGGCGGGCAAAGGCCTGGGCCGTGCGCTCCTGCAGGCGCTCATCGAAGCCTGCGAGGCGGCCGGGATCCGCGAGATTGTGGCGGTGATCAGCGACAAGGGCGCTGAGGCATCCATCGCCCTGCACGAGAAACTGGGCTTCGTCGAGGTCGGACGCATGGGACGGGTGGGCTTCAAGTTCGGCCGGTGGCTGGGGACGATCTACATGCAGAAGCACCTCAAACCCCCGAAGAAGAAGAGCCTCTTCCGGCGGTGACCGGCGTCCGGGACCGGCGCGGCGATGGGTCGCCGGGGGCGGTCGTGGGCGCTAAGGGCGGGCGGGCGACCGCGCGGCCGACCGCACCGCGTCGATGAGGTCGCGCCACGGCCCCTGCACTTCGGGATCGGCCAGCGCCGCCGCACGCTCCGCGTCGCCGCAGCGGGCGTCCACGTGCCATACGAAGCGATCCGCGCCACTCGGGGGCAGCGCGCGGCCCGGAGTCGCGGCATCCCACGGGCATTCGTCGATGAGCGCGATCCACTGCGGCGCGGCGTCGGCGTCGGGCTGCGCGCGCCACGTCCGCCGCAGTCCGGCGAATCCCCCGGTCCGCGTCACGGTGACGGCGATCGCCGTCCCGCCGTGATCCCCGCTGTGGTTCGCCGCCTCGGCGCCCGCGCTCTCAGGCGATTCCGCCGCTTCGTCCATTCCGCACACCGACGCCCGTCCAGCCCGCTCGGACCGCATCGACCTCCTCCGAGTCCTCACCGTACTCCGCCTCGGCCGCGGCCAGGGTGGCGGCGGCGAAGGCCGTGAAGTCCGCCGTCGAGGACAGCGACCCGGAGGTGAGGGCGCGGTACCAGATCAGCCCAGCCCGCTCCCAGGCGCGGCCGCCGAGGGCTCGGGCTGCGAGGTAGAACGCATGGTTGGGGATGCCGGAATTTATGTGCACGCCGCCGTTGTCGTCACTGGTCTGCACGTACCCGTCCATATGCGCCGGCTGCGGGTCACGGCCGAGGACGTCATCGTCATACGCCGTTCCGGGTGCGGCCAGCGAGCGCAGCGCGACTCCCTGCACGGCCGCGGTGAAGATGCCCGCGCCGATCAGCCAGGAGCCCTGCTCGACCGTCTGCCCCAGGGAGTGCTGCTCGGCGAGCGCGCCGAAGACGTCGGACACGGACTCGTTCAGCGCCCCCGACTGGCCCTCGTAGACCAGGCCGACCTCGTGCTCGGTCATCCCGTGCGTGAGCTCGTGCGCGATCACGGACAGTGAGCCGGTGAATCCGACGAACACCTCGCCGTCGCCGTCGCCGAACACCATCCGCTCGCCGTTCCAGAAGGCGTTGTCGTAGTCGCGGCCGTAGTGCACGGTCGCCAGCAGCGGACTGCCGGCGCCGTCGATGCTGCTGCGGCCATAGGCATCCCAGAAGAAGTCGAACGTGGCCCCGAGCCCGTCGAAGGCCTCATCGACGGCGACGTCGCCGCTCGGCGGGTCGTCCTCGCCGCGCACGCGGACACCGGGCAGCTGCTCGCGGTTCTGCGCGTCGGAGACCGTGCGGTCGGGTGCCGGTCCGCTCTCCACGACGAGTGTTCCCGGCTCGCCGATCGATATGCGCAGACGGGAGCGGACCGGCCGGTACTCGCGCGGGGTCTCCAGCGTGCTCCGCGCGGCCTCGGCGGCACGCGCCCACGCGGGCTCCTGCACCGCGGCGATCCTGGCAAGCAGATACGGAGGGACGATCGCGTGCGTCATGGTTCGAGGCTAACCCTCGCGCCCGACACGCAGACCGGATGCCGCGCCCCTCGCGCGTCGCCGCGCTGCTCGCCTGTCGCGTCGCCGCCCCGCTCGCCTGTCGCCTCGCCGCCCTGCTCGCCTGTCGCGTCGCCGCCCCGCTCGCCTGTCATGACACGCCGGGCGGGCTGGCAGTTCGTGACGGGCGAGCGAACGGGCGCCGGGTCAGGACCGCTGCGCGATCGCTGCGCGCACGCGGGCGATGAACGTGCTGGGATGCGCGAACAGTTCCGCCTTCGTCACCCGGATCACCTGCCAGCCCGCCGCCGCGAGCCGCTCGTAGCGCAGGATGTCGTGTGCCCACTGTTCCGGGTCGAGGAGGTGGTGTTCGCCCTCGTACTCGATCCCGATCTTCAGGTCCGGGTAGGCCAGATCCACGCATGCCAGCCGCACACCCGCCTCGAGAACGTCGACGTTCAGCTCAGGCTCGGGCAGGAGCGCGCTCACGAGTGTCAGTCGAGCCACGGTCTCCGGCCGCGAAGCGGAGCGCGTGCGTAGCTGCGGCAGGGCAGCGCGGAGCGCGGGGATGCCCACCCGGCGTCCGGATCGAACGGCTGCCTCGAGTTCGGCGAGCGTGGCCAGTGGTGAGGGCACCCGCCAGTCCCGGATGGCAGCGTCGCCGGCCGCAACGAGGTCGTAGGGATCGCGAAACGTCGCACCGAGCATCGCCCACGTCGAGGCCGGAGATGCGACGAGCAGCCCGGTTCGTGCATCACGACGGATCGTGGTCAACCGCGGCGTGGTCTCGTGACCACGAACGCCCCGGCTCCGCGGAAGGCGCAGCGGCGGGAACACGGCGACATCGACCTCCGGACGCTCCACCAGCGACCGCGGAACGGGGAGTCCCCAGATGACCGCGGCGGTGAGGTGGCTGAAGAAGTGTCCGTCGGCCATCCACTCGGCGTACTCGCGGGCAAGGCGCAGGTGATCGCGTTCGGCCGGACCGAGGGGCCGGCCGAATCGGTCGAACTCATCGTCGCCCGGGTCGGGGCGGGCGCGGACACCGTGGAAGGGTCTGTGCAGATCCGTTCTTCTGAGGCGCGAGGCAGGCACGCCGGCGCGGATCGCGGCAGCGACGCTGAAATGAGCGCCGAGGCTGGCCGGCAATGTAGGTTCACGCATCCGCCCAGGGTGTCCGCCTCCGGACCGCGCGCTGTCCAGTCCGCGCGGTTTCGTGGATCGCGGGTGCGGCGGGGCCCCTGTGTAGGAAGCGACGCACAGCCGCCGACTCCTGCTCGCCTGTCACGACGCGCGGGGCGGGCCTGCGGTTCGTGACGGGGGAGCTGACTGACGGCCGCCGACTCCTGCTTGCCTGTCACGACGCTCTGGGCGGGTCGGCGGTTCGTGACGGGGGAGCTGGCCGACAGGTGCTGACTGCCTGCTCGCCTGTCACGACGCGCCGCGCGGGCCTGCGGTTCGTGACAGGAGAGCCGAGGGCGGAGCGGGCCCTACCCGCGGTGGTCAGGACGAGCCCGGCTCGATGACCGGGATCGACGCGAGCAGGCGCCGCGTATAGGCGACCTGCGGCTGCATCAGGACCTTTTCGGTCGGGCCCTCCTCCACGATGCGGCCGTCCTTCATCACGATCACTTCGTCGCAGAGGTTCTGCACCACGCCGATATCGTGCGAGACCAGCACGAGGGTCAGCCGGTCGCGCACACGCAGCTCGCGCAGCAGCTCGAGGATCTGGGCGCGGACGGTCACATCCAGGGCCGAGAGCGGCTCGTCGCCGACCAGGAGCTTGGGCCGGTGCACGACCGCCCGCGCGATCGCGATCCGCTGACGCTGGCCACCGGAGAACTCGTGCGGGAACCGCTCGGCCATCTCCGGCTCCAGCCCGACCTCTTCGAGCACCTCCCGCACGCGTGCGCGGCGGTCACCCTCGATGCCCAGCGCCCAGAGCGGTTCGCCGATGATGCGTCCGACGCTCATCCGCGGGTCCAGCGACGCATACGGATCCTGGAACACGACGCCGGTCTCGCGGCGCAGCCAGTGCAGCGAATGGGCGCTGGCTGCGGCATCCACCGGTCTGCCGTCGAACTCGACGGTGCCCGCGGTCGGGACATCCAGCGCAAGCAGCAGCCGCACCAGGGTGGACTTGCCAGACCCGGACTCGCCGATGATGCCGAGAGCCGATCCGGCGCGCACGTCCAGATCCGCATCCGCCAGCGCGGTCGTGTACGTCGTGCGCTCGAACATGCTCTGCCGCGGGACCGGATAGCGGCGCGTCAGCCCGCGGGCGCGCACCAGGAACTGCGTCATCGCACACCCCCGGGGCGCCAGAGCGTGGCGGTCGCATCCCGCAGCAGCCCCTGCGTGACGGGGGAGGAGGGCGCGCTCAGCAGCGTCGAGATGGGCGCGGTCTCCACGACGCGGCCGTGCTCGAGCACGACCCCGTGCGTCGCGATCTGGGACAGTACCGCGAGGTCGTGCGTGATGAAGACCAGCGACATGCCGTCGTCCTGCACGAGCGAGAGCATCAGCTCGAGGATCTCGGACTGGATGGTCACATCCAGCGCCGTGGTCGGCTCATCCGCGATCAGCAGGCGCGGCCGGCAGGCGAGCGCCATCGCGATCGCGGCACGCTGACGCTGACCGCCGGAGAGCTGGTGCGGGTAGCGGGCGACGATGCGCTCCGGATCAGGCAGGGCGACGCGGGATGCTTCGGCGATCGCCCTCGCGCGGGCCTGCGTACGCGACAGGCCCTCGTGGATGCGGACCGACTCGGCGATCTGACGACCGATCGTGCGGATCGGGTTCAGCGCGGTGCGCGGTTCCTGGAACACGATGCCGATCTCATCGCCGCGCAGCGTCGCGAGCTCGCGGTCGGTCATGCCGATCAGTTCCCGCCCGTTCCAGCGGACGCTGCCACCGGCCTCCGCGCCGTCGGGCAACAGGCCGAGGATCGCAAGGGCGGTCAGGGACTTGCCTGATCCGGACTCGCCGATCAAACCCACCCGCGCGCCGTCGGGCACCGCGAAGGACACGCCGTCGACGACCCGGCGGCCGTCGATGTCGACGCTCAGATCCGTCACTTCGAGGCTCACGCGACCACCTCCGGGACGTGCCGGATCGCCCCGCGTGGCGGGTGCAGCGGGTCTCGGCCGCGCGAGAGCGTCGGGTCGGTGGCCTCCCGCAGCGCATCACCGAGCAGATTCAACCCGAGGACCGTGAAGGTGATCGCCAACCCCGGCCACAGCACCGACAGCGGATAGACCGTGATGTACTGCTGCAGCTCGGCCAGCAGCAGACCCCAGGACGGCTCTGTGACCGGGGCGCCGAAACCGAGGTAGGACAGACCCGCCTCGGCGAGCACCGCGACCGCCATGCCCCAGGACAGCTGGACGATGAAGACCGGGGCGACGTTGGGCAGCAGATGACGCCACAGATTCTGCAGGGGGGAGAGCCCGGAGGCCCGCCCGGCCAGCACGAAGTCGCTGTGCAGCACGCGGCGCAGCTCGGGTCGGGTCACGCGCGCGATGTTGACGCCGAAGCCGATTCCGACCGACCAGATCACCACGGCCAGCGATCCGCCCCACACCGCGCTGATCATCATGGCGATGATCAGCACCGGGAATGCGATCAGGATGTCCACCAGCACCGCGACCGACTCGCGGATCCACCGCGCGGTCAGGGCACCGAGCCCGGCCAGAGCGATGCCGATGAGGGTCGCGATCACGCCGGCTCCTACTGCGACGACCACGGTCGTGCGCGAACCCGCCATGAGCAGGCTCAGGATGTCGCGGCCGGACCCGTCGGTTCCCATCAGGTGCGGCCAGCCCGGCAGCGCCCACCGGTTCGCGATCTCCACCTGGCGCGGGTCGAAGGGCGTCCAGAACAGCGCCACGAGCGCCGTCAGGGCAACCACCGCGACCACGACCAGACCGAACCGGCCGGTGGACAGTGCCCACAATCGACGTAGCCACCTCCAGCGTCCGGCGTGCGCGCCTGGGCTGACCGCGGTCATGTCGCCTCCCGTTGCCGCGGGTCAAGGACGCGGTGCACCAGGTCGACGAGGAATCCGACGACCAGGACGAACCCGGTCAGCACGAGCAGCTCGCCCTGGACCTTCGGCAGGTCGCGTCTGCTCACGTCGTCCACCAGCATCCTGCCCACTCCGGGCAGCGTGAACAGCTGCTCGATGACGACCGCGCCGACGATGATCCCGGCCACCTGCAGGCCCAGCACGGTGACGACGGACAGCCCGACGTTGGGCAGGCCGTGCCGGATGAGGGCGGCGTTGCGCGTCAGCCCTTTCGCGGCCGCGGTGCGGACATAGTCCTGACCGATCGCCTGCATCGTCGCGCTGCGCACGAAGCGCATCAGCATTGCTCCCTCCACGATGCCGATCGTCAGCGCAGGCAGCAGGAGCGAGCGCAGCGCGGCAGCGGGATCGTGCCACCCGGCGCGCGGAAAGCCCTGCGCGGGCAGCCAGCCCAGCCACACCGCGAAGACGACCACGAGCATCATGCCGGCCCACACCACCGGGACTGCGGCCAGCGCCTGCGCGCCGACGCTCAGCGCCGTGCCCGCCGCGCGGCCGCGGCGCATCGCGGAGAGGACACCGAGCGGCAGGCTGAACAGCAGCGCGATCGTCATGGAGAGGATGCCGAGCGGGACCGTCACCTGCGCCTTCTCGGCCAGCTCCGCCGTCACGCTGGAGCCGGTCAGCAGCGAGGAGCCGAGATCCCCGCGGAACACTCCGCCGATCCAGTCCAGGTACTGAACGGGCAGCGCCTGGTTCAGCCCGAGGCGTTCCCGGATCCCCTCGATCTGCTCCGGCGTGCTGTTGGTGCCGGCGATGAGCTGCGCGATGTCACCGGGAAGCACTCGCAGGGTCAGGAAGATCAGCACGCTGGCGACGAGAAGACCGAGCAGGAGCAGGGCCAGCCGCGTCAGCGTGTAGCGGATCACCCGTTGCTCTTGGCGAGCTCTGCGAGGTTGAGGCGCTCGTTGACGTTGACCGACGGCATACCCGTGATGTTAGTGCCCACCGCGACGACCGAGGCGCCGTTGTAGAGCCAGTCGGCGGCGGCGTCCTCAGAGACGATGCGCGCGGCATCCGCGAGCAGTTCTGCGGCGGCGCCTTCGTCGGTGGCGGCCAGGGACTGCGTGAACAGGGCCTGCACCTCGGGGTTGTCGTAGGTGAAGTAGTAGTCCGGATCGGCCCAGTTCTCGAAGTCGCGTGCTTCGGTGTGCAGCACGAAGCTCAGGTCGTAGTCCTGGTTGATGTAGACGTCGTTGAGCCAGGTGGGGAAGTCGACCGAATTGACCTCGAGCGTGATGCCCACCTCGTTCAGGTCCGACACCAGGATCTGCGGGATGGTGGTGGAGTAGAAGCTGGGGATGGTCAGCTCCAGCGTGATGTCCTCGGCGCCGGCCTCGGCCAGCAGGTCCCGCGCGGCGTCCGGGTCGTACGGGGCGACGTCGGCGAGGTCCTCGAAGCCCGGATCGAGGGAAGGGATGGGACCGTACATCGTCTCGCCGGAGGCGAGCGCCTCGACGAACGCGTCGTGGTCGATGGCCTGGCGGATCGCCTGACGCACCCGCTTGTCGGCGAGCGGCCCCGAGGTCTGATTGAACGCCAGCGTGCCCTTGTCGGTGGACGGGCCGGTGACCAGGGCGAACGCGCCGGTGGCCTCGACCTGCTCCTGCAGATTCGCGTCGAACCCGGTCACCGCGTCGACCTCACCGGCCAGGGCGGCGTTCAGCGCGGCCTGGTTGTCGGGGATGTAGTCGAAGACGACCTCGGCGACCTGCGCTTTGTCGCCCCAGTAGGCCTCGTTGCGGGCGAACGTGATGCTGTCGCCCTGGCGCCAGCCGGCCAGCGTGAACGGGCCGGTGCCGTTGGCCTTGGTCTGGTAGTCGACGGTGTCACCCTCCTTGAGGATGAGACCGGCCCGCCCGGTGAGGTTCCACAGCAGGCTGGAATCCGGTGCGCTCAGCGTCAGCACGACGTTCTGGCCGTCCGCGGCGATGGTGGCCACGTTCGCCAGCCGCCGCGAGTCGCTCCACTCCGGGGTGTTCTTGCGGGTCGTCAGCGTCCACACCACATCCTGCGGGGTCAGCGCCTGGCCGTCGTGGAAGGTGACCCCCTCGCGCAGCGTGAACGTATAGGTCAGACCGTCCGGCGACACATCCCACTCCTCCGCCAGCGCCGGGACGATGTCCTGCTCGGCGGTGCGGGAGATCAGCCCCTGATAGATGTTGTCCACCAGGATCTGATCCAGCGCGGCGCCCGCCGTCTCACGGATGTCCAGGTTGCCCGGCTCGAGCACCAGCCGGATCACCGCGGACGCATCCGGGTCGGGTGCGCTCGAGGTGGTCGGCTCGGGCGTCGCACTGCCACTGGTGCACGCCGAGAGCAGCAGCGCTCCTGCGGCGAGGAGGGCGGTGGCGGCAAGGGTGGTGCGGCGGAGCATGGGGGTCCTTTCGGAGGAGCATCCGATTGGTGCTCGGATGCCGGGAGCGGGCGACTCTGCGGGAATCAGGTCGGTCCGGTAGTCCAGCCTAGAGAACCGGCGAACCAGGGGGCGTGCCCGTTACGCGGAACGCAATACAAGTGTTAACCCTTCCCCGCGATGGTCCGCAGGTGCTCGGCCAGCCCAACCGGGACCTCTTCCTGCAGATTGTGGCCCGAAGGCAGGACAGTCAGGGATGCCGCGGGAACGCGCTCCGCGAATTCCGCGGCGTCCTGGTCGGTGACGTAGCCGTGGTCGCCGCGCAGCAGGGCGATCGGCGCGCGAACCTCGGCCAGGTCGTCCCAGCCGGTCGCGGACAGCACCGCCGAGACGGCATCCGACGTGGCCGGCTGAGCAGACGCGGCCGCGCCGGATGCGGCATCCGGGGATGCCGGCCGGTCCGCCGGCGCCGCTGCGAGGTGGGCGAAATGGTGCTTCCATTCCACCCGTCCGTCCGCCCGGACGCGCGAATTGAAGTAGACCCCGCGCTCGGCCGCGCGGCGGGTGCCGCCGAGGCCGAACGCCATCGCGCGGTCCACGAGCTCATCGCGCGATGACCAGTCGACGGGTCCGGCGAAGAAGTCCCGGATCTGGGCGGGCCCGGCGTTCGGGTTCACGCCCGGGGTGATGTCGAGGATCACCAGCTGTCTGACCAGATCGGGGCGGGATGCCGCGACGGCCGCTGCGGTGAGCCCGCCGAGCGAGTGGCCGACCAGGATCTGCGGGGCATCGGTCCACGCCTCGAGGGCGGCGACGACATCGGGGGCCAGGACGCGACCCGTGTAGGCGAAGTCGGCGCGCCATGAGGAGTCGCCGTGGCCGGGCAGGTCGATCGCGAGAGCGGGCATGCCGAGCGCGAGGATCGTCGTGTCCCAGGTGTGCGCGTTCAGACCGGCGCCGTGCAGGAAGGTCAGGACCGGAGGCGCCTCGCCGTAGCGCACCGCGCTCAGCGTGCGGCCGTCTGCGAGGGCCAGCTCCAGCCGCTCGGCGGGGGGGATCTGCGCCGCGATCCCGGCGTCGGCGGCCTGCTCGGGCAGGAAGGAGAACTCGTCGATGGGTTCGCTCACCATGTCATTGTGCCCTTCCCGTGTGCTCGGTGCCGCTGAGTAGGCTGAACGCATGAGCGAACTGGCGCGGGTACACCTCTCCAAGTCGGCACCGGAGGCGTACAAGACCTTGTCCGCGTTCTCCAAGACCGTCGGCGGGATCGCCGATGATGCGGGGATCGATGCGCGCCTCCGGGAGCTCGTGCAGATCCACGTGTCGCAGCTGAACGGTTGCGCGTACTGCGTCCGGGTGCATCTGGAACGGGCCGAGAAGGCCGGGGTCACCGCCGACACCATCGCGCAGCTGCCGGTGTGGCGTGAGTCCGGCGTGTTCACCGAACGCGAGCGGGCCGGACTCGAGCTGGCGGAGTCGTTCACGTTCGTTTCGGACGAGGGCATCCCGGACGAGGTCTACAACCGCGTCGGTGGCATCCTCACCGAGAGCGAGTACGTCGCCTTGAGCTGGATCCTGGTCGCGATCAACGCCTTCAACCGCGTCGCCATCGCCGGCCGGTACAGTGTTCCGTCCCGCGAGGACATGGCGGGGGAGGACCGCGACGCCGCGTCCGGCGCGGTGTGGTGAGCGCACCCGCCGATCCGGTCGTCCGTGGCGCCGTCAACTTCCGCGACGTCGGAGGTCTTCCGGCGGGCGCTGCGCGCACCCGCTCCGGAGTCCTCTACCGCTCGGGGAACCTGGCCGGTCTCGAGGACGACGGCGTGATCGCGCTGGGCGGACTCGGCATCCGTCGCATCATCGACCTGCGCGCGGATGACGAGGTCGTGCACGCGCCCAGCCGGCTCGGGGGCCTGACGCTGCGCACCCAGCGGGTGCCGCTGTTCCTCGGCTCGGTGGCATCGATGTTCGAGGAGGACATCTCGCTGGATGAGATGTACCGGCGACTGGTCGAGGACTCCTCGACCCGTGTGGTCGATGTGGTGCGCGGCATCGTCGCCGATCAGCCGGTGCTGGTGCACTGCACCGTCGGGAAGGACCGCACCGGCGTCACGGTGGCGCTCGCCCTGGCCGCGGCGGGCGTGGATGAGGACGCGATCGTCGCGGACTACGCCCGCACCGAGGGTCTTCTGCCGCAATGGCGCAACCGGCACGTCGTCCAGCTCCTGCGGCGCCTGCACCCCGAGGCGGTCCACCTCGAAGATCTCGCGACGCGGTCACCGGCGCCGGTCATGCGGACGCTGCTGTCCCGCGTCATGGCCGGGTACGGGTCGGCAGCCGACTACCTCTTGGCGCACGGGCTGAGCGAAGGGGAGCTGACCGAGCTGCGCCGGGTGCTCCTGCGCGCGGACTGACCGTCCCGGCGCCGCCAGGTTCGCCCGCAACCAAGGTTAGGCAACCCTTGCCCAGGGGTATAGTGAAGGTGCCATGATCTCCAGCACCGAGCACAACGCCGCCGCCTGCCGCGCCTCGCGGCACACGCGCGTCCAGCATTTGATCACGGCGGACGAGTCCTCGCTCGCCGAGCTGGAGGCTCTGCTTGCCACGCTACCGATCTGCTCGACCGGCCGCGTGTTCATCGAGGTTCCGGACGCGTCCTGGTTCGGTGGCGACGGACAGGACGACCTGCACGTGCCCAGCCGAATGGTGGTGACGTGGCTTGATCGCGCCGCGCGCACCGGGTCACCGGGGTCGGGTCGGGCCTGCACGCCGGGACAGGCCTTGGCGCGTGCGGTGACGGCATGGGCCGACGAGATGCTCTGCACGGACGATGACCACACGCGGATCTTCCTGCTGGGCGGCTACCTCGGAACGGCCGACATCGTGGACCACCTGACCGACCGCAACGGCGTCGCAGCGGACAGCATCCACACGCCGGAGCGCTTCGGGCTGGCCACCGCGCGCTGAGCCCCGGAGCTTCGCAGCGCGGCGCCGCTGCCACTGGCGCACCGTCGCTACACTCGCGGCATGACGGCAGTTCCGCCCATCCCCGCTCCCGTCCGCGTCGATCCGCGCGACCTGCGCCTCCCCAGGTGGGTGATCGTCTGGCTCACGGTCTCAGCGATCATCCAGACCTACGACGCGTGCTACGTCCTGCTCGGCCCGCTGTCGCACGAGGGCGGCCCGCTGGCGGCGATGTGGCCTGGCCATGTGTTCTACGGATCATTCGACCACCGCTATGCGCAGTTCGACGCGTTCGGCAGTGCGCAGAGCTGGGCGAACCTGCTCGAGGTCATCGTCATCGTGTGGGCCCTGGCGCACGCGAGGCGCTGGTCGGGCGTCGTGGTCGCTCTGGTCGTGACGGTCGCGACCTTCTGGAAGACCGTGATCTATTTCCTGGTGGAGATCTCCAGCGGTCTGGAGATGACGCGGCAGTCGCTCGAGCGCGGCGACCTCGTCGGCTTCCTCATGGTCGCGGTGCTTCCGAACGCGTTCTGGATCGCATTCCCGCTGGCGGTCGTGATCGTCCTCGGCCGTCAGGTGCTGCGCGTGGGTCGGGCCGCCGGCGCGTGAATCGGCCGGCTCAGGCGGGGGATGACCGGCCGGGCCGGGAACGGGGCACGTAGTTGCCGTCCTCCAGCCCCGCTTCGATCTCGAACCGGTTGCGCAGCGGGTCGCGCCCGGCCAGCAGGTACAGCAGGGGCATCAGGAATCCGTAGGTGCGCCACTGGCGCGCGTGGACCGCCTCGTGGGCGAGCACCCGCTCGGTGACCGGCGCATCCCCGGTCAGGTAGCACCCGCCCACGCACACCCCGCCTCGGCGGTAGGCCCAGCGCGGCAGCCCGCGGAACACCCACAGTCCTGCGCGTCGTTCGATGCGCCCGGTGCTCCACATCGCCCCCCAGATCCAGCCCACCACAGTGCCGTAGAGGTAGCCGGCGTGGCTGACGGGCGAGTCGAGGAACGGCAGGAACCGATCCAGGCGCCTGCCTCGCGCGACGGCGCGATCGGCCTCCGCGCGCCATCCGGCCGGAGGGCTCGGGATCGGGCTCACGCCAGGGCCCCGACGATTCTCAGGATCGTGCCGAGGTCCTCGACCGCCGCCGTCGGCGAGGGCGGGGCGAAGCCGGTGATGCTCGATCCGGCGAGCGGCAGTGCGGCGCGCACCTCCGCGATCGACCCGAGCAGGTCCGCGAGCGGGACGCCGAACGGTACCGACGCCGTCACGCCGGCCATCGCCGCCGGGTCCAGGACGTCCAGGTCGACGTGGATGTAGACGGCCGTCGCTCCGGTCGCCGTGACCGCCTCCGCGAGGGCACCGTGCCGGCTGAGGGTCGCAGCATCCAGCGTGCGCAGTCCGAGATCCGCGACGGCGACCTCCTCGGCGGGCTCGTACTGCCGCGCGCCCGCGATCACGACGCGAGCGGCCGGTACGTCACCGGATGCCAGGCCGAGGCCGTCCGCGCCCTCGCCCAAGATCGCGCGCAAGGTCATGCCGCTGAACGCCCCGGACGGTGAGGAGTCCGGAGCATGCAGATCCGGGTGCGCGTCCAGCCACACCACGGCCAGCTCGGGATGCCGCCGCACGGCGTGCCCGACACCGCCGACCGCGATCCCGCAGTCGCCGCCGATGAGCATGACCGGCTCGGAATGGGGCGCGAGTTCGAGGTCGACCTGATCCCGGGTGCGGCGCAGCGTGCTGTAGCGCTGCACCCCGGTTCCGATGGTCTCGCCCGCCTCGAGTGGCACCTCGATGGTGGTGGAGGAGGCGCGGGGCAGATCCCCGGCGATCGCCTGCGCGCCGTCGATGAGCTGCATCGCGCGGGAAGAAGGCGATCCCTGCCACTGCGGGACGATCACGAATCGGGCCATGTCCTCATCCTCCCGCAGGTCCGCCGTGCTCGCGTACGCGCCGCACGCTCTGCTTCCGCTGACGGAGAACGGGCGGAGCCCCGGAAGGGATCCGCCCGTTCGCTCCTGCTGCTTACGGCGTCTACGGCGCCGTCGGCGCGTCGATCGCCTGCTGTCCGGGAGCACCGGACTTCAACTCGGCCAGACGCGTTTCCACCTCGCTGAGCTCGCCCAGGTCCTCGAGGCTGTTGAACTGCGCATCCAGACTGGAAGCAGCCAGCTCCTCCTTGCCCTGAGCGAGCGCCTCCTGCCGACGGATCTTGTCCTCGAACCGGCCCAGCTCGCTGGTCGGATCGAGCACGTCGATGGATTTGACGGCGTCGTGGACCTTGTTCTGCGCCTCGGCGGTCTTCGCACGCGCGAGCAGCTCGCTCCGCTTGCTGCGCAGCTGCTCGAGCTTCTGCTTCATGCCGTTGAGGCCGTCCTTGAGCTTGGCGACCACCTCGCTCTGCGACGCGATCGTCGGCTCGACCGCCCGCGCCTCGCGCTCCGAGCCGATCTGGCGCTGGAGGGCGATCTTGGCCAGGTTGTCGAACTTGTCCGCGTCCGCCGTGGAACCCGCGGCGCGCAGCTGATCGGCCTTCCGGCTGGCAGCGAGTGCCTTGTTGCCCCACTCGGTGGCTTCCTGGATGTCTTCCTCGTGGTCGCGCTCCAGAAGACGGAGGTTGCCGATCGTCTCTGCGATCGCCGCCTCGGCATCGGCGATGCTGTTCGAGTAGTCGCGGACGAGCTGGTCGAGCATCTTCTGAGGGTCCTCGGCGGAGTCGAGCATCGAGTTGATGTTCGCCCTCAGGAGGGTCGAGATGCGACCGAAGATGGACTGCTTTGCCATCCGTGTTTCCTTCCTATCGATGATTCGGGAACGTACGTGTGTGACGAGTCTGCGGGAATCCGTGGCGCGGGGCGTGCTCAGAAGCGACCACCCCCTCGGCGACCGCGGGTGCCGCCGCCGCCGAAGCTGCCCGGACTGATCCGGCTGCGCCCGCCCCCGCCACGCATGCCGCCCATGCCCCCGGAGGACCCGCGGCCGGAGCCGCCACCGAGCATCGAGTTGATCACGATGCCGCCCAGGATCGCGCCGAGCATGCCGCCGCTGTCTCCGCCGCGACTGCCGCCGCCGAGTCCGCCGAGCATGCCGCCCATCCCGCCGCCCTGAAATGCGCCGACGTCGGTCTGAGCGTGTTGGATCGCCTGGCCGGCGAGCTGATTGGCGCGCTGCGCGTACTGCAGCGCCTGCTCCGGATCGGCCGACTGCAGCTGCTGCGCCTGGGCCAGCGCCGCGCCCGCCTCGGCCAGTCGCGTGCGCGCCGCCGCCCCGATCGCGCCGCGTCGCGCGGTGATGTAATCCTCGGCCGCAGAGACCTGCGCCTGGGCCTGCATGATCTGCTGGCCCACCATCTGCCGGGCACGCTGCGCCTTCGCCGCCGCGTCCCGCACGCCCGCCACGACGCCGTCGATCTGGGCGTTGGCGGCCTCCAGGCTCTGCAGGGCCTGCAGCGGCCGGCGCGCGGAGGAGGCGAGGTTCGCCTTGGCCGCGTCCACCTGCTGCCGCGTCGCCGCGATCGCCGCCGCGACGCGCCCGTCGGTGTCGGGAAGGGCGGATGCCGTGGCGATGTCGCCTTCGAGTTCGATGATCAGCTCCGCGGCGCTGCGGTCGCCCTCGGCGAGATCCCGGCCGAGCTTGTCGATCGCCTCCTCGAGAAGGACGGCCTGGCCGACCGATTCCTCTGCGGCACGGATGCTCACTGCGGCCTCACCGGATCTGCCCGCCCCGATCGCGGCATCCGCAGCGGCCAGCTGCTCGTCGGCGAATACGATGCGCTGGCTCGCCTGCTGGGCGTTGTCGGCAACGGTCGCCAGCGCTTCGGGCGCGTAGGCGGCGGACAGCGTACGCAGGTGCGCCGCCGCCTCTTCGATGGATGCCGCGGCCCGATCGCGCTGGGTCTTCACGCGCGCGAGGGCCTCCGGGGCGTTCTGCTCGAGCCGGCGCAGTTCGTCGAACGCGGCGGCCTTGTCGTCCAGGCCCGCGTTGGCCTCTTCGCACAGCCGGATGATCTCGGCGTTCCACGCGCGGGTCTGCTCGTCGGTGTCCTCGGTCGTGTCATCCAGCTGCTGCTTGAGAGTGAACGCCGTGTTGAGGTTTTCGTGCGCCTTCTGCAGCGCCTGCTGGAATTCGACGGTGGCCGCGTCGCCGAACTGAGCCCTGGCGAAACCGAGCTCCTGCTCACTCGTCTTGACGGCGTCGTCGGTGTGGACCAGGGCCGATGACGCACGGCGGGCGAGCTCCTTGACGTCGATCCGTTCGATCGCGGGTTCCGCCCCACCGGCGACCTGTCCCCTTCTGCGCCGGTTGCGCAGCACCAGGACGATCGCCACGACCGCGATCGCGGCGATCACCAGGAAGATGATCAGACCCGTGGGGAAGCCTCCTCCGCCGGCGCCGGATCCGGAGCCACCGTCGGCAGCGTCGGAGAAGCCCGCCGCAGCGGTGTCGACGGCGCCCACCCAGTCCTCGTCGGCCAGGCGGGGCTGCACGGTCTGCTCGATCGTTCCGAGCTGCTCGAAGGTCACCGGGCCTTCGGAGTCGCCCGAGATGTAGAACTGACGGGTTTCGGTCGCGACCGCCAGCAGATACTGCGTGGGGCCGAGCCCGTTGATCTCAGCGGTCGTGTTCGCCCAATCCTCTGAACTGGTGGGATCGGTGAACTCGTCGACGAACACGACCCACAGGTCGACCCCGGTGTCGGCTTTGAGCTGCTCGAGGCGGGTCTGAGCCTGGTTCGCCTGGGCGCTGGAGAGTGCGCCGACGTCATCGAGCACGTACCCCACGCCGAGTGTGACCGGGTCCGTCGCCGACGCGGTGCCGGACGCGCCCGCGAACAGCAGGGTGAGAGCCGTCGTGAGCGCCACTGCCCATCGCGCACGCATCGTTCCCTCCTCGGGGACGCGCGGCGCAGGCCCCGGGCATCGAGTCTATGCAACCCGTGGGCGGGAGGCGAGCGCGGGGACCGGTGCTCGGACCGCGAACGCTCCCTCAGCTGCGGCCGCACCGGAACGCCATCCGGCGCCGCTGCGAACGGCCGAATATCAGCAATACTGAGAATTCGACAGAGGGGGACCATGTCCGTACTTTCCATCGTCGCGTCGTCGGGATCGGTGCTCACCGCGGCGCTGCTGGTGCTGACCGGTTCACCCGCCGCCGCCGCAGAGACCGCGCCCCCGCCTCCCATCGACCTGGTCCTGCACCTTCCGGCCGGCCTGAGCGTCGAGGACCTTCGGGCGCCGGGCGACCATGGCTCCCTCGCGGTGGCGGGGTGTCCGGCCGACGGAGCACTCCTGCTCGCCTCCACGTTGCAGAGTCCGACCGGGGACGGCGGCGTCGTGGAGGTGCCGATGAGGCTGGAGACCATGCCGGGGTCCGACGACGGGCCGGTCGCGTGGCAGCTGCGGGGGATCAGCGCATGGCTGGCCGCGAACGATCCCGGACCGCTCTCGAGCGTGCTGCTGGAGGCGTCCTGCATGCGGCCCGGGAACGAGACCGCACGAGTCACCGCCGTGCTGCCTCCGGTCGACGCCCCGCTTCCCATCGACCTGGTCCTGCACCTTCCGGCCGGCCTGAGCGTCGAGGACCTTCGGGCGCCGGGCGACCATGGGTCCCTCACGGTGGCGGGGTGTCCGGCCGACGGAGTACTCCTGCTCGCCTCCACGTTGCAGAGTCCGACCGGGGACGGCGGCGTCGTGGAGGTGCCGATGAGGCTGGAAACGGTGCCGGGGTCCGACGACGGGCCGGTCGCGTGGCAGCTGCGGGGGATCAGCGCATGGCTGGCCGCGAACGATCCCGGACCGCTCTCGAGCGTGCTGCTGGAGGCGTCCTGCATGCGGCCCGGGAACGAGACCGCACGGGTCACCGCCGTGCTGCCTCCGGTCGACGCCCCGCTTCAGTCCCTCCCCCCGACGACGCCGGGGACCCCGGTGCCCGAGGGTGGCGTGGACCCCGCGACCGTGCCCGCGGCATCCGAGCCCAGCGCCGCTCCGCGGATGCTGGCGGAATCCGGAGCCCCGACCCTCGCGGCGTGGCCGATCGTCGTCGGCCTCCTGCTCATCTTGACCGGCAGCGCAGCGGTCGCCGCCCGCGGCCGCAGAGTCCACTGAGGGAACGGGTTTCGGCGACCTCGTCGTGTGAGCGGCCGCCCGGAGCGCGGCGCAGGTAGCGTGTCGTCCTCGGAGGACTGATGGACGATCGATACGCGGCAGACGTGCTCGCAGCCGGATGGCGCGACACCCATCGGCGACCGGTTCCGGTGCTCGCCGCCGCCCGGGATGTCGTGGTCGAGGTCGCCGCGGACGGGTTCTGCGGAGCGGTCGTCGGAGTCGCCTCCGGCCTGGTCGAGCTCGAAGACCGGCACGGGCGCCGCCGGCTGTTCCCGCTCGGCCCCGGATTCCTCGTCGACGGTGCCGATGTGGTGCTGACCGCACCGGCGGTCGCGGCGGCACCGCGCACGGCGAAGCGGACCGCGTCCGGATCGTTCGCTGCGCCCGAGGCCCGCGCGCGGGTGGCGCGGGCCAGCCGAATCCTCGTCGAAGGCCGCCACGATGCCGAGTTGGTGGAGAAGGTGTGGGGTGCCGACCTGCGCGCCGAGGGCGTCGTCGTGGAGTACCTGCAGGGCGTCGACCTGCTCGCCGAGACGCTCCAGAACGAGCCCCCGACCGCGGAGCGCCGCTACGGGGTCCTGGTCGATCACCTCGTGCCGGGTTCGAAGGAATCGCGGATCGCCGATTCGGTGGCCCGCGGACCGCACGGGCGTTTCGTCCGCATCGTCGGGCACCCGTACGTGGACGTCTGGCAGTGCGTCACCCCCAAAGCGATGGGCATTGCGCGCTGGCCGGACGTTCCGCGGGGAACCGATATCAAGGTCGGGACCTGCCGCGCGCTGGGCTGGCCGTCCGACACGCCCGCCGACCTGGGCATGGCCTGGCAGCGCATCCTGGCGCGCGTGCACAGCTACCGGGACCTGGACCCGGCCCTGCTCGGCCGCGTCGAGGAGCTGATCGACTTCGTCACCGACTGAGCGACCCGGCGATACCGGAGTCGGCGCGCGTGGTTAGCCTGGAGGGGTGTCCGACCCTTCCACGTTCCGCGATCGCCCCGTGTCCTTCGTCCGCCGCAACGGCCGGATGACCGATGGGCAGGAGCGCGCCTGGACGGACCTCGCCCCGCGGTACGTGCTGGAGGCACCGCGCGACGACGCGGCCACCAGCGTGCGCCCCGGCGCGGCGATCGATCCGCGCGAGGTGTGGGGGCGGGATGCGCCGCTCATCGTCGAGATCGGGTCCGGACAGGGCCATGCCATCATCCACGCGGCCGCCTCCCGCCCGGAGGCGGACTTCCTCGCGATCGAGGTGTTCACCGCCGGGCTGGCGCGGACCATGCTGGGTGCCGAGCGCGCGGCCGTCGAGAACCTGCGCCTGGTCGAGGCGAACGCGCCCGAGGTCCTGGAGCATCTGCTGCCGCCGGCATCCGTCGACGAGCTCTGGGTGTTCTTCCCGGACCCGTGGCACAAGAACAAGCACACCAAGCGACGGCTGGTCACCCCCGAGTTCGCCACCACCGCCGCCGGCGCCCTCCGCGACGGCGGCACGCTGCGCCTGGCCACGGACTGGGAGCAGTACGCCCGGCAGATGCGAGAGGTGCTGGATGCCGCACCCGAGTTCGAGCGCGCATTCCAGGGCGACTGGGCGGAGCGGTTCGACGGGCGGGTCCTGACGGCCTTCGAACGCAAGGGTGCTCGCGCCGGTCGCGCGATCCGCGATCTCAGCTACGTCCGCCAGCACCGGTAATGAGCGAGGCGGAGGAGGCGGCATCCGCTCCGGTGGCCGGGTCCGCCGCCGATCGGAGGCCGGACCGCGATCGCTGGCGGGTGCTCCGCCCCCTCGCGCACCGCGATTTCCGCGCCCTGTTCGCGGCCGTGGTGCTGTCGATCTTCGCCGCCGGAATGTGGGCGGTCGTCATGGTCTACGCGGTCATCGCCGTCGGCGGGGGACCGCTGGACCTGTCGCTGGTGGCGGCGGCCAACGCGACCGGACTGCTGGTGTGCGCGATTCCGGGCGGGATCGTGGCGGACCGGGTGTCCCGCCGGCTGATCGTGCGCACCGTCTCGCTCGCGGACTTCCTCGCCATCACCTCCGTGGTCGTCGTCGGAGCGTACGGCCCGGTCGGCATCGTGCAGCTGGTCGGGGTGGCCTTCGTCCTCGGCGCGGGCGCCGGGTTCTTCTTCCCCGCGTACAGCGCCATCCTTCCGCGCATCCTGCCGCCCGGCCAGCT
Source organism: Microbacterium sp. zg.B48 (assembly GCF_024623505.1). Lineage (NCBI taxonomy): Bacteria > Bacillati > Actinomycetota > Actinomycetes > Micrococcales > Microbacteriaceae > Microbacterium > Microbacterium sp. zg.B48. Next base: position 104,558 of record NZ_JANJFE010000018.1, read on the forward strand.
TCTGGCGGCGAACGGGCTGGAAGGCGCCATCCGCCCCGCCTTGCAGCAGGCGGCCGGGCCGGCCGCGGCCGGGATGCTCCTGGCCGCGTTGATCCCCGCCCAGGCCGCGGTGGTGATCGCCGTCGCCCACGGCGCCGCGTTCGTGATCCTGCTCTTCCTCGGACCGGAACCGGTCCCCCCGGGCGAGGACAGCGGTGCCGGCGGAGCGGCTCCGGTGCACACGAGCGTGTTCGCCGACCTCCGCGAGGCGGTCGTGTTCACCGTGCGTACCCCGTGGCTGCTGTGGACCCTGCTGTACGCCACCATGTGGGTGCTCGTGGCGGTGGGCCCCGAGGAGGTGTTGCTGCCGTTCCTGACCCGCGAGCGGGTCGGCGAGGATCCGCGCCTGTTCGGGTTCCTGCTCGCCGTCTACGGAGCCGGCGGGGTACTCGGGTCCATCGTCGTCTCCTCGAGGAAGCTCCCGCGGCGGTACCTGACCACGATGAACCTGGTCTGGGGCGTCAGCACCCTGCCCTTCGTGGTGGTCGGACTCACCGACCAGTACTGGCTGCTCCTGCTCTCGCTCTTCATCATCGGCTTCGGCTTCAGCTACGGCAACGTGATCTGGGGAACCCTGCTGCAGCGCAGGGTCCCGCGACACATGCTCGGGCGGGTGTCCAGCCTGGACTTCTTCGTCTCGCTGGCGCTCATGCCTCTGTCCATGGCGATCGCCGGGCCGCTCGCGGAGGTGCTCTCCCTGCAGACGATCTTCATCGGCGCCGGCATCCTTCCGCTCCTGTTCGGCATCGTCGCGATCCTCGCCGCGCGCATGCCGCACGACGAGCTGGCGCATCCGCTGACAGACTGAACAGATGCCCGCTCACCCCGCCGCCGTGCTCGGTATCCGCCCCAAGGTCTCCGTCGGACTGATCCCCGCCCTGCTGGTGTGCCTGGCCGCGCCCGCGTTCTTCGTACTGCAGATCGCCTGGCTGGGCTGGGCACTTCTGGCCGCCGGGATGCTGAGCGCCTGGCTGCTGCGCTCGCGCACGGATTCGGAGGCCGCCGCGGCCCACGCGAACGTCGGCGCACCGGAGACGCGGACCCCGAGCCTGGTGCGGGACCTCTCCCTGATCACCCTCGGAATGCTCATCGTCAGCGCGATCCCGCTGGCCGCGGAGCTGGACAACCTCGCCTTCCTGCGGTTCGGCCTCGCGCTGGGCGGTGCGGTGGTCGTGCCGTATGCGGTGTCGCGGTTCGTCTTCCGCGATCACGCGATCCGCTTCCCGTGGCGCGGCGGCGGCCGCTGGACGGCATTCCAGTGGACCTGGCTGGTCGCCGTCCTGGCCCTCGGCTGGCTGATCCTGCCGTTCTACTTCATCACCTCCGGTGTCTACACGAACTGGCCGGTGGTGGACACACCGGAAATGATCGCGCGCCTGTTCGTCGGTGTGGGCGCCGTCGGCATCTGGGACGAGCTGTTCTTCATCTGCACCGTCTTCGCCCTGCTGCGACGGCACTTCCCGGACTGGCAGGCCAACCTGCTCCAGGCGATCGTGTTCGTCTCGTTCCTCTGGGAACTCGGGTACCAGGCGTGGGGACCGCTGCTGACGATTCCGTTCGCGCTTCTGCAGGCCTACATCTTCAAGCGCACCCGGTCGCTGACGTACGTGGTCACCGTGCATCTCCTCTTCGATGCGGTGGTGTTCCTCGTGCTGGTGCACGCACACAACCCCGGCCTGCTGGACGGCCTGTTCCTCATCTGACGCACGCGCGCCGCGGTGCACAGCGTGTGCGCAGCGCGACGCGGTAGCCTGGAACGCGGATCCTCTCCCGGATCCCCGGACGACGGATCAGTACCCGGTGAGCGACAAGACTGGCCATGGAGGCGAGTCCCGTGTCGTGGGTCATCCTTGTCGTATCCGGCGTCCTCGAAGCCGTCTGGGCCACCGCGCTCGGCAAGTCCGAGGGGTTCACGAAACTCTGGCCGAGCGTGCTCTTCGCCGTCACGCTGACCGCGAGCATGGCGGGTCTGGCGTGGGCGATGCGCGACATCTCGACGGGTACCGCCTACGCCGTGTGGGTCGGGATCGGTGCCGCGCTGACTGTCGGCTACGCGATGATCACCGGTGCGGAGCCGTTCTCGATCGTGCGTCTGCTGCTGATCCTGGGACTGGTCGGCTGCATCGTCGGCCTGAAGCTGGTGAGCGCGGAATAGGATGCGCGGATGCCGCGGCCGGAGCACACCGGATGCCCGTTCATCCTTCACCTTCAGCTTCATGTCGAAGTGATGTGAAGCCGAACTCTTGACGCGCATGCCGGGCTGAGTATCTTTACTTCTGCGGAGAGAAAACGGAAACGAAAGGAACCCGCAAGGGAACTCGATACGGAAACCGAACATCGCAGACGATCGGCCCGGGGCTTCGGCTCCGGGCCGATCTTCGTTGCCGTCGGCGCATGGGTCCACGGCGCCTGGAGATGTGAAAAGCCGCCCCGAAGGACGGCCTTTCACGTCTGTGCCCCCGACTGGAATCGAACCAGCGACCTTTGGTACCGGAAACCTCATTCGGGTCGGCTAATGGGGGCGATGACCTGCGAAAACCGTGTGATTCCGCGGGAGTACAGACGAGTTGCATCATCAAGATTCGAATGGATTCTCAAAGAGTGTTGTCATTTTGTTGTCACGCGAGGCAGGTGGAGAGGGTTGTCGGCGGACGCTGAAACCCCCGGCTCACGGACCCTTGGCCTCCTGACCCACCACGGTCTTGCTCGCGCTCCGGCAATCAGCGAACAAGCGATCGGCGCAGCGCAGTGTCCGACGTGAGCGATTGCTGATGGGTCATGGGTGGGGCGTCGGCTCGATAGGCGGCTAGCCACGGCCGGAGCCGGGGATGTCCATGTGGAGCACGCGCAGCGAAGCGAGCATGAACGACATTGACATTCCCAAGCGCAGGCTGAGGCTGGGCCGTCGAGGCGATGGCCTGTCGCGATCACTGGCAAGTGTCGCTGTGACACGAGTTATCGCCGTTTCGGCGGTGAGTCGAGAGGTCGACGTCGGTCCAGTCCGTCGGCGTGAGAACTCAAGAGGGGACGGCGGGCGGTCAAGGATGCGACTTCGCGGTTGTGACGGAGATCGGGACCGCGTATTGATGGGGCGAGAAGTTTGTAGCCGCGGATAGACGTCTGATGCGATTTACTCATCGGAAATCTACGCTGGGCGTATACTTTCGATGACTAGAGGAGCATCATGACCGCGGACGTCGACATCGTGCGCGCTGTCGCGCGGGCGCCACTTCGCACACTGCGCCTTAAAGATATGCCCGAGCTGGCCCGGAATACATGGCGGGCGACGGACCGCTTGGTCGAGCAGGGCGCGCTGGTGCGATTGACTCACGGTGTCTACACGGCGCCTCCCGATGGCCGCGATGGTCGGAAGTGGAAGCCACCGTTGGAGGCGGCCGCCCTCGCGCTTGCGACTGCCCGCTTTGGCGCTCGAGAAGCCGCGCTCATGGGTGTCAGCGCCGCACGCCATTGGGCTGCCATCCCCCGGGCGATCGGGGTCGCCACGGTTGCGGTGCCCCGGCGCGGATACGCACCTCTCAATATCGAGGGAGGTGGTCTCGTCAAGTTCGTCCCACGAAGGATGGAGGCCCTCGAGCTCGTTCTGGAGCGCACAGGACTCGGGGACGGGCTCGTCACGACACCCGAGCAAACCCTTTTCGACCTGCTGGGCCGCACGGATCGCGAAGGGCTCGGCCGCGAAGTCGCTGGCGCCATTGAGAACCTCACGGCGCAGGTCCAGCCGGACGAGTTCGCCGAGATCATCGCGCGCGCGCGCATCGTGCCCTCCGGCGCACGGGACATGCTGAATCGACTGGAGAAGTCGAATGGCTGAGTGGAGAGCCGAAGACCACCCTCGGGATGTCGACGGACGATTCGACGACCCTGAACGCAGCTCTCCCAAAGTCGTCCTCCCCACGCCTGTCCCAGGGGTCCTCGAAGACGACGAACGGGAAAAGATCGAGGACACATTCGGTGTTGACTCGGAGCAGGTCACCCGGGACCATGTCATCTCACACGCACTCGCCGCCATCAGTAGCGTGGGCACCGACGACATCGTCTTCTTCGGAGGCACTGCCCTGTCCCGCACGCACCTCACAGACCTGCGCCTGTCGGAGGATATTGACCTCATGGCGTTCGGAGACAGATCAGCCATCGCCGACAAGATCGAGAGCGCCCTCACCCGTCAGCTGCGCCGTAGCTTCGGCACAGTGACGTTTACCCCGCGGTTGAAGAACACGAGGCACCCGGATCCCTCCGTGATGCAGGTGGGCGATGTGCGCGTGCAGATCCAGTTGCTATCGTCCGAGGGCTATCCGCCGTGGCCGACCGAGGTCGTGGATATCGAGCAGCGCTACAGCGACGCTCCGCCCGCGCGCTTAAGGGTGCTCACCCCTGCAGCGTTCGTCGCATCGAAGCTGTCGTCGTGGAGCGACCGGGAAGCCCCGCGAGACCTCTATGACCTATGGGCCCTCGCCGAGGCGGGGTACATCGACGCGACCGCGTCCGAGGTATTCCGGCGATGGGGTCCGTACACGAGCGCGTCCAAGGTCTCCTTCACGCGCCTTCCATCCGCTGCCGAGTGGAGTGCATCGTTGGAACATCAATGCCTTCCGGTCGTCACGCCCCAGGAGGCAGCCGACCGGGTGCGCGATGCACTCCAGGATCTCTGACCGACCACGCTCGACAAGGGCAGAACCCGGCCTGAGTCGGCATTAGACCTGTGCGGACTCAATCGCGGTGGACGCTCCTCAGGTGGACAACGTTCGGCTCGATTTCGGTCGCTTGCTGAGCGCTTGGCGGCTTAGTCCGGACCACGTCGAGAGCATCGCCCACGACACGTCGACTCGTCGCAGCGTGTGGACCAGTTCATCCCGCTCTTGGAGCAGGGCGCGTTCCGCTCGATGTAGCTTCTCGAGCTGGCGTGAGATGTCGCGAAGACGCGTGAGTCCGTCTTCACGGCCGCCCCAAACGAGTTGGAGATCTCGGTTTGCTGCGGCTGAGCGTTCCGCTTCAGCCAGCTCCCTTGCTCGCTCACGTGCCACTGCGGCGGCGGCGTCGTTGGCTTCCCGCTGCCGGCGGTACGCTTCTTCGCGGCGAACTTTTGGCTTCGTATACCTGCTTCGTGCCATGCAACCTGGTTTACACGGCATCCCAGACATTGCAAGGGATCGGAAGCCACCCACTTATAGTGCCTGCGTGCATTGCTGTTCTCGAGTTTCCGGGCTCGGCGCGCTGCTGGATCGCTCGGGGGGTCTGCCCGAGGTGAGGGTCTGCGCCTGAGCGCGCGCGAGGGCCATTCAGCTGCGGGTGGGACCGCTATCGGGCTTCAGCGAGACCCGGTCTACCGCAACGCGCCGTCGCTGCGTGAACGCTCCAGAGGCTTGCCTTCACTCGGCGTGCGCGCGATGAACGTGAAGGGACCGGGGTTGCGCACATCCCGCGGAGCGCGTCCGCGGTACCTTCGATCGGTGCGCTCGGTTCCCTTATCGCTTGATCCGTTCGTGATCGCTGAGATCGACCGACGCCTCTCGAGTGTGTCCACCGAGGAAGATGTTCGGATTCCCTGGGCGATCGAAAGCGGAAGCCGCGCGTGGGGTTTCCCCTCCCCCGACAGCGACTACGACTGCCGGTTCCTGTTCTTGCGGACTCGAGACGACTACCTGTCACTCTGGCCAGCCCGCGATGTGATCGAGACACCGCTCGACAAGATCTATGACGTCAATGGGTGGGACGTCGCGAAGGCGGTCAAGCTGATCGCCAAGGGCAACGCGACAGCCGTCGAGTGGCTTCGTTCGCCGATCGTCTACGCCGGGGACACGTCGTTCCGCGATGAATTGCTGACCCTCGCCGATGAAATTGTCGAGCGCGGCGCGATCGGCCGCCATTACCTGCATGTCGCAAAAAAGCAGCGTGCCGGCACGCCCACGCTGAAGCGCTTCTTCTACGGACTGCGACCGGCTGCCGCGCTGCGATGGCTTGAGACGCACCCGACAGCAGTGGTGCCACCGATGGATCTGCCGACGCTGCTGGCGGAGAGTGATGTCAGCGACGAGGTGCATCGCGCTGCGCTCGAGCTGATCGCTCTGAAGGCGGAGACCCGGGAACTGGGCGCGGCCCCGGCGCCAGCCGTACTGGAACGCTTTGTCGTTGTACAGCTTGAGCACGCCGAACACTTCGAATCAGAGCCAGTCACTAACGACATGGACCGGACGTGCGCCCTCGCGGATGCCTTCATGCGAACGCAACTCGATTGACCGACGATCGGGGCGTTACCGATGTCGTTCACGTCCCGCAACCGGGCATTTATGGCACCCATCGGTGAATAGCCGACCGGCGAGGACCAGCTTTCGGGTCGGCGCTTCCCAGCACCAACGATCAGTTGTCACCGATTCGTTCCTCACGCCCGCCAGTTACTTGGTGGAGTAACAGGTCGGCGCGGGCAACGGTTCCGGACGGCTCGAAGCTGGCCGAGACGACAGCGCTCTCGACATCTCCGCGGAGACAGAGCACAATGTCGCCCAGGAGGCCGGCTGTGAGTAGCGCTGATGGGTAGCGCTGATGGGTAGCGTCTACCCCTACACAACGGCCGGCGGCGCGAAGCGGTACCGGATCAGCTACCGGCGCCCCGACCATTCGCAGACCACCGAGCGCGGGTTCGCGACGAAGCGCGATGCGGAAGCGCGTCTCGCTGAGCTCGAAGTGTCGAAGAATCGCGGCGAGTACGTCGACCCGGCCAGCGCGGAGGTCACGATCACCACGCTTGGCAAGGAGTGGCTGCAGCAGCGTGAGGGCGTGTTGAAGCCGTCGTCGATGCGGCCGCTGCAGTCGGCTTGGTCGAAGCACGTGGAGCCGAAGTGGGGTGCCCGGAAGATCGGGAGCATCCGTCATTCGGAGGTGCAGACGTGGGTGTCGACGATCGCGGGCGGATCCACGACCATCCGACGCGCGCACGGAGTACTCGCCGGCATCCTCGACACTGCCGTCCAGGATCACCGCTTGACGCGCAACGTCGCCCGCGACATCTCATTCCCACCGAAGACTCGCAATGCGCGCAGGCACTATCTCGCTCACGCGCAAGTGCAGGGCCTCGCCGACAACACCAGACACCCCACCCTCGTCCTGTTCCTGGCGTATACAGGCCTCAGATGGGGCGAGGCGACCGCACTACGCATCAGACACGTTGACACGCTCAGACGGCGCGTGAGGGTCGAAGAAAACGCCGTCCTGGTATCGGCGGAGGTGCACGTCGGGTCACCGAAGACGCACCGCTCGAGGTCAGTCCCCTACCCCGAGTTCCTCGCCCTCCCCCTCGCACAGCTCGCCGAAGGCAAGACGCGTGACCAGCTGCTGTTCGGAGACGGCACAAATCACGTGAAGATCCCCGCGTCACGCAACGGATGGTTCACCGCGGCCGTACGCGCCTCACAGGCTGCCGATCCCGACTTCCCGAGAGTCACGCCCCACGATCTGCGCCATACGGCCGCGTCGCTCGCTGTACAGGCCGGCGCACACGTGAAGTCCGTGCAGCGGATGCTCGGCCACGCGTCAGCCGCGATGACTCTCGATGTCTACGCAGACCTGTTCGACGACGATCTCGACACCGTCGCGGCTGCTCTCGATCAGGCGAAGCGCGACTCGATTGTTGTCACGGTGTTGTCACGAGAAAGGGATCGCAAGGTCTGAATGACCCGCGATCCCTTGTCCCGTATGGTGCCCCCGACTGGAATCGAACCAGCGACCTTTGGTACCGGAAACCAACGCTCTATCCCCTGAGCTACGGAGGCGTACCGATCGAGGTTATCACCGGGCGCGGCGCTTCGTTCGCGTCAGGGGCCGATCGGGTCCGGCCGACGCGGACCGTCGGCCGCGGCATCCGTCCCCTCGCCGAGTCCCGCGAGCGCTTCGGCGAGGCGCGTCGCGAGGTACGCGTGACCGTCCGTCGAGGGGTGGTCACGGCCGATCGCCGTGTCGATGACCTCGGCGTAGTTCTCGGTCGTGATCCAGCCCTCGGCAATCGGGGAGATGTACCACCAGCTGCGGGCCGCCGCCAGGTCGGCCAGGTCCGCGTCGATGCGCGCGGTCGCTGTCTCCACCGGCAGCACCTGCGGGGCCGGACCGAGGATGACGACGGATGCCTCGGGGTAGAGCGCCGCCAGCGCATCCCACGCCGCGGTCACCGCCTCCCGGTAGCCGCTGTCCGGCAGGCGCCGGTCGTTGATGGAGCCCTCGATCAGAACCAGGTCCGGATCCAGAGCCGGGTCGAGGGCGGCGATGCGCTGGCCGTAGGAGCCTCCGTCCAGGCCGGGTTTGAGATAGCCGCTGCCACGGACGCCGTCCACGGTGGTGTCCCAGCCGAGTCGCTGGCCGATCACGTACGCGTACCCGAGCGAGGGGAGGGATGCCGCCGACCCGTACGTCCAGGAGTCCCCGAAGATGAGCACGCGCGGCTGCTCGGGCAGCGCCAGCGGAAGCGGCCCCGCCACGGCGGCGACGGCATCCCGGCCGGTCGCGACCACCGCGCCGGGGTCCGCGGTCCACGGCCGGACAGCGGCGACCGCGCACACCGCGGCGACCGCGAGCGCCGCGACGGCCAGCGGCCAGAACCGACGTGCGCGTCGGGCGGTGGCGGGCGGGTTCACGTCAGAACAGTAAGCGATGATGCTCGCTGCGCAGAACACGCGTCTGCGCACGTCGGGGCGGGGCGACCTCCTGCCCGCAAACGGGCGCGATTCCGGGGCGGTGGGGCTCGCCGCCGCGGCGCCGGAGGAACCTGATTCGCGGTGCGCGCGAAGCAGTCGATCCGGCGTGCGAGGATACTCCGGTGCAACGCTTCGTGACCGCTGAACTGGACCTTGAACTGGGGTCCTCCGTCGACCTCATCTTCCAAGTCGCGGCGGCCCAGCACGTGCCGCTGGTGAGCGAGGAGCTGACCTTCACCCAGGGCGAGCGGGTCTACACGCCCACCGAGATCGTCGACCAGTCCGGAAGCCGTCTGCACCGGCTCACCGGCGAGGCCGGCCGACTGGAAGTGCGCTACCACGCCACCGTCGAGGGGCAGATCACCAGCGGCCGCACCAGCGATCTCGAAGCGATCACCTACCTGCGGCCGAGCCGGTACTGCCAGTCGGACGAGGTCTTCAGCCAGGCGCGCCGCCAGTTCCGCGGGCTGCAGGGCCACGAACTGATCGCGGCCGTGTCGGAGTTCGTCGCGACCAGTACGACGTACACGCCAGGACTCAGTCAGGGCACCGACAGCGCGGTGACCACCCTGATGACCGGCCAGGGCGTCTGCCGCGACTACGCGCACGTCGTGATCTCGCTGCTGCGGGCGATGGACATGCCTGCCCGCTACACCGCGTGCTACGCGCCGGGTCTGCAGCCGATGGACTTCCACGCCGTCGCCGAGGCCTTCCACGACGGGGCCTGGTACGTCATCGACGCCACCCGGCTGGCGGACCGGCGCTCGCTGGTGCGCATCGCCACCGGGCGCGATGCCGCCGACTGCGCGTTCCTCAGCTATCACGGCGGACACGTCGCACTGGCGCACATGCGCGTGGACGCGTGGGTCATGCCCGACGCGGCCTCCGCCGGGGGCCTGGAGGGCGGGGGCGGGCCGGACGTGCCCGCGGCGGCAGAGGCGGCATCCGATCCCCGGCTGGACGATTTCACCACGCCGGTGCAGCTGGCCTGACTGTCGGCGCCACCCTTTCCCCCGGGTTCCAGGCGCTTCGCCTGTCACGACACGCCGACGGGGCCGGCACTCGGTGACAGGGGAACCGGTGCGGGGGACAGCGGGGCTCACAGCTCGGAAACGTAGACTGGTGCGGCCATGAACCCTGCCGAACTCTCCGCCGCCCTGCTCGCCATCGTCAGCCCGCTCGCCGAGGCGCGCCGAGAGGGTTCCTCGGCAGGGCTGACCGCCGCCGACCTCCCGCTGGATCGCCCGAAGAACCGCGACCACGGTGACTGGTCCTCCAACGCGGCGTTGAAGCTCGCGAAGGCCGTCGGAGCGAACCCGCGCGAACTGGCGACCGAGATCGCGGCCGGACTCGCACGGACGGCGGGGGTCGCGAGCGTCGAGGTCGCCGGTCCGGGCTTCATCAACATCCGCCTGGATGCCGCGGCCGCCGGCGCGCTCGCCAAGACGATCGTGGACGCCGGTGCCGCCTTCGGCACCAACGATTCGCAGCACGGCAACGCGATCAACGTCGAATTCGTCAGCGCCAACCCCACCGGCCCGCTGCACATCGGGCACACGCGGTGGGCCGCGCTGGGCGACTCCATCGCCCGGCTGCTGCTCGCCAGCGGCGCGACGGTGGCCCGCGAGTTCTACATCAACGACGCGGGCGTGCAGATGGACCGGTTCGGGCAGTCGGTGCTCGCCTCGGTCAAGGGCGAGCCCGGTCCGGAGGGCGGCTACGCCGGTGCGTACATCGACGACCTGGCCCGTCGCGTCCTGGAGGCTCGTCCGGACCTGCCGGACCTGGATGCCGCCGAGCAGGTGCTCGTCGCCCGCGACCTGGCCTACGGGTTCCAACTCGGTGAGCTGCAGGCATCCCTGGCGAAATTCCACGTCAACTTCGATGTCTGGTTCTCCGAGCGCACGCTGCACGCGGTGGGCAGCGATGGCGAGCCCAGCCTGATCGACGAGGCGGTCGAGCGGCTCCGCGCGCAGGGCCACGTGTTCGACAACGACGGCGCGGTCTGGGTGCGCACCACCGACTTCGGTGACGACAAGGACCGCGTCATCCGCCGCTCCAACGGCGAGTACACCTACTTCGCCGCGGATGCCGCGTACTACCTGAACAAGGGCGATCGCGGGTTCGCGCACAAGATCTACCTGCTCGGCGCCGATCACCACGGCTACGTGCACCGGTTGAAAGCCCTCGCGGGCGCCGCCGGTGACGACCCCGAGAAGGACATCGAGGTCCTGATCGGCCAGCTGGTGTCGATCAACGGCGCACGGCTGTCCAAGCGCGCCGGCAACATCATCGAGATGGACGACCTGCGCGAGTGGCTCGGCACCGATGCGCTGCGGTACTCGCTGGCGCGCTACCCGGCCGACTCGCCGCTCACCCTGGACCCCGAGCTGCTGCGCAAGCGGACCAACGACAACCCGGTGTTCTACGTGCAGTACGCGCACGCCAGGACGCACAACGTCGCACGCAACGCCGTCGGCGCCGGCGTCGACCGCAGCGAATTCGCGCCCGAGCTGCTGGACCACGAGACCGAGTCCGCGCTGCTGGGCGCGCTGCAGGAGTTCCCCCGCATCGTGGCGTTCGCGGCCGAGGTGCGCGAACCGCACCGTGTGGCCCGCTACCTCGAGGAGCTCGCCGGGCTGTACCACCGCTGGTACGACAACTGCCGGGTGATCCCGCTCGGCGACGAGCCCGTCGGCAGCGTGCACCGCACCCGGCTCTGGTTGAACGATGCGACCGGACAGGTGCTGCGCAACGGGCTCGACCTGCTGGGCGTGGACGCGCCGGAGCGGATGTAGGCGCAGCCATGACGGCCGCCCAGACCCAGCCCACCGAGCCCCTTCCGGAATGGGCCTACACCGAGCAGGCGCCCCGGAAGCGCCGCGGGGCGTGGCCGTGGCTCGTCGCCGTCCTGGTCGTGGCAGGTCTGGCCCTGGCGGCGTGGTTCGCGGGGGAGTGGATCGCCCGCGACATCGTGGCCTCCACGATCCGGCAGCAGGTCATCACTCAGCTCGCGCTGCCGGCCGACCAGGAGGTGGACGTCGCGGTCGAGGGGATGGTTCTTCCGCAGCTGATCGCGGGCAGCCTGGACGATGTCACCATCGCATCCGATGACGTCGCACTCGGCGCGTTGGTCGGCGATGTGACCGTCCGGGCGCAGGACATCGCCATCCGGGGGGATGCCGCGGCCGGAGCGGCGTCGGCGACCGTCGTGCTCGACACCGAACAGCTCCGTAGTCTGCTGTCCACGGTCGAGGGTTTCCCCGCCGAGTCCGTCGGCCTGGCAGAACCGAACGTCACCATGACCACCGAGCTGCGCCTGTTCGGTCTCGCCCTGCCGATCGGGGTGGCGCTCACCCCCGGCGCGGTGGACGGGGACATCGTGCTCACGCCGGCATCCCTGCAGCTGGCCGGCAACGACGTGTCGGCCGAAGCGCTCCGAGCGCAGTTCGGCGCCGTGGCGGACACGGTGCTGCGGGACTGGACGATCTGCATCGCGTCGTACCTGCCGGCCGGGGTGCGGCTTGCGGGGATCTCGGTGACCGGTGAGCAGGTGGTCGCCGATCTGGACATCGACGGCGCCATCGTCCGCGACCCCGCGCTCCAGCAGCCCGGTGCCTGTGCGTGAGGATTGTCACCGAAGCGTGCTGTGCAGATGCCGTGCCATAGACTTCTGGGGACCGCCCGGCGCGTGAGTCCGCCGCTGCCGCGGCACACCCGCTGAGCCCGGGCTCACCCCCGCAGCAGTCGCGCCGAAGCACCCTTTCCACGATTGGTTCGAGTTGTCCGTCTCTCCTTCGCTCGCCCCGGACTGGCTCCTGCCCCCGGACGATGCGAACGCGCTCGCCGCCGGCGTCTGGCCGACAGCCGCGAAGCGGGACGACGAGGGTGTGCTGCGGTTCGCGGGAGTGCCGGCCACCGACCTGCGCGACCGATTCGGCACCCCGCTGTATGTGGTCGACGAGGACGAGGTCCGCACACACGCACGGCGAACCCTCGCCGCCTTCCGGTCCGCGACCGAGCCGTACGGCGTGCAGGCCCGCGTCTACTACGCCGGCAAGGCCTTCCTGTGCGCCGAGGTGGTGCGCTGGGTGACCGGCGAGGGCCTTGCCGTGGACGTGTGCACCGGAGGCGAACTCGCCGTCGCCCTCGCGGCAGGGGCCGACCCCGCCCGCCTCGGATTCCACGGCAACAACAAGAGCGTCGCAGAGCTGCAGAACGCGGTCGACGTCGGCATCGGCTCGATCGTGTTGGACAGCTGGATCGAACTCGAGCGGCTGGCCGCGATCCTGGAGCGCCGCACCGCGGACGATGCCCCCGCGCAGGCCGTCCTCGTGCGCGTCAACAGCGGCGTGCACGCCGAGACGCACGAGTTCCTGGCGACGGCGCACGAGGATCAGAAGTTCGGCTTCACACTCGAGGAGGCCCCGGCCGTGGTCGCTCGCATCCGCGAGCTGCCCGCGCTGGTGTTCGCGGGTCTGCACTGCCACATCGGATCCCAGATCTTCGGCACGGCGGGCTTCGAGGAGTCCGCGGCGCGGATCGTCGAACTGCACGCGACCCTGCTGGCCGGCGGCGAGATCCCGGTGCTCAATCTCGGCGGCGGGTTCGGAATCGCCTACACCTCCGCCGATGACCCCACGCCGATCGAGGCGCTCGCCTCCGGCATCGTCGACGCCGTGGCCCGCGAGTGCGAGGTGCGCGGCATCCCCATGCCCGACCTCGCCTTCGAACCGGGACGGGCCATCGTGGGGCAGGCCGGGGTGACCCTGTACGAGGTCGGCACGACCAAGCCGGTCGAGATCGGCGCCGGGGCGCAGCGACTGTACGTGAGCGTGGACGGCGGAATGAGCGACAACGCGCGCCCGGCGCTGTACGGCGCGCAGTTCAGCGCGCGGATCGCGTCCCGCGTGAGCGAGGCGGCGCCCGCACTGGTGCGGGTGGTCGGCAAGCACTGCGAGTCCGGTGACATCGTGGTGGATGCCGAGTACCTTCCGGCGGACATCGTCCCGGGCGACGTGCTGGCAGTGCCGGCGACCGGCGCGTACTGCTTCTCGCTCGCGAGCAACTACAACTACGTGGCGCGTCCGCCGGTCGTCGCGGTGCGCGACGGCTCCGCACGGATCATCGTGCGCGGCGTGAGCGTGGACGACCTCCTGGCCCACGACGCCGGCCTGGACGAGACACCCGCCTTCGGCGGGGACGACGACGCAACAGAGGGAGCCGGATGATCGACCACCGCCGACTGAGAGTGGCGCTGCTGGGGGCCGGGGCCGTGGGCTCGCAGGTCGCCGCGCTGCTGCTCAAGCACGCGGACGAACTCGCCGACCGCGCCGGGGCAGCGCTGGAGCTGGTGGGCATCGCCGTGCGCGACCTGGACGCGCCGCGTGAGACCGATCTGCCGCGAGAGCTGTTCACCACGGACGCGGAGTCCCTCATCGTCGGCGCGGACATCGTGATCGAGCTGATCGGCGGGATCGAGCCGGCCAAGACGTACCTCCTGCAGGCGATCAACTCCGGCGCCGACGTCGTCACCGCCAACAAGGCGCTGCTGGCCACCCACGGACCGGAGATCTTCGACGCCGCCGACCAGGTCGGCGCGCAGGTCTACTACGAGGCGGCGGCCGCCGGCGCCATCCCGATCATCCGTCCGCTTCGCGATTCGCTCGCCGGCGACCGCGTCCGGCGCATCATGGGCATCGTGAACGGGACGACCAACTACATCCTCGATCGCATGGACAGCGAGGGCGCCGACTTCGCGGACGTGCTCGCACAGGCGCAGGCCCTCGGGTACGCCGAATCGGACCCCACCGCCGACGTCGAAGGCTACGACGCCGCGCAGAAGGCGGCGATCCTGGCCAGCCTCGCCTTCCACACGACGGTGCCGCTGGATGCCGTGCACCGCGAGGGGATCACCTCGATCGACACGTCGACCATCGACTCGGCGCGCCACGCGGGCTACGTCATCAAACTGCTGGCGGTCTGCGAGCGAATCGCCGCAGAACCGGGTGCGGACGCACCGGAGTCGATCTCGGTGCGCGTGTATCCGGCGCTGATCCACCGGCATCACCCGCTGGCCAGCGTCCACGGCGCCAACAACGCCGTCTTCGTCGAAGCCGAGGCCGCCGGCAACCTGATGTTCTACGGCGCCGGTGCCGGCGGCGTGCAGACGGCGTCCGCGGTGCTGGGCGATGTCGTCTCCGCGGCCCGACGCCACATCGCCGGCGGCGTCGGCGTGGCCGAGTCCACCCGCGCGAACCTGCCGATCGTCCCGATCGGCCACGTCACCACCCGCTACCAGATCACGCTCGAAGTCGACGACCGGCCCGGCGTGCTCGCCACGATCGCCGGCATCCTCAGCGATGGCCGAGTGTCGATCGCCACGGTGGAGCAGACCGTGATCGATGACGCCGCCCTCGGCGTCCCCGCTGCGCGGCTGGTCATCGGAACCCACAAAGCACGAGAGCAGGACCTCAGCGACACCGTCGATCGACTCGCCGCCAGCGGCGTGGTCGAACGGGTCGTGTCGGTGCTGCGTGTAGAAGGAGATTGACATGGCACACGTCTGGCGCGGAGTCCTCCGCGAATACGCCGATCGGCTGGGAGTCACGGGTGCGTCGACCGTCGTCACGCTCGGCGAGGGCGGTACGCCGCTGCTGCCCGCGCCCGCGCTGTCGCGTCGCACCGGGGCGGACGTCTGGGTGAAGTTCGAGGGGATGAACCCCACCGGCTCGTTCAAGGACCGCGGCATGACCGTTGCCGTCTCGCGGGCGATCGAGCACGGCGCGAAGGCGATCATCTGCGCCTCCACGGGCAACACCTCGGCATCGGCCGCGGCGTACGCCGCCCACGCCGGGATCACCGCCGCAGTGCTGGTCCCCGAGGGCAAGATCGCCATGGGCAAGCTGAGCCAGGCGGTCGCCCACAACGGCCAGCTGATCCAGATCCGCGGCAACTTCGACGACTGCCTCGAGATCGCCCGGGAGCTGGCCGATCACTACCCGGTGCACCTGGTGAACTCGGTCAACCCGGACCGGATCGAAGGCCAGAAGACGGCGGCCTACGAGGTCGTCGAGACGCTCGGCGACGCTCCGGACTTCCACTTCATCCCGGTGGGCAACGCGGGCAACTACACCGCCTACTCACGCGGATACCGCGAGGAGGCCGACCGCGGCATCTCCACGCGCGTGCCGCGCATGTTCGGCTTCCAGGCCGAGGGCAGTGCACCGCTGGTGCGCGGCGAGATCGTCAAGAACCCCGAGACCATCGCCAGCGCGATCCGCATCGGCAATCCGGCATCGTGGGAGCTCGCCCTGGAAGCACGCGACGCGACCGACGGGTATTTCGGCGCGATCGACGACGACCGCATCCTGGCGGCCCAGAAGCTCCTTGCCGGCGAAGTGGGCATCTTCGTGGAGCCGGCCTCCGCGATCAGCGTCGCGGGTCTGCTCGAGCGCGCCGAGGCCGGGGTCATCCCGCAGGGATCGCGGGTCGTGCTGACCGTCACCGGCCACGGGCTGAAGGACCCCCAGTGGGCGCTGCGCAATGCGGACGGCACCCAGGTGGAGCCCACGATCGTGGAGGCGACCACGTCGGACGTGGCATCCGTGCTCGGCCTGACACCTGCCCCGGCGGGTATCGCGTGAGCGCACGCTCCGCGCGCGTCCGGAATCCTGCGGACCGGCCGCCGCACCCGGCCACCGGGCGAGGCGGCGCGGAACGCGGCGGGTGCGGGGGATGACCACGCGGTCGGTTGCGGTACGTGTGCCGGCGACCAGTGCCAACCTCGGACCCGGGTTCGACACGCTGGGTCTGGCGCTGAGCGTCTACGACGAACTCGTGGTCAGCCGGATTCCCGGCGACGGCGTCGAGGTGACCGTCGAAGGTGAGGGCGCCCAGGACGTTCCCCGCGACGCGTCGAACCTGGTCGTCCGCTCGATGGCGTACGCGTTCGAGTCGGTCGGCCGGCGGATGCCCGGCGTGCGGCTGGAAGCGCGCAATGTCATCCCGCACGGACGCGGCCTGGGTTCATCCGGTGCTGCGGTCGTCTCCGGTCTGCTCGCGGCCAAGGGCCTGCTGGCCGGAGACGTCGAGTTCGGCGCCGACACGTTGCTGCGCCTGGCCACCGAGCTGGAAGGCCATCCCGACAACGTCGCCCCCGCCCTGTTCGGCGGTCTCACCATCGCATGGGTGGACGAGTCCGGCCCCCAGCACAAGAAGCTCCTCGTGCACCGGGGCGTCTCGCCGTTGATCTTCGTCCCGGAGTCCACGATGTCCACGAGCGTCGCGCGCAGTCTGCAGCCGCTGCAGGTGCCGCGCGAGGATGCCGTCTTCAACGTCTCGCGGTCCGCACTGCTGATCGCCGCGCTCATGCAGAGCCCCGAGCTGCTGCTGGCCGCGACCGAGGACAAGCTGCACCAGAGCTACCGCGCACAGGCCATGCCGGACACGGACCGCCTCGTGCAGAGCCTCCGCCACGCCGGTTTCGCAGCCGTCGTCTCCGGCGCCGGACCGAGCGTCCTGGTGCTCGCCGACGGCCCCGGACGGCGGCTCGCAGCGGCCGATCTGGCGGCCCGTTCCACGGACACTCCGTGGGAGGCGCTCATGCTCGCCGTCGACTTCAAGGGTGGTACAGTGAGGGACATAACGGAGGGTTCCACGTAGCTACGTGAATCTGGCCTCCGCTCGCAATCTGCGAAACTCTGCGCGACCCCCGCCTTCCCAAGTTCGAAGCCTGTGAAGCGGCGCGGGCTGACGTCCGTTGTGGCGTGCGTCTCGCGCAGACATGATCATCCACACGTTTCATGTAGGGAGAACTCGTGGAGTCCATCTCCGAGATCCAGACCGCCGATGCCAATGGGGAAGAGCGCACCGAAGCGCCCGAATCCATCGAGAACGTCGACGCCACCGCGACCGAGAACGTCGCCGAGACCACCGCGGACCGCGCCCAGGCGCCCGCCGAGCCCGAGAGCCCAGCCGAGGAGGGCGCGGCGCAGGGCGATGCCGCACCGGCCGATGAGCCGGCCGCAGCCGAGACCCAGGCCGCTGCGACCGAGGTCGCCGCCGACGCCCCCGCCGACTCGCCGGTGGATGCCGCACCGGCCGCGACCGAAGCACCCGTCGAGCCTGCGCCCGTCAAGGCGCCGCGCAAGCGCGCACCCCGCCGTGCGAAGAGCACCGACGTCGCGACCGCCGAGCCGGCCGCCGCAGCGGCGCCTGCCGCAGTAGAGCCCGCCACCGAGGCGCCCGCCGCAGCAGAACCCGCCGCTGCCCCCGCGACGGACGCCCCCGCCGCAGAGGTCCCGGCAGTCGCCGAGGCCTCCGAGGCTGGCGATGCATCCGCCGCCGCCGCCCCCGCTGTCGAGGCTCCCGCTGTCGAGGCCCCCGCCGTCGAGGCTCCCGCTGTCGAGGCCCCCGCTGTCGAGGCTCCCGCTGTCGAGGCTCCCGCTGTCGAGGCTCCGGCCGAGGCGCAGACCGCCGACACGGCCCCCGAGACCACTGGTTCGGCACGGCGCCAGTCCGCACCGCGCTCGAAGGCTGCCGAGAAGCCGTCGAACGGCGAGAACGGCGAGTCCGCGGACGCTGCTGACGGAGGCGACTCCGGCGAGGGCCACGGCGACGGTCAGGGCGAGGAGACCCCCAGCCGCAGCCGCAGCCGCAGCCGGAACCGCAACCGCAATCGCAACGCTCAGGGCGGCCAGTCCGCCCCGGCGGCCCCGGCAAAGGGCGACGCCGACGCGCAGAGCGCCCCGAGCGCCAAGCTGCAGAGCCAGGCACCGGCATCCGACGCCGACGACGAGGGCGGGCAGGCGGGCAACCGCAACCGCCAGCGCAACAAGCGTCGCGGCCAGGGCGTCGCCGACGAGTTCGACACCGAGATCGGCGAAGACGACGTCCTCGTGCCGATCGCCGGCATCCTCGACGTGCTCGACAACTACGCGTTCGTCCGCACCACCGGCTACCTGCCCGGCACCAGCGACGTCTACGTCTCGCTCGGCCAGGTCAAGAAGTACAACCTGCGCAAGGGCGATGCCGTCGTCGGTGCCATCAAGCAGCCGCGCGAGGGCGAACAGCCCGGGCGCCAGAAGTACAACGCGCTGGTCAAGGTCGACGCCGTCAACGGTCTGTCGGTGGAGGATGCCGCGGAGCGCGTCGAGTTCGGCAAGCTGACCCCGCTGTACCCGCAGGATCGCCTGCGCCTGGAGACCGCGCCGGAGAAGCTCACCCAGCGGATCATCGACCTGGTCGCGCCCATCGGCAAGGGCCAGCGCGGCCTTATCGTCGCGCCGCCCAAGGCCGGCAAGACGATCGTGCTGCAGCAGATCGCGAACGCGATCGCGACGAACAACCCCGAGGTCCACCTCATGGTCGTGCTCGTCGACGAGCGCCCCGAAGAGGTCACCGACATGCAGCGCACGGTCAAGGGCGAGGTCATCGCCTCGACCTTCGATCGTCCCGCGGAGGATCACACCACCGTCGCCGAGCTGGCTATCGAGCGCGCCAAGCGCCTCGTCGAGCTGGGTCGCGACGTCGTTGTGCTCCTGGACTCGATCACCCGTCTGAGCCGCGCCTACAACATCTCGGCCCCGGCATCCGGTCGTGTGCTCACCGGTGGTGTCGACGCTTCGGCGCTGTACCCGCCCAAGCGCTTCTTCGGCGCGGCACGCAACATCGAGAACGGCGGATCGCTCACGATCATCGCGACCGCTCTCGTGGAGACCGGCTCGAAGATGGACGAAGTCATCTTCGAGGAGTTCAAGGGCACCGGCAACAGCGAGCTGCGCCTGTCGCGTCAGCTCGCCGACAAGCGGATTTTCCCCGCGGTGGACGTGAACGCGTCCAGCACGCGTCGCGAAGAGATGCTGCTCTCGCCCGACGAGGTCAAGATCACCTGGAAGCTGCGTCGCGCCCTCGCCGGCCTGGACACCCAGCAGGCTCTCGAAGTCGTGCTGGGCAAGCTCAAGGAGACGCAGTCCAACGTCGAGTTCCTGGTCCAGATGCAGAAGTCGATCCCCGCGCCGACCGGCGGTGGCAGCAGCCACGGGCACGAGAACAGCATTCGCTGACGCACGTCGTTCGGAGCATTCATGTTCGAATCGGTGAAGACCCTCATCGAGGAGCACAAAGCCGTCCAGGAGGAACTCTCCGACCCGGCTGTGCACGCCGATGCGGCGCGCGCCAAGCGCGTCAATCGGCGCTACGCCGAGCTGTCGCGGATCGTCGCGGCGTACGACGCGTGGACGGCGGCCACCGGCGACCTTGAGGCCGCTCAGGAGTTCGCCAAGGAGGACGAGGCGTTCGCCGCCGAGGTGCCCGCGCTCGAGGAGCGCGTCGAGGAGACGCAGGAGAAGCTGCGGCGCCTCCTCATCCCGCGCGACCCCGACGACGGCCGCGACGTGATCATGGAGATCAAGGGTGGCGAAGGCGGCGCCGAGAGCGCCCTGTTCGCGGCCGACCTGCTGCGCATGTACCTCCAGTACGCAGCATCCCGTGGGTGGAAGACCGAGCTGCTGGAACGCACCGAATCGGACCTGGGCGGCTACAAGGACGTCCAGGTCGCGATCAAGGGCTCCTCCAGCGACCCCGCGCAGGGCGTCTGGGCGTCGCTGAAGTACGAGGGCGGCGTGCACCGCGTGCAGCGGGTGCCCGCAACCGAGTCGCAGGGTCGCATCCACACCTCCACGACCGGCGTGCTGGTCTTCCCCGAGGTCGACGAGCCCGACGAGGTGCAGATCAGCCCGAACGACCTCAAGATCGACGTCTTCCGCTCGTCCGGACCGGGTGGTCAGTCCGTCAACACGACCGACTCCGCGGTGCGCATCACCCACCTGCCCACGGGCATCGTCGTGTCGATGCAGAACGAGAAGTCCCAGCTGCAGAACCGCGAGGCCGGCATGCGCGTACTGCGCGCCCGCATCCTCGCGAAACAGCAGGAAGAGCTGGATGCCGCGTCCTCGGCCGCCCGCAAGTCGCAGATCCGCGGCATGGATCGCTCGGAGCGCATTCGCACGTACAACTTCCCGGAGAACCGCATCGCGGACCACCGCACCGGCTACAAGGCGTACAACCTCGACCAGGTGATGGACGGCGCGCTGGACCCGATCATCCAGTCGTGCATCGCCGCCGACGAGGAAGAGCGCCTGGCCGCCCTCGGCTCCGAGGACTGACCCCCGCGGCGGCCGTCCGTGCCGCCCCCGTTGCGCCCGCTGCGCCGCGCCCGCTGCGCCCGCCCGCGCCCCCGCGCCCGCCGCCCCGCTGTTCACTTGCCCTGTTTGTACGCTCGTGAGGCCTCTGCGCGTACATACAGGGCAAGTGAAGCGGTGGGGCGCGCGCCGTGAGCGCCGCGAGCCCGCGTGTGGCCCCGACGGTGTCCGGGTGCGCCGACCCCCTCTGTTCACTTGCCCTGTTTGTACGCTCGGGCGGCGGTTGCGCGTACATGCAGGGCAAGTGAACGGGTGGGGCGCACCGGCCTGTGGACAGCGCGGACGATGGCGACGTCGACTGTGCAAGGGTGCCGAGATGACCACCGAACCACCCGCGGCGTTCCGGGTGGCCGACGCACGCCGTGACGGGATGACCCGGCGCCAGGTCGACCGCGCCGAGCTCGAGAGGCCCTTCACCGGCCTGCGCGCTGCTCGGGCCGACACCGGCCCCGCCGATCCGGATGCGCACCCGGCCGACGTGCGGCGGGAAGCGCTGATTCGCGCCGCGCGCCAGTTCGCGGCGCACATGCACGAGGGGGAGTTCTTCTCGCACGCCACCGCGGCCGTGCTGTGGGGGCTACCCCTGCCGGCACTGGATCTCACGGAGCTCGACGTCGCCGTCTGCGCGCCGAGCCGCGCACCCCGTGGGCGCGGGGTCCGCGGTCACCAGCTCGCCGGCGCTCAGGTCACCGCGGTGTCCGGTGCGCATGGCCTCCGCATGACCAGCCCCGCCTCGACCTGGGCTCAGCTGGGTCGAGTGGTGCGGCATCCGTATGATCTCACGGCGGTAGCGGATGCCGTCATCCTGGTACCGCGCATCGCCGGACCGTTCGGCCGGGTGCTGCGACCGCCGCTCGCCGACGTGGCCGACCTCGAGAGGGAGCTGCGCCGCGGCCGGCGGATCGGGATCGCCGCGCTCGAAGAGGCGCTGCTGCGCACCCGGCACGGCAGCGTCTCGCGACCCGAGACCTGGTGCCGGCTCACGATCGTGGATGCCGGCTTGCCCGAGCCGGTCCTGGACCACGACGTCTACGACGACGCGGGCCAGTTCGTCGCGTGCGTCGACCTGGCCTACCCCGGGCTGCGGATCGCCATCGAGTACGAGGGCGACCACCACCGGGTCGACCTGCGCCAGTGGAATCGGGACATCGCGAAGCACGATCGTCTCGCGGAGCTGGGGTGGCGCGTGATCCGGGTGACCAGGTCCATGGTCTTCGACGAGCCGGGTGTGCTCATCGGCCGGGTGCGCTCCGCGCTCCGCGCTCGCGCATAGCCGCGCCCGGGCAGGCACCCCCCGGGCAGGCACGCCCCGGGTACCCACGCCCGGGCACCGGCGTGGCCGCTGACCCGGCATCCGGCGTTGTTCACTTGCCCTGTATGTACGAAGAGTAGGCCCCTCCCCGTGCATACAGGGCAAGTGAACCGGGGGAGCGAGCGTCCCCGTGCAATCAGGGCAAGTGAACCGGGGGAGCGAGCGTCCCCGTGCAATCAGGGCAAGTGAACCGGGGGAGCGAGCGTTCCCCGTGCACACAGGGCAAGTGAACCGGGGGGAGCGAGCGTCCCCGTGCACACAGGGCGAGTGGACGGGGGAGGAGGCGCGCCGCAGGAACGGGGCGGGCGAAGGGGGAGCAGCCCGAGCGGGCGAGGGGGCGCGATACGCTCGGGCCATGATCACGTTCCTCATCCGCGCCGCCATCTTCGTGTTCTCCGCGGCGCTCGGCCTGATCGTCGCCGACGTGATTCTGCCGGGCTTCGTCATCCACTGGAGCGACTGGTGGGGCTTCGTGCTGGCCGTCGTCATCTTCGCCGTGATCCAGAGCGTGCTGGCACCGCTGATCTTCAAGATCACCCGCCGCCACGCGGAACCGCTGCTCGGCGGCATCGGAATCATCTCGACGTTCATCGCGATCGTCATCGTGGTGATCATCCCGGGCGCGGGCATCGGCATCTCGGAGCCGGTCGCGTGGGTGCTCGCCCCGGTGATCGTCTGGATCATCACCGCGCTGGCCACCTGGCTGCTGCCGATGGTGTTCCTCAAGCGCCGCGCGGCCGAGCGCCGCGCGGACTGACCCCGCTTCAGATGCTGTACTCGGGCGCCGTGAGCAGCGCCCGGGTGTCCTCCCCGACCACGCGTGCCCGCGGCTTCGCCGGCACACCGACCAGGATGCTGTCGGGGGGAGCGTCCTTGGTCACCACCGCGTTCGCTCCGACGACCGAGCCGGCCCCGATCGTGATGGGACCGAGGACTTTCGCTCCGGCGCCGACCGCGACGCCGTCGCCGAGAGTGGGATGCCGCTTGCCGCCCTCGCGCTGACGTCCGCCGAGGGTGACACCGTGGTAGAGCATCACATCGTCACCGAGCTCGGCGGTCTCGCCGATGACAACCCCCATCCCGTGGTCGATGAAGAATCGGCGGCCGATCGTGGCGCCCGGGTGGATCTCGACCCCGGTGAGCCAGCGGGTGAGCTGCGAGCCCATCCGTGCCAGGAAGCGCGCCCGTCGGATCCACAGCGCGTGCCACACCCGGTACCCCCACACCGCGTGCAGCCCCGGGTACAGCAGGACGAGCTCCACGCCGTTGCGCGCGGCGGGGTCGCGCAGCTTGGCGGCGGAGACGTCTTCGCGCAGGCGGGCGAACAGACCGATGCGATCGCTCACTTCGCGGGCTCCGGATCGCGCAGGTGCTCGTAGAGCGCGGTGGAGAGGTATCGCTCTCCGGCGTCCGGGACGATCACGACGATGCGCTTCCCGTCCGCCTCCGGACGTGCTGCGATCTGCAGAGCCGCCCACACCGCGGCACCCGCCGACATGCCGGCCAGGATCCCCTCGCGGTTGGCCAGTTCCCGGGCGACCCGGATGGCGTCGTCGAACTCGACGTCGACGATCTCGTCGATGACCGAGCGGTCCAGCACGTCCGGGACGAAGTTCGGGCCGATGCCCTGGATGCGGTGCCCGCCCGCGCGACCCTCGCTCAGAACGGGCGAGTCCTTCGGCTCGACGACGACGATCTTGACGTCGGGATTGCGCTGCTTGAGCACCTGGCCGACACCGGTGACGGTGCCGCCGGTCCCGGAGCCGGCGACGAAGTAGTCCACGTCCCCGTCGGTGTCCCGCCAGATCTCCTCCGCCGTCGTGCGGCGGTGGATCTCGGCGTTCGCAGCGCTGTCGAACTGGCGGGCCAGGACCGCGCCGGCCGTCTCGGCAGCGATCCGTTCGGCGGTCGCGACGGCCTCGGTCATGCCCTTGTGCGGATCCGTCAGCACCAGCTGCGCACCGTACGCCTTCAGCAGGGTGCGGCGCTCCTTGGACATCGACGCCGGCATCGTGAGGATCACCTTGTACCCCCGGGCGGCGCCGATCAGGGCCAGCGAGATCCCGGTGTTGCCGCTGGTGGATTCGACGATGGTGCCGCCGGGCTGCAGTTCGCCCGAGGCCTCGAGGGCTTCGACGAGAGCGAAACCCAGGCGATCCTTGACGCTCGAGCCCGGGTTGTAGAACTCCAGCTTGGCCAGCACCTCGCCGCCCAGATCCTTCGTGAGCGCGTTCAGCCGCACCAACGGCGTATCGCCGAACGCGGAGGTGATGTCGGGGTGGATGCCGGGCACGGAACGCCCTTTCTGGAGGTGCGGGCTCAGTCTTCGCGAAGGTCTTCGTACAGCGCGGTCGAGAGGTAGCGCTCTCCGTAGGACGGGACGATCACGACGATGTTCTTTCCGGCGGCCTCGGGACGGGCGGCGACCTGCAGGGCGGCCCAGATCGCGGCGCCGGAGGAGATGCCCACCAGGATGCCGTCCTGGACGCCGACGGCACGCGCCGTCGCGATGGCGTCGGGGAATTCGACGTCGATGACCTCGTCGATGACGCTGCGGTCGAGGATCGGCGGGATGAAGTTCGCTCCGATGCCCTGGATCTTGTGCGGTCCGGCCGTGCCCTTGGTCAGAAGCGGGGAGTCCGCCGGCTCGACGGCGATCACCTTCGCAGCCGGCACGCGCTCCTTGAGCACCTGGCCCACCCCGGTGATCGTGCCGCCGGTGCCGATGCCGGCGACGAAATAGTCGACCTTGCCGTCGGTGTCGCGGATGATCTCCTCGGCGGTGGTGCGGCGGTGGATGGCGACGTTCGCCTCGTTCTCGAACTGCCGCGCCAGGAACGCGCCGGGGGTCTCCGCGACGATCTCCTCGGCCTTGGCCAGCGCACCTTTCATGCCGCCCGCAGGGTCGGTCAGGACAAGCTGCGCGCCGTACGCCTTCAGCAGCAGTCGGCGCTCCATCGACATCGACGAGGGCATGGCCAGGATGACCCGGTAGCCCCGGGCGGCGCCGACCATCGCCAGCGCGATGCCCGTGTTGCCGCTGGTCGCCTCGACGATGGTGCCGCCCGGGGGCAGCGCGCCGGACGCTTCGGCGGCGTCCACGATCGCGATGCCGATGCGGTCCTTGACGCTGGCCGCCGGGCTGTAGAACTCGAGCTTCGCGAGGACGACACCGTCGACGCCCTCGGCCACGCGGTTGAGGCGGACGAGCGGGGTGTCGCCGAACGCGGAGGTGATATCGGAGTGGATGCCGGACATGTCGGGCCTTTCACAGTGCCATCGTGTGCGCACCAGCCTACGGGGAGCAGGTGCGTCCGGGGCGATCCATGACGCCGGCGCCGGCCGGGACGCGACCTGGACCGGCATAGGCTGTATGCCGCTCATGTCCTCGCCCTCCGCTTCCGCCGCATCGCTCGCGGCTGCCCTCCGCAGCGCGACCGAGCGGCTCACGCGCGCCGGCATCGCGGACGCGTCGGTGGATGCCGAGCTGCTGGCGGCGCACATCCTGGGCACCGGCCGCGGAGCGGTCCAAGCGGCCGCGATCCGCGGCGACGCCATCGACGCGCAGGACGCCCGGCGTCTGGACGAGCTGGTCGCGCGACGGGAGACCCGGGAACCGCTCCAGCATCTGACCGGCGCCGCACCGTTCCGCCACCTCGAGCTGCGCGTCGGGCCCGGCGTCTTCGTCCCCCGGCCGGAGACGGAGATCGTGGCTCAGCTGGCGATCGACGCACTGTCGGCCGCGGCATCCCCGGCACCCATCGCCGTGGACCTGGGGACCGGCAGCGGTGCACTCGCCCTCGCGATGGCGACCGAGGTGCCGCACTCCCGTGTCTTCGCCGCCGAGAACTCCGTCGAGGCGTTCGTGTGGGCGAGGCAGAACTTCGCGCTGGTCGGCGCGGACAACGCGCGCGTCGCGTTCGTCGACATCGAGCGGGCCTTCCCGGAGCTGAACGGTCAGGTCTCCGTCGTTGCGTCCAACCCTCCCTACGTTCCGGATGCCGCGATCCCGCGCGACCCCGAGGTGCGACTGTTCGATCCCCCCGCCGCCCTGTACGGCGGAGCGGACGGACTGGACGTGGTCCGCGTGGTCAGTCGCGTCGGTCTGCGTCTGACGCATCCGGGCGGCAGCCTCGTGATCGAGCACGGCGAGTGGCAGGGCGCGGCTATCCGGGAGCTGCTCACCGCCGACGGCTGGCGAGCGGCCTCGACCCACCCCGACCTCACCTCGCGCGACCGCGCGACCACCGCGATCGCGCCCTGAGTCGGAGAGGCCCGCGACACCGGCCCGGCTAGACTGGCCCGGACATGTCCCCTGTATTCGACTGCCGTGACGAGGCGCAGCTGCTGGCCGGGATGCGCCAAGCGCGCCAGGCCATCGGCAGGGGCGAACTGGTCGTGCTCCCGACCGACACGGTCTACGGCGTCGCGGCGGACGCCTTCAGCGCCCGCGCGGTCCAGCGCCTGCTGGAAGCCAAGGGCCGTGGGCGTTCCTCGCCTCCGCCCGTGCTCGTGGCAGGCATCGCCACGCTGCGCGCCCTGGTGGCCGAGGTCCCGGCGCCGGTCGAACGGCTCGTGGAGGCGTTCTGGCCGGGCGGGCTGACGATCGTGCTGCCTGCGCAGCCGTCGCTGTCCTGGGACCTGGGCGACACGCAGGGCACCGTCGCGGTCCGGATGCCCGCCAACAACCTGGCCCTCGAGCTGCTGGAGGAGACTGGGCCGCTCGCGGTCTCCAGCGCCAACCTGACCGGAAAGCCCGCCGCGATCCTGGCCTGGGACGCGCAGAACATGCTCGGCGACAGCGTTGCGGTGTACCTCGACGGCGGGCCCTCCGCCACCGGCATCGCCTCGACCATCATCGATGCGACCAGCCTCGTCAGCGGCAGCACCGACGTGGAACCCGTGATCCGCGTCCTGCGCGAGGGGGCGATCGACCGGGCGGCCCTGCGCGAGATCGTCGGCGACCTGCTCGAGCCCGACCCCGTCCGCGAGCCGGACGACACGTTCATCCCGTCGCTGCCGGACGCCCCTGAGACCGTCGGCCCGGACGGCGGCCGGGGGGCAGGGGGTTCCGGGCTGAGCCCCGAACAGGGCAGCGCGTGAAGCAGTACATCTTCACCATCCTGTTCACGGCGGCCGTGACCCTGTCGCTGTCCTGGGCGGTGTGGCGACTGAGCCTGAAATACAAGCTGTATCCCGGCATCCGCGAGCGCGACGTCCACAAGACCCCGACGCCGCGCCTGGGCGGGGTGGCGATGTTCCTCGGCGTGGTGGCCGCGTTCGCCGTGTCCTCGCAGCATCCGTATTTCGCGATCTTCTGGGTGGACCCGGCTCCCGTCTACGCGATCCTCGGCGCTGCGCTTCTCATCGTCGTCGTCGGAGTGGCCGACGATCTGTGGGATCTGGACTGGATGATCAAGCTGGGTGCCCAGTTCCTCGCCGCCGGCATCATCGCGTGGTTCGGGCAGCTGCAGATCTTCTCACTGCCGATCGGCGGGCTGATCATCGGCTCCAGCTGGGTGAGCTTCACGCTCACCGTCTTCTCGATCGTCGTCGTCATGAACGCGGTCAACTTCATCGACGGGCTGGACGGCCTGGTAGCGGGCGTCTGCCTGATCGCGAACGTGGTGTTCTTCGCGTACTCGTACATCCTGGTCCGCGACACCGGGTCCAGCACCTACTTCAACCTCGCATCCTTCATTGCAGCCGTGCTGATCGGCGCGTGCATCGGGTTCCTGCCGCTGAACTGGAGCCCGGCGAAGCTGTTCATGGGCGACTCCGGTGCGCTTCTGCTCGGTCTGCTGATGGCCTGCTCGGCCATCGCGATCACCGGCCAGCTCGAACCGGCCGTGCTGGACCCCGAAGGGTTCGGCCGCTCACAGCTGCTCGGTGCCTTCATCCCGATCCTGCTGCCCGTGGTGGTGGTGCTGCTGCCACTGCTGGATTTCGGTCTGGCGGTGGTGCGCCGCATGGCCGCCGGCAAGTCCCCGTTCTCGCCCGACCGCAAGCACCTGCATCACCGGATGCTGGACATGGGCCACACCGACCGCGACGCGGTCCTGATCTTCTACGCGTGGACGGCGGTGTTCAGCCTCGCCGTGCTCCTGATGTACATCGGCACGCGGGAGAACTGGATCGGCCAGTACTGGATCGGCGTGGCCTTCGCCCTCGTCGGCGCCGCCGCCTGTCTCGTCGTCACCCTGCTGCCCACGTGGCGGCGCAAGCCCGCCGTCCTCGCCCCGAGCGATGACACCCCGACCCTGGAGGCCGCTCGATGAGTGCCCACACCGTTTCAAGCACACCGATCCTGCGCGCCACGCTGCTGTGGTCCGGGGTGGTCGCCGCGGTCCTCGCGGTCATCGGCGCGGTCGCCGGCTATCTCGCCGATGGGGTGACCGGCATGTGGAGCGCACTGATCGGCGTCCTGATCGCCGCCGTCTTCCTCGCGATCACCGGCGCCAGCATCCTGATCGCGAACCGCTGGTACGGCGATCCGCTCTATGTGCCGGTCTTCTTCGGGATCGTGCTGGGCGGCTGGATCCTCAAGCTGATCGTGTTCATCGTGGCACTCCTGGTCCTGCGCGGACAGCCGTGGATCAGCCCGGTGATCTTCTTCATCGCCGTCGTCGTCAGCGTGCTCGCCTCGCTCGTGGTCGATGTCATCGTGCTCACCAGAATGCGCGTCCCCACGGTCAGCGATGCGTCGCTGCCCACCGAGGTGGTCGACGAAACGGCGCCCCCGACGAAGTCGGCGACGCCGCGCACCCCGCCTGCGGATTCTTGAGCCCCGTTCGTTTGCTAGGGTAATAATGCGCCCGCCCACTCACCCGTGAGTGCTTGCGGAGTGACTCTCACCGACCATCGTCACAACGATTAATCTCGTTGCCCCGAAGCTGGAGCCAGCGCTGTTACTTCAAGCCGCGACCATGATCGCCACTGCAGTCGAATCGGACGATAGCGGTTTCCACGCGCCGTCGATCTGGGAATTCTTCCCCAACGCCATCCTCTTCGAGGGCACATGGTTCGAGCTGACCAGGATCAACCTGATCCAGATCCTCGCCACCGTCGCCATCGTCGTGATCTTCTGGCTCGGCACCCGCCGGATGAAGGTCGTGCCGGGACGGTTCCAGAGCCTCGTCGAGATGGGACTGGACTTCGTCCGCGTCAACATCGCGCACGACCTCCTCGGCAAGAAGGACGGGGATCGCTTCCTCCCCATTCTGACCACCATCTTCTTCATGATCCTGTTCATGAACCTGACCGGGATCATCCCGTTCCTGAACATCGCCGGAACGAGCATCATCGCGGTGCCGCTGCTGCTGGCGATCATCTCGTACGTCACGTTCATCTACGCCGGCGTCAAGAAGAGCCCCAAGAACTTCTTCAAGAACTCGCTGTTCCCCGCGGGTGTGCCGTGGCCGATCTACATCATCGTCACGCCGATCGAGTTCATCTCGACCTTCATCGTCCGGCCCGTCACGCTGACGCTCCGACTGCTGATGAACATGATGGTCGGCCACCTGCTGCTGGTGCTGTTCTTCGCAGCGACCCAGTTCTTCTTCTTCACGGCCGGAGGCTGGTGGTCGCTCCTCGGAGTCGGATCGCTCGCATTCGGATTCGTGTTCACCCTGTTCGAACTCCTGGTGGCAGTCCTCCAGGCGTACGTCTTCGCCCTCCTCACCGCGGTGTACATCCAGCTCGCGGTGGCGGAAGAGCACTGATCCCGGGTCGGCCCAGCCACCCGACAACCGAAAGGAAAACCAACTCGTGGACTCAACTACGGTTCTGGCCGAGGTCTCCGGCAGCATCGCGACCGTCGGATACGGCCTCGCCGCCATCGGGCCCGCCATCGGCGTCGGCATCGTCGTCGGCAAGACGATCGAGGGTGTCGCCCGTCAGCCTGAGCTCGCAGGTCGCCTGCAGGTGCTCATGTGGATCGGTATCGCCTTCACCGAGGCGCTCGCCTTCATCGGCATCGCCACAGCCTTCATCTTCGGCTACTGAACCTCGACGACGACTTAAGGAGACAGGATGCTGAACGCTCTTGTCACATTCGCCGCAGAGGGAGGCGAGGCTGAGCCGAGCCCTCTGCTGCCGGCGATCTATGACATCGTCTGGTCGGCGGTGTGCTTCATCGTCATCCTCTTCATCTTCTGGAAGGTCGCCCTTCCCCGGATGAAGAAGCTGCTCGACGAACGCGCAGCCGCGATCGAAGGCAACATCGAGATGGCAGCCGAGGCGCAGAGCAAGGCTGAGGCCGCGCTCGAGGCCTACACTGCCCAGCTCGCCGGTGCCCGCACCGAGGCCGGGGAGATCCGCGAAGCCGCCCGCGAGGACGGCAGGAAGATCCTCACCGAGGCGAAGGAAGCAGCATCCTCCGAGGCGGCCCGCATCGCTGCGAGTGCGCGTGCGCAGATCGAGGCGGAGCGCCAGTCGGCGTTCGTGTCGCTGCGTTCCGAGGTCGGAACCCTCGCGCTCGACCTCGCCGGCGGTGTCATCGGGGAGACCCTCTCCGACGACGCCAAGGCACAGTCCGTCGTGGACCGCTTCCTCGCCGAGCTCGAGGCGTCCGAGACCGCTCAGAAGGCGTCGAGCTAATGGGCAGCGCGACCACTCAGGCCACTGCGGCAGCGACGGCGGCGCTGGCCGCCGTACCCGCCGTCGACATCGACACCGCCCGCGAGCTGTTCGCGGCGGCGCATGCCGTCGGGGACTCGCCGCAGCTGAGCGGCGCGCTGGCCGATTCGTCCGCGGCCGACTCGGCGCGCTCGAATGTCGTGGCGGCCGTGTTCGGCCCGATCTTCCAGCCGGCCACGGTCACCCTGCTGCAGACGATCGTCGCTTCGCGCTGGTCCTCGGCATCCGATCTGGTGGACGGAATCGAAGAGCTCGCCATCCGCGCCGCCTCGCTCGCCGAGCCCGACGCTGACGTCGAGGGCGATCTGTTCCGGCTGTCCCGCCTGGTGGCGGAGAACCCCGAGCTCGAGCTCGCACTGGGCAGTCGCCTGGGTGACGAGTCGGCCAAGGGCGCCTTGATCGAGTCGCTGCTCGCGGGTCGTGCGAGTACGGCGGCGACGCTGATCGCGGCCTCCCTCGTCCAGCAGCAGCGCGAGCGCCGGGTCCGGCAGCTGCTGAACAGCGCGATGGATCTGGTTGCAGACCAGCGGGGGCGCACGGTGGCAACCGTCGTCGCGGCGCGGCCGCTCAGCCAGGCGCAGTCCGAGCGCCTGATCGCACTGCTGTCCCAGCGTTACGGCACCACCGTCTCGCTGAACACGGTGATCGACCCCACGGTCGTCGGCGGCCTGCGCGTGCAGATCGCGGACGACGTGATCGATGCGAGCGTCGCGGCACGACTCGCCGACCTGCGCCAGCGACTGGCTGGCTAGATAAGACTTCCCGCGCTGCTTCGAGCCCGAAGCCGCACGGAGATTTGAGGCTCCGGCCTCACCGAACGAAGGAACACCATGGCAGATATCTCAATCAGCCCCGACGCCATTCGCGACGCGCTGAAGGACTTCGTCGCCGCGTATGAGCCCACGGGCGCGGCGGCGACCGAGGTCGGCACCGTCGTGGACGCAGCGGACGGCATCGCGCACCTCGAAGGCCTTCCGGGCGTCATGGCGAACGAGCTCGTCCGGTTCGCCGACGGCACCTCCGGTCTCGCACTGAACCTGGACGAGCACGAGGTCGGCGTCGTCGTCCTCGGGGAGTTCTCGGGCATCGAGGCCGGTCAGGAAGTCACCCGCACCGGCGAGGTCCTCTCCGTCGCAGTGGGCGACGGGTACCTCGGTCGCGTCGTCGACCCGCTCGGAAACCCCATCGACGGCCTCGGCGCCGTCGCGACGGAAGGTCGCCGGGCGCTCGAGCTGCAGGCCCCGGGCGTCATGCAGCGCAAGAGCGTGCACGAGCCCATGCAGACGGGCATCAAGGCGATCGACGCCATGATCCCGGTCGGCCGCGGTCAGCGTCAGCTGATCATCGGCGACCGCCAGACCGGCAAGACGGCCATCGCGATCGACACGATCATCAACCAGAAGGCCAACTGGGAATCCGGCGACGTCCAGAAGCAGGTCCGCTGCATCTACGTCGCTATCGGCCAGAAGGGCTCGACCATCGCGGCCGTCAAGGGCGCCCTGGAAGATGCCGGTGCGATGGAGTACACGACCATCGTCGCGGCTCCGGCATCCGACCCGGCCGGCTTCAAGTACCTGGCGCCGTACACCGGCTCGGCCATCGGCCAGCACTGGATGTACGACGGCAAGCACGTGCTGATCATCTTCGACGACCTCACCAAGCAGGCCGAGGCGTACCGTGCCGTGTCGCTGCTGCTGCGCCGCCCGCCGGGCCGCGAAGCGTACCCCGGTGACGTGTTCTATCTGCACTCCCGTCTGCTGGAGCGCTGTGCGAAGCTCTCCGACGAGCTGGGCGCCGGATCGATGACCGGTCTGCCGATCATCGAGACGAAGGCCAACGACGTGTCGGCCTACATCCCGACCAACGTCATCTCGATCACCGACGGTCAGATCTTCCTCCAGTCCGACCTGTTCAACGCCAACCAGCGTCCCGCGGTCGACGTGGGCATCTCGGTCTCCCGCGTGGGCGGTGACGCTCAGGTCAAGTCCATCAAGAAGGTCTCCGGCACGCTCAAGCTCGAGCTGGCCCAGTACCGCTCGCTCGAGGCGTTCGCGATGTTCGCCAGCGACCTGGACGCCGCATCGCGTCGTCAGCTGGCCCGCGGGGCCCGACTGACCGAGCTGCTCAAGCAGCCGCAGTACTCGCCGTACCCCGTGGAGGAGCAGGTCGTCTCGATCTGGACCGGCACGAACGGCAAGCTGGACACCATCGAGGTCGAGGACGTGCTGCGGTTCGAGCGCGACCTGCTGGACCACGTCCGCCGCAACACGACGATCCTCGATCGCCTGCGCGAGACGAACGTGCTCGACGACGACACCGCGAGCGAGCTCGGCCGCGTTGTGGACGAGTTCACGCTGCAGTTCCAGGGCGGCAGCGGTCAGCACATCGACAACCCCGGCCACGAGGAATTCAAGGCCGCCGAGGTTGAGGACGTCAACCAGGAGCAGATCGTCAAGGGCCGCCGCAAGTAGCGGCGGCAGACACGGACTATGGGCGCACAACTGAGGGTCTACAAGCAGAAGATCAGCACTGCTCAGACGACCAAGAAGATCACCAAGGCGATGGAGCTCATCGCTGCATCGCGGATCCAGAAGGCGATGGCGCGCGTGCGCGCCTCGGCGCCGTTCGCGCGCGCTGTGACGCGGGCGGTTTCGGCCGTGGCCACGCACTCCAACATCGATCACCCGCTGACGACCGCGCGGGACGTGAAGTCCTCCGCGGTCGTGATCTTCGCGTCGGACCGCGGCCTGGCCGGCGCGTTCAACTCGCAGATCATGCGCGAGGGCCTGGAGCTGGCGACGCTGCTGCAGTCGCAGGGCAAGGAAGTGACCTATTACCTCGTCGGTCGCAAGGCGGTCGCCTTCTTCCAGTTCCGCCGCATCAAGAGCGAGGCCGAGTGGACCGGCGACACCGACACCCCTGAGTTCCGCTTCGCGGAGCAGATCTCCGGCACGCTGCTGGAGGCCTTCGAGCGGGGTTCGGAGCAGGGCGGCGTCGACGAGATCCATCTGGTCTACAACCGCTTCGTCAGCATGATGACGCAGACGCCCGAAACCGTGCGTCTGCTGCCCCTCGAGGTCGTCGAGGCCAGCGAGTCGCAGGCGGACGTGCAGGCATTCCCGCTCTACGAGTTCGAGCCGGATGCCGCGACCGTCCTGGACGCGCTCCTGCCGGTGTACATCCAGAGCCGCATCTTCAACGCCCTCCTGCAGTCCTCGGCTGCCAAGCACGCCGCTACGCAGAAGGCGATGAAGTCGGCCAGCGACAACGCCGACAAGCTCATCACCGACTACACCCGCCTGCGCAACAACGCGCGTCAGGCGGAGATCACCCAGCAGATCG
Organism: Microbacterium sp. zg.B48; assembly: GCF_024623505.1. NCBI lineage: Bacteria > Bacillati > Actinomycetota > Actinomycetes > Micrococcales > Microbacteriaceae > Microbacterium > Microbacterium sp. zg.B48. Next base: position 138,790 of record NZ_JANJFE010000018.1, read on the forward strand.
CCGAGATCGTCGGCGGGGCCGACGCCCTGTCGTCGGCGAAGTAGAAACCACTCCGAAAGAGAAGAAGACAATGACCCCCACCGCTACCGCCGAACAGACCTTGGTCATCGGGCGCGTTGCGCGCGTCACCGGTCCGGTCGTCGACATCGAGTTCCCGCACGACTCGCTTCCCGACATCTACAACGCGCTCAAGACGACGATCACCATCGGCGACGAGTCGAACGAGATCACGCTCGAGGTCGCGCAGCACCTCGGCGACGACCTCGTTCGCGCGATCGCCCTGAAGCCCACCGACGGCGTCGTCCGCGGCCAGGAAGTGCGCGACACCGGCGGCCCGATCACCGTGCCCGTCGGCGACGTCACCAAGGGCAAGGTGTTCAACGTCATCGGCGAGGTCCTCAACGCCAAGCCGGGCGAGCAGATCGAGATCACCGAGCGCTGGGGCATCCACCGCAAGGCGCCCAGCTTCGACCTCCTCGAGTCCAAGACGCAGATGTTCGAGACCGGCATCAAGGTCATCGACCTGCTCACGCCGTACGTGCTGGGTGGGAAGATCGGCCTGTTCGGAGGCGCCGGAGTCGGCAAGACCGTCCTCATCCAGGAGATGATCCAGCGCGTCGCGCAGGATCACGGTGGCGTGTCCGTGTTCGCCGGTGTCGGTGAGCGCACGCGTGAGGGCAACGACCTGATCCACGAGATGGAGGAGGCCGGCGTCTTCGACAAGACCGCGCTGGTCTTCGGCCAGATGGACGAGCCGCCCGGGACGCGCCTGCGCGTGGCCCTGTCCGCCCTGACGATGGCGGAGTACTTCCGCGACGTCCAGGGCCAGGACGTGCTGCTGTTCATCGACAACATCTTCCGCTTCACTCAGGCCGGTTCCGAGGTCTCGACCCTGCTGGGCCGCATGCCGTCCGCGGTGGGCTACCAGCCGAACCTCGCCGACGAGATGGGTGTGCTCCAGGAGCGCATCACCTCCACGCGCGGTCACTCGATCACGTCGCTGCAGGCCATCTACGTCCCCGCGGACGACTACACCGACCCGGCGCCGGCGACCACCTTCGCCCACCTCGACGCAACCACCGAGCTGTCGCGTGAGATCGCGTCCAAGGGCCTGTACCCGGCCGTGGACCCGCTGACCTCGACGAGCCGCATCCTGGATCCGCGCTACATCGGCGCCGACCACTACCGGGTGGCGACCGCCGTCAAGCAGATCCTCCAGAAGAACAAGGAGCTGCAGGAGATCATCGCGATCCTCGGTGTGGACGAGCTGTCCGAAGAGGACAAGGTCGTCGTCTCGCGTGCGCGTCGCATCCAGCAGTTCCTCTCGCAGAACACCTACATGGCGAAGAAGTTCACGGGCGTCGAGGGTTCGACCGTTCCGATCGCCGAGACGATCGAGTCGTTCGACGCGATCGTGAAGGGTGATTTCGACCACGTGGCCGAGCAGGCGTTCTTCAACGTCGGCGGCATCTCGGACGTCGAGGAGAACTGGGCTCGTATCCAGAAGGAGAACGGCTGATCATGGCGCTCACCGTCAACCTCGTCGCGGCCGACCACGAGGTCTGGTCCGGCGAGGCGAGCCTCGTCGTGGCCAGGACCGTCCTCGGCGAGATCGGCATCATGACCGGTCACGAGCCCATCCTGGGTGTGCTCGCGGCCGGCGAGGTGCGCATCACGCTCGAAGACGGCAACAAGATCGTCGCCAACGCACAGGACGGCTTCCTCTCCGTCGAGAACGACGTCGTCACCATCGTCGCGGGCAACGCGGCGATCATGCGGTAGCTTGCTCGTTCTGCTGCCCCCCTCCGAGACCAAGCGGTCCGGAGGGGGTTCGGCGTCTCTGGACCTGGAGGCCCTCGCCCTGCCCGGACTGCGTCCGCAGCGCGAACTGGTCCTCGACGCTCTCATTTCGCTGTCGGCCGATGCCGCGGCGGCGGCGCGCGCGCTCGGCCTCGGAGCCACGCAGCACCACGAGGTCGCACGCAACGCCGTCTTGCGCTCCGCACCCACGATGCCGGCCATCGACCGCTACACCGGGGTGCTCTACGACGCGCTGGACGCGGCATCCCTGGACCCCCCGGCCCGGCGCTGGCTCGGAGCGAACACGCTCATCCACACCGCGCCGCTCGGACCGGTCGGCGCGCTGGATCGCATTCCGGCGTACCGGCTCGGAGCCGGCGTCTCGCTGCCGGGCGCGCCGCCGCTGCGACGGGTCTGGGCGGATGCGGTGACTGCGGCGCTGAGCGCATCACCCTCGCGCTTCGTGCTCGACCTGCGCTCGGAGGCCTACGTCGCGCTGGGACCCGTGCCGGCATCGCTCCCGTCGGTGTACGTGCGCGTGGTCAGCGAAGGGCCCGAGGGTACCGTGCGCGCACTGAACCACTTCAACAAGCACGCGAAGGGTGCACTGGTGCGCGCGCTGGCGGACAGCCGCCCGCGGATCGGCTCGGTGCGCGCGTTCAGCCGCTGGGCGGATGCCGCCGGCCTGAGGACCCGCTCAGGCAGAACGGGCGAACTCCAGCTGTTCGCCTGAGGGGTCAGCGCCGCAGGGTGTCCCGGGTGTTCTCCGCCGTGCGCTCGGTGTTCTCGGCGATCGCGATCAGCGCGACGACCGCCTCGATCACGAAGCGGAGCACGACGACCGCCAGGAACGTCACGATCGGGACGATGATGAGCGTCGCCACGATCAGTGAGATCCCGGCACCGACGTTGAAGAACAGCGCGGAGATGCCGTTGACCAGCCCGGTGACGAAGTAGACGATGAAGCCGATGGCGATCGCGACGAGCCCGACGAGATAGAACACGCTCGCCAGGCGGCGTGTGATGAACGTCCGGAACGACAGGTCGAAGAGGGCTCGGAAGAACCCCCGGCTCACGTCGTCGAACTCTCCGCCGAGGGAGCTCGGCACGCCGGTGTCGTCCGGGTCTGCCCCTGGATCGTAGGTCGGCGAGGCGGTCGTGACCGGTTCCGCCGCGCGTGCGGCCTGGGCGGCGGGCTGGCTGGGAAGCGGTGGGGGCGTGGGGGTGGTCGAGTCGGTCATGTGGGTCCTTCCACGTCGTCTGGGGGTCCCCGCAAGGCTAGCGACCGGCGACACGTGTGGCGAGTATCGACCAATGCCTGCGCGGTCACCCCCGCCGTCGCTAGCATGTGACCAGCAGGGCGGATGCCTCGCCGACGTGGTGCACGTCGTCGTTCGTCTCTGGGAAGGACGCTCATGTACGACTATCCCGACGGGTCCCTGATCGCGATCTGGGCCGCTTTCGCATTCTTCTGGGTGATTTTCGCGCTCGGCTTCTACATTCTCAGTTCCATCTTCCTGATGAAGATCTTCGATAAAGCGGGCGTGCAGGGCAGGTGGCGGGCGTGGGTGCCCGTCTACAACACGATGGTCTTCAGCAAGCTCGGAGACCTGAGTCCCTGGTTGATCCTGATCGCGATCGGCGCATCGATCCTGCTCGGCTGGATTCCGGTGCTCGGCTGGCTGGTCGGCCTGGCGACCCTCGCAGTGACTCTGCTGGCCGCGTGGCGGGTGGGACTGAAGCTGCAGAAGGAGCCGGTCTGGCTGATCCTCTACTTCTTCCTGAGCATCGTGTGGCTGGGTATCCTCGCCTTCGACAGGTCGCGCTGGAACCCGGCCGTGCCCCCCGCGCCGTGGGCGAACAACTCGTTCCTCGCCGACCGTACGGTCTGGGCCGGAGTCCCGAACCAGACACCGGTGGGCGGTTACCAGTCCGCAGGCATGCAGTATCCCGCCCCCGGGGCCTACCCGCCGCCGCCGCCGGCAGGCTACGCGCCGCCGCCGCCGGCAGGGTACGCGCCCCCGCCGCCGCCCGCCGGGTACGCGCCGCCTCCGGCCCCTCCCGGCTACACGCCGCCCCCGGCGCCCCCGGCCGCGGGGCCGTCCGCCCCGGAACCGCCCGCTGCCCCGCCTGCGGCGCCCGAGCCGCCGGCCGCGCCCGAGCCGCCCACGACGCCCCCCGCGCCGGAACGCCCGCAGGGCTAGCGCCCGCGCGTCTGGCGGAAGCCCCCACCGTCGGTGGGGGCTTCCGCTGCCGCCGGCGGTGACGCCGACCGCTGTGCAGCGGCGTTAGCGTGGAGGGATGAGTTCGCCAGACAGCACCCTGCCCCACCGCCGCGTCGGCGCATCCGGCCTCCTCGTCTCCGCGGTCGGTCTCGGCTGCAACAACTTCGGCAGACCCGGTACGAACACACAGACCCTGGAAGGCACCGCGGAGGTGCTGGAGGCTGCTCTCGATGCGGGGATCACCTTCCTGGACACCGCCGACATGTATGGCGCCGAGCCGGGTCTGAGTGAAACGCTGATGGGTCGCGCGCTCGAAGGACGCCGCGACCGCGTGGTGCTGGCCACCAAGTTCGGTCATCCCGGGCGTGACATGGGCTACGCGACCACGGCGGCCAAGGGCTCCCGGTCCTACGTGCGCACGGCCGTCGAAGCATCGCTGACCCGGCTGCGCACGGACTGGATCGACCTGTACCAGCTGCATGTGCCGGACGCCGGCACGCCGATCGCCGAGACCATCTCCGTCCTGGATGACCTCGTCCGGGAGGGGAAGATCCGCTACTACGGCCACTCGAATCTGGCCGGCTGGCAGATCGCGGAGGCGGATTTCACCGCGCCCGATCGCGGCACCGGCTTCATCTCCGCGCAGAACCATTACAGCCTGCTCGCGCGTGCCGCCGAGCGAGAGGTGCTCCCGGCTGTGGAGCGGTTCGGCGTGGGGTTCTTCCCGTTCTTCCCGCTGCACAACGGGCTGCTGACCGGGAAGTTCACGCGCGAGGGCGGCCCCGCCGGCAGTCGCATCATGATGCAGCGCAGGCACGTCTGGGAGGAGGCCCCGTGGGACGCGCTGGAGCAGTACCAGGGCTTCTGCGACCAGCGCGGCATCTCGATGCTGGAGGCGACCTTCGGCTGGATGCTGTCACGCCCGGCGCTCAGCAGCGTCATCGCCGGCGCGACCAGCGCCGAGCAGGTCCGCGCCAATGCGGCCGCCGCAGCCGCGTGGTCGCCGTCGGCCGAGGATCTCGAGACGATCGACGCGCTGTTCCCGCTTCCAGAAGACCCGGCAGCCCGCGTCTAGCCGGGCATGTTCGCTATCAGCGAACACACTGCCGAGGATGCGGCCGCCGACGTGTGGAGCGACCAGCGCAACCGGGCAGCGTGGGGGAGTCCAGTAGGATGTGAGCACGTCGATGAGACCAAGACCGGTCATGTCGCCGCCGATGTCGGCTAACGGGAGGACAGGGCGTGCCCGAAGTATCCACCCACTTCCAATCGGTGTCGGTGGCGAGCGGGACGATCGAATTGACCTGGGCGGGCGCGACCCACACCGGCCGCAGACGTGAGGTCAACCAGGACGCCCTGCTGACCAGCTACCCGCTCTTCATCGTGGCCGACGGCATGGGCGGGCACATCGGCGGTGAGATCGCCAGTGCCAGCACGGTCGATCGCCTGGGCGGTGTCGTCACAGCGGGGGCGGTCACCCCGAAGACGATCGAGAAGGCGCTGTCGCGCGCGGTCAAGGACATCGCCTCGCACCCGGAGACCACCGACGACGGCACCGGCACGACGCTGACCGGCGTGTACCTCGACGTCAACGAAGATCCGCCGCACTGGGTCACTCTGAACATCGGCGATTCCCGCGTGTATCTGTTCCGTGACGGCGTGATCGAGCAGATCACGACCGACCACTCCGTCGTTCAAGAGCTCATCGCCGCCGGGCGGCTCAGTCCGGAAGAGGCCGAGAACCATCCGTACGGCAACGTCATCACTCGCGCCGTCGGCCCGAGCGAGAGCGTCTCTCCTGACTATGTCCGACTGGACGTACTGGATGGCGACCGGTTCGTGATCTGCTCGGACGGTCTGACGAAGGAACTGACGGACTACGGCATCCAGCATTTCCTGACGGAGAACGCCGACCCCGCCGATGCCGTGAACGCGATGCTCGATGCCGCACTCGAGAACGGCGGTCGCGACAACATCACCGTCATCGTCCTGGACGTCGCATGGGGCAGCCAGGATACGCCCGGCTCCGCGACCGACACGGCCTCCTCCCCAGCCTGAGCCGGGCTGGACTCATCCACACGGACCACCCGATCCCTCGCGGACCGGCGCACGGGCGGGTTGACTGCAGGCGTGCTCCGGTCCGCCGCCCCCGCCCCGCTCCCGCCGTCCTCCTCGCCGGACGGCGCCGCCACTTCGGCTGAACCGCTCGAGCTGCCGGCGCCCTGGCACCCGCCTGCGCGGCCGGGCGTGCCGATCCTGGCCTCGGTGATCCCCGTGCTGGGTGCGGTGGGGCTGTGGGCCGTCACGGGGTCCGTGCTCACGCTCTGGTTCGCGGCGCTCGGTCCGCTGATCGCCGGAGCGACCATGCTCGACGGCATCCGCGGCGCGCGCCGGGAGCGCAGACGTGCCGAGTCCCGCGCACGGAGCGCCCGCGCTCGGGTTGCGAGCCAGATCGGCCAGCGGCACGCCGACGAACGCGCACGCCGGTGGGCGCGGCACCCGGATGTGGCGGCCTTCCTCGCCCGCGACGGCGAGATCTGGCGCCCCGTCCCGGGGCGGGGGCACGCGCTGGTCGTCGGCGCGGGCACCGATCGCAGCGAGGTGCGGGTGACCGGCGGCGGCGACGACCCCGAATCGGTTCAGCTCCGCGCCCGGGCGGCACGCCTCGAGCGCGCGCCCGTGGTGGTCGCGGCGGCCTCCGGCATCGCCATCGTCGGGCGGCCGGTGCTGGCCGGCGCGGTCGCCCGTGCCCTGGCGATCCAGCTGTGCATGGCGCTTCCACCCGGCGAGCTTCGGATCATCGGTCCGGTCCGGGGCGAGGACGAATGGGCGGAGCGTCTCCCGCACCGCCAGGCCGGCACCGGCACGGCCCTGTGCCTGGTCGGCCCGGGCCAGGCGATTCCCCCGGGAGCCGAGATCGCGATCGTGCGCGCGGAGGTCGCGCCGCCGCCGGCGTGCGGATCGGTGCTGACCGTCATCTCACCGGGCCGCGCGCACATCGACGCCGAGGGCGATGTGCGTGAGATCGCCGTGGAAGCGCTCAGCCTGGGCCAGGCGGCGACGCTGGCGGACGAACTCGCGGCGCGCGCCGCCCGACTCCTCGGGACAGCCCGCACGCCCGAGACCGTCGCCTTGGCCCCGTTGCTGGCGGACGCGCCGACCGCGGCCCGCGGGCGATTGCCCGCCGTGATCGGGCACGAGGCGGGCGAGACCTTCGTGATCGACCTCGTCGCGGACGGCCCGCATGCCGTGGTGGCCGGAGTCACCGGGGCCGGCAAGTCCGAGCTTCTGGTCACGTGGGTCGTGGCGCTGTGCGCGACGCACTCGACCAGCGAGGTCAGCTTCCTCCTGGCCGACTTCAAGGGGGGCACCGCGTTCGACGCGCTCGCGGGCATTCCGCACGTCACCGGCGTGCTCACCGATCTGGACGGCGCCGGCGCGCGGCGAGCGATCGAGAGCCTCCGTGCCGAAGTGCGGTGGCGCGAGACGGAGCTGTCCCGCGCGGGCGCCCGCGACATCCTGGATCCGCGGGTAGTGCTGCCGCGGCTGGTGATCGTCGTCGACGAGTTCGCCGCGCTCCTGGGCGAGCATCCCGAGCTGCACGCCGTGTTCACCGATGTGGCAGCGCGCGGACGCGCGCTCGGAATGCACCTGGTCCTGGGCACACAGCGACCCTCCGGCGTCGTCCGTGAGAGCCTCCTCGCCAACTGTCCGCTACGGATCAGCCTGCGTGTCACCGACGCGCAGGACAGCCGCGTGATCCTCGGCAGCGAGGAGGCCGCCTCGCTCCCGGGCGGAGCGGCCGGCCGCGGTCTGGCGCTGGTGCGTGCGGCGGCAGATCCGGCGCTGCGCCGCGTGCGCATCGCGCTGTCCAGCGCTGCGGATGTCGAAGCGGTGGTGCGTTCCACCGACGGACCGGCTCCGCGCAGGCCGTGGCTGCCCGAACTGCCCGACCGGGTCGAGGTCGAGGATCTGGTCGCCGCGGTCGCACGCCCGCGCGACACGCTGCTGATCGGGCTCGCCGACGAACCCGATCAGCAGCGACAGCGCCCGGTCGGGGTGGGCCTGCGCGAACGCGGGTTGCTCATCGTCGGTGCGGGAGGCAGCGGCAAGACGACGGCGCTGCGCACCCTCGCCGGGCAGGCGCCGGGTGAGGTGCATTGGGTGCCGTCCAGGGGGGAGGAGGGATGGGATGCCGTCTGCGCACTCGCCCGGCACGCACCCGCGCCGGCCAGCCTGGTCGTGCTCGACGATCTGGACGCGCTCGCCTCCGCGCTTCCTCTGGAGTACTCCCGCGAGCTGGTCGAGCGACTGGAGAGGCTGGTCCGCGGCGCGGGTTCGGCGGGCATCTTCGTGGCCGCATCCGCGCAGCGGCTGGTGGGCGCAGTCGCGCGGCTCGCGGACCTGCTGCCACATCGGCTGATGCTCGCCGCGGCCTCGCGCGCCGAGTACGTCACCGCGGGCGGTGACCCCGCCCACTACGCGCCGGGCAGCCCTCCGGGTCGCGGTCGCCTGGACGGGCGTGCCGTCCAGGTCGCGACCGGCCCCGCGCAGGCGACCGTGCGGTCCAGGACGACCCAACCGTGGCATCCGGACCGACCGCTGACCGGTGTCGTGCTGCGGCGGTCGCCGGCTGCGCGCGGCGTGCTCTCGGAGTGGGCACGGCAGGGCGCGTCGGTGCTCTCGCTGGACGAATACTCCGGTGAGACGGAGTGGGCGGCCGGGCCGCCCATCGTGGTGGCGGGGGATGCCGAGGAATGGCAGCGCCACTGGCGGGCGCTCAGCACCATCCGATCCGACCACGACTTCGTCGTCGAATCGTCGTTCGCGTCGGAATTGCGGTTGCTGACCGGCGAGCGTGCGCTGCCGCCGTACTGCGATCCGGGCGCCCCGCGCGCATGGCTGCTTAGCGCGGGAGGGGCGCCGGAGCGCATCGTCCTGCCGGCCGAGCCGGAGCAGCGCCGCTATTGACCGGGGCGGAGGGCGCCCCATACGTTCGCAGTGTGGCTACATCCCCGACAATCCTGGACCGACCCGAAGGGAAAGGACTCGCGGCCGGAACGCTCGGCCTGTGGGGCTCGACCGTCATCGGCTTGGCCTCCACCGCGCCGGTCTACTCCCTCGTGGCGACACTCGGCTTCGTCGTGCTCGCGGTCGGAGCACAGGCGCCTATCGCGTTCGTCATCGCGTTCGTGCCCATGCTGTTCATCGCCTTCGCGTACCGCGAACTGAACAACGCCGTCCCCGACTGCGGGACCACCTTCACGTGGGCCTCGAAGGCGTTCGGGCCCTGGGTCGGATGGCTCGGCGGGTGGGGCGTCGCCGTGGCCGGAATGGTCGTCCTCGCGAACCTGGCGCAGATCGCCGGCATCTACTTCTGGGCGCTCGTGGACGGCATCGTGGGCAACCCCGACGGCAGCCTGCTCTCCGACGACGTCGCGCTCGTGACGGCCACCGGCGTGGTCTTCATCGCGCTGATGACCTGGGTCAGCTGGCGCGGTGTCGAGATCGGCGAGCGGATCCAGAACATCCTGCTCGGCATCCAATATCTGGCCCTTGTGGTCTTCGTCGTCGCGGCGCTATGGCAGTTCTTCGCCGGCACCGCACCGAATCCGACGCCCTTCGACTGGGCGTGGTTCAACCCCTTCGCCTTCACCGAATGGAGCGGTTTCGTCGAGGCGATCCTGCTCGCCCTGTTCATCTACTGGGGCTGGGACACGTGCCTGGCTCTGAACGAGGAGACGAAGGACCCCAAGCGCATCCCCGGTCGGGCCGCGCTGCTGACCACCGTCATCCTCCTGGTCACCTACGTCGGGGTGACCGTTGCCGCGATGATGTACGCGGGCCTGGGCGATACCGGAACCGGGCTGGGCAACGAAGCGATTGCCGACGACTTCTTCCTCGCGATCAAGGACGGCCTGCTCGGACCGGTCGGCTGGGTCCTGGTGGTCGCGGTGATGATCTCGGCGATCTCATCGACGCAGACGACGATTCTTCCCACCGCTCGCGGCACGCTGTCCATGGCCGCCTACCGGGCGCTTCCGAAGCGGTTCGCCACCGTCCACCCCAGATACAAGACACCGTCCTTCTCGACGCTCGTGATGGGCGTCGTGGCGTCCGTCTACTACGTCGGCATGACGCTGATCAGCGACAACATCCTGCAGGACTCGATCCTCTCGCTGGGACTCGCGATCGCGTTCTACTACGCGATCACCGGCTACGCGTGCGTCTGGTACTTCCGTCGCGAACTGTTCATGTCCGCCCGGGACTTCATCTACAAGGGACTGCTCCCGCTCCTGGGCGCGCTGATGCTCACCTACGCGTTCATCCAGTCCGCCATCGACATGTACGACGTCGACTACGGCTACACGGTGCTGTTCGGGATCGGCGGCACATTCGTCCTCGGTATCGGGGCACTGGCGTTCGGGGTGGTGCTGATGCTGCTGTGGTTCGCGTTCCCGCGGTCCAAACCGTTCTTCCGGGGCGAGAGCCTCAATCGGGAAACGCCCGTCCTGGTCCCTGAGGACCCCGCCGAGTACGGCCGGTCGATCGACGGCGGGCTGGTCTAGCGCGGCCCTGCACCCGCCGTCAGGCCACCGCGTCTGCGAGGGGGACCAGTTCCAGGGCGTGTGCGGTGGCCACCCCGGCGTTCACGACGGCGCCGGCGACCGTGTTCAGCCCTGCGGTCAGCGCCGCGTCGGCGCGCAGCGCGTCCTTCCAGCCGTGCCGGGCGATCTGCCGGATGTACGGAAGCGTCGCATTGGTCAGGGCGGAGGTGGACGTGTTCGGCACTGCGCCGGGCATGTTGGCGACGCAGTAGAAGATGCTGCCGTGCACCGGGAACGTCGGATCGGCGTGTGTGGTCGGCCGGGTGTCCTCGAAGCAGCCGCCCTGGTCGACGGCGATGTCCACCAGCACGCTGCCCGGCCGCATCCGGGCCACCATGTCGTTCGTGACCAGCTTGGGCGCCTTGGCTCCCGGGATCAGGACCGATCCGATGACCAGGTCCGACTCCACGACGGCGCGGTCCAGATCCAGCGGGTTGGACGCCGCGGTCTTGACCCGCCCCTGGAAGTGGTCGTCCAGAAAGCGCAGACGCTGGATGTTGGTGTCGAAGATCGTCACATCGGCGCCGAGCCCCGCCGCGATCACCGCCGAGTTGGCCCCGGCGACTCCACCGCCGATGATCGTGACGCGGGCCGGCCGCGTGCCGGGCACGCCCGACATCAGCAGCCCCAGCCCTCCCGCCGAGCGCATCAGCGTCGCCGCCCCCACCGTCGGTGCCAGTCGCCCGGCGACCTCGCTCATCGGGGCCAGCAAGGGCAGCCCGCCGCCGGGCAGCTGGACGGTCTCGTACGCGATCGCGGTGACCCGATCGGCGATCAGCCGCTCGGTCAGCGGCCGGTCGGCGGCCAGGTGCAGGTAGGTGAAGATCACCAGATCGCCGCGGAAGTAGCCGTACTCCTCGGCGATTGGCTCTTTCACCTTCAGCAGCAGCTCGGCTCGCGCCCAGACATCCGCTGCCTCGTCGAGCAGTTCTGCTCCCGCGGCCTCGTACTCGGCGTCGGGCATGGACGAGCCCAGGCCCGCGCCGCGCTGCACGAACACCTCGTGGCCTGCCTGGACGAGGTCGTGGACGCCGGAGGGCGTCAGCGCCACCCGGTACTCGTTGTTCTTTACTTCGGTGGGGACGCTGATCCTCATCGTGGGGAATCCTTTCCGCTCCGCCGTTGGAGCGCTCACGCCCCTTGTGGGGGCGCCTCTACAACGCGGGGCGGATCGCCCCGACGACCTGCCCTCCGCCGGTGACCGACAGAGGAAGCTTCGCCACCGCATCCGCGACATCGGACGCGGCGAGCGCACCCTCGCGCTCGAGCAGCCGGAGCGCGACGATGGTGGCCGCCCGCCCGCTTCCGTCGAGCATCTTCAGGGCCACCGTCGTGCCGTTGGGCGCGACCATGACCATGACGCCCTCGGCGCCGCCCTTCGCGAACACCCCGAGTCGCTCGATGACCACCGTGTCGGCACGCCCGGGACCGTCGATCGTCCACGGGTGCTCGCGCACGGCGCGCACGAGGGCGCCGGCGCTGCGGTGCAGCGCGAAGGGCGAGCGCTCAGCGGCGGTTCCGATCCGGTGGATGGCCTTGGCCAGGCCGGCCAGGCTCATCGAGAACACCGGGGCGCCGCAGCCGTCGATCGCCGTGGTGGCCGCCCGTTCGCCGACCAGTCGCTCCGCCACGTCGCGGATGTGCGCCTGCAGCGGATGCTGCGGCTGGAGGTAGCTGTCGGTGGGCCAGCCGTTGGACACGCACGTCAGCAGCATCGCGGCGTGCTTGCCGGAGCAGTTCATCCGGATCGCCGCGGGGCCGCTGCCATCGCGGACCACCTCGTCGCGGGTCGACTGATCCCCCGGCCAGGCGGCCGGGCAGCCCAACGCGTCCTCGCCGAGCGCGGCCGCGTCGAGGATGTCCCGCACCACGGACACGTGCCGGTCCGTTCCGGCATGGCTCGCGGTGGACAGGGCGAGTCGCTCGCCCTCGAGCGGCGCGCCGGCGGTCAGGCACGCCAGCGCCTGGATCGGCTTCAGGCTGGAGCGGGGCAGGATCGGCGCCACAGTGTCACCCACCGCGGCGACGACCGTCCCGTCGGGGCCGAGGACGATGGCGGAGCCGGTGTGACGGGACTCGATGAAGCCGCTGCGCTCCACGACGGCCAGTTCGACGGCGTCGGCTGCGGCGAAGGTCTGCGGCACCCCGCCAGCCTACCGTCGGACGAGCGTGCACCCGGGGTGTCAGACTGGGGGAATGTTGGGCGAACACCGCTACGAGCTGCGCACGACGTGGACCGGCGATCGGGGCAGCGGGACCAGTGGCTACCGTGACTACGATCGGTCCTGCACCATCCAGATCGACGGCAAGCCGGATCTTCCGGCGTCCGCCGACAAGCCGTTCCGTGGCGATCCGACGCGGTGGAACCCGGAGGATCTGCTGCTCGCCGCGCTCAGCGAGTGCCATCTGCTGTCGTACCTGCATGCCTGCGTGAAGGCCGGCGTGGTCGTCGTCGGCTACCGGGATGCGGCATCCGGTGTGATGGTGGAGGACGGACGCGGAGGCGGCGCATTCCGTGAGGTCCTGCTGCGGCCGCACGTCATCGTCGCCGAGGAGTCCATGGTGGATGCCGCCACCTCCGCGCACGCGCAGGCACACGAGTGGTGCTTCATCGCCAACTCGGTCAACTTCCCTGTGCGGCACGAGCCGACCGTCGTCGCGCTCCCCGCAGTCCCGTCCGCGAGCGGCCAGGGCGCCGATCACGCCTCGGGGGTGCCGCGGCCCTAGCGACGCTCGTGCGGGAGGACCTGCTTGATCCGTTCGATCGGGCTGTGCGCGGGCGCCTCGTTGTAGGCGTTGGCCAGCTCCTGGCCGGAGAGCGCATGGATGGCCGCCATGATGTCATCCGTCGCCAGGCGCCGCGCCTTGCCGGAATCGGCGGGGCCGTGGTGGGACAGATCCAGCGGCTCACCGAAGCGGACCGTCACCCGCGGTGTCAGCGCCGGGAACCGGGCACCGACCGGCATCACCCGGTCGGTGCCGATCAGGCCCACCGGAACGACGGGGGCCCCGGTCTGCAGGGCGAGGAAGGCCACACCGGTGCGGCCCTTGTACAGCCGGCCGTCGAGCGAACGCGTGCCCTCCGGGTACAGCGCGACGGCGCTGCCGGTCTCCAGCAGCTGGCGCTGCTGATCCAGCGCATCCAGCGCGGCCTGCCCCGCTCCGCGTTTGACCGGCACCGCACCGATCGCTGTGAAGAACTCGCGCGAGAACCACCCGGCGATGCCGGGACCGTCGAAGTAGCTCGATTTGGCGAGGAAATGAACGGGTCGGGGCGCGGCGATCGGAATGGCGATCGAGTCGATGAACGACAGGTGGTTGCTCGCGAAGATGACCGGCCCGGTCTTGGGGACGTTCGCCTTGCCCTCGACGCGGGGACGATAGATCAGCCGCGCGAGGGGTGCCACCACGTAGCGCCCGAAACCGTACGTCGCACCCATCTGCCGGACGGCTGGCTGATCGGGGGAGTCGGCTTCTCGGGCGTCGGGGATCTCCGCGGAAGTCACCCGTTGAGGGTACTCCCGTATTCATTCCAGCGTTGGCATAGTCACCTCTCAGCGGAGACAGAGGAAACATGCGAGAAGATGGGGATTCCCCCTTTCCCCTTCTCAGAGGTTCATTTTGCGCATTCGCCCGCTCGCAGCCCTGTCCGTCGCCGCGCTTTCGGCCCTTCTCCTGGCCGGCTGCGCGTCGGGCACGCCGGATGACTCCGCGAGTCCATCCGCCTCGGTCGTCGATCTGTGCGAGGCCAAAGCACCCTCGGGTGCCGCCGCCGAGGCGGTCACGGTCGAGGGCGCGGCGGGCGAGGAAGCCGCCGCCACGTTCGATTTCCCCCTGGAGATCCCCGAGCTTCAGTCCACCGTGATCGAGGAGGGCTCGGGCGACCCGGTCGAGGCGGGGCAGCTGGTGCGGTTCGCGCTGACCGGCTTCAGCGCTGAAACCGGCGAGAATATCGGCGCGATCGGCTACGGCGAGACCCCGCTGCTGCCGGCCCAGATCTCGCCCGACAACCCGATCGGTCAGATCCTGGGCTGCGCGACGCCGGGCACCCGGGTGGTCGCGACGTTCCCGCCCAGCGACCCGAACGCCGGTGAGGTGTATGTGTTCGACTTCCTCGATGTCGTCCCGACCGCCGCCTGGGGCGAGCCGCAGGAGCCCGTCGAGGGGATGCCCGTGGTCACGCTCGATGACGACGGCGCCCCGACGGTCGAACTGCCGGACGGCGACGCGCCGACCGAGGTGGAGCTGGAAACCCTGAAGAAGGGCGATGGGCCCACCGTTCTCAGCGGCGACACCGTGCTGGTGCAGTACTCCGGCGTGAAGTGGTCGGACGGCACCGTGTTCGACTCCAGCTGGGAGGCCGGTGCGCCCACGTCGTTCCAGACCACCGGTGTGGTCGACGGTTTCCGTCAGGCGCTCGAGGGGCAGACCGTCGGCTCCCAGGTCGTCGCGGTGATCCCGCCGGCCTTCGGCTACGGCGAGGGCGAGATCAACGACGCCGACCTCAAGGGCGAGACGCTCGTCTTCGTGGTCGACATCCTCGGCCTCGAGCACGCCCCGGTCGCAGCCCAGTAGGAGACCCGGCACCGAGGGTGCGGCAGACCAGCGCCTGGCCGCACCCTCCGTGCTCGCCCCGTCACCGAGGGCGGCCGCCGCGCGCGAGTAACTAGCATGACTTCATGCGTCGCGTCATCATCCTCGGGTCCACGGGCTCGATCGGCACCCAGGCCCTCGAGGTCATCCGCTCTCACCCGCGGCGCTTCGAGGTGGTGGGGCTGTCCGCCGGCTCCAACCGCGCGGCGATGCAGGCGCAGGCCGAGCAGTTCCAGGTGGAGTACACGGCCCTCGGGGCGGACGAGGCCGAGCAGCTGGTGCGCGATGTCGAGGCCGACGTCGTGCTCAACGGCATCACCGGCTCGGTCGGACTGGGACCGACCCTCGCCGCGCTGGAGACGGGCCGGACCCTGGCGCTGGCCAACAAGGAGTCTCTGATCGTGGGGGGCGAGCTGGTCACCGCGATCGCCCGGCCGGGCCAGATCGTCCCGGTCGACTCCGAGCACTCCGCCATCGCGCAGGCACTCCTGGCCGGAGACCGCTCCGAGGTGCGCCGACTGGTGCTGACAGCATCCGGCGGTCCTTTCCGTGGTCGCTCGCGCGCGGCCCTGGCCGATGTCACACCGGCCGAGGCCCTGGCCCACCCCACCTGGGACATGGGCCGGATGGTGACGACCAACTCGGCGACCCTGGTCAACAAGGGGCTCGAGGTGATCGAAGCGCACCTCCTGTTCGGCGTGCCGTACCACCAGATCGACGTCGTCGTTCATCCTCAGTCGATGGTGCACTCGATGGTGGAGTTCATCGACGGGTCCACGCTCGCCCAGGCCTCGCCGCCGGACATGCGGCTGCCCATCTCGCTGGGTCTGGACTGGCCGCACCGCATCGGGGGTGTGGGACGGCCGATCGACTGGACGGTCGCGGCATCCTGGACCTTCGAACCGCTCGACGAGGAGGCCTTCCCCGCCGTAAGCCTGGCGAAGAAGGTCGGCAGCGCCGGCAGCACCTACCCCGCGGTGTTCAACGCGGCCAACGAGCAGGCCGTCGACGCGTTCCACGAGGGTCGCCTGTCGTTCCCCGGCATCGTCGAGCTGATCGAGCGGGTCGTGGAGGCGCACGAACCGGGCTCGGGTCCGGTCACGCGCGCGTCGCTCGCCGAGGCGGAGCGGTGGGCCAGGGATGCCGCGGACCGCGCGATCGCGGTACGCGCCTGACGGGGCCGTCCGCGCGGCATCCCCTCGGCTCGCCTGTCACGACACGCGGAGCGGCCCGGCACTTCGCGCCAGGGGAGCGGACAGCGGCGAGCGGAGAGCGGACAGCGGCGCCGCAGCGGGGGCTCAGTCGGGGTAGGGCACCGGCCAGCGCGGCTCGGGAACCGGCCAGCCCGCGTCCCGCAGCGCCCGGCGGGCCAGTTCGCGGGCGGAGTACGGGGTGCGGACGCCGCGGATGTCCCGGTAGTCCTGGTGTCCGGGTCCTGCCCACAGGATCGCGTCGCCCTCGCCGACCAGCTTGACCGCCTCGACGATCGCCAGCTCCGGCGGTGAGTATTCGTGGATCTCGGCATCCGGCCGCGCCCGACGCGCCCCCTCGATCAGGGTCGCACGGATCGTGTCGATGTCCTCGAAGCGCGGGTGATGGTCGGTGACGACGAGGATGTCGCTGCCTTCGACGCCGGTGCGGCCCATGTCGTGGCGCTTGGACGCGTCCCGGTCCCCGTCGGCGCCGAACAGCATGAGCACCCTGCCCGGGGTCACCCGTCGGACGGCGGCCAGCGTCTTCTCGAACGCGTCGGGCGAGTGGCCGAAGTCCACATAGACCGCCGGCCCCCGCTCGCCGGACACCCGCTCGGTGCGGCCGGGCAGATACGCCTGGATGCCGCCATCGCGGGCCAGCGCAGCAGCCAGCCGGTCCCATTCGTAGCCGGCCTCGAGCATCATCACGATGGCCAGGCCGGCATTGGCGGCCATGTGACGGCCGATGACCGGGACGATCGTCGTGAGGGAACGCCCGTCCGCGGAGGAGAGGCGGAACTCGGTGCCGGTCTGCCGCTCGTCGAGGATCTCGACCACCCAGTCCGCGGCGGCCGCAGCGTCCGCGTCTGCGGCGATCGCGGGGGTGCCCACGGTCACGAACGGAATCTCGCACCGCGCCACCACCTCTGCGGAGGGGGCGGAGTCGAGCGAGATCACCGCGCGCAGGGCGCGGTCGGGCCGGAAGAGGGGCAGCTTCGCCTCGAAGTATTCGCGCATGTCCGCGTAGTCATCGAGGTGGTCGTGGGAGAGGTTGGTGAAGGCCGCGACGTCGAACACCAGACCGTCCACCCGGCGCCGGCTCAGAGCCTGCGCGCTGACCTCGACGGCGACCGCTTCGACGCCGCGCTCGCGCATCAGCGCGAGGAGCGCGTGCATCTCATACGCCTCGGGCGTGGTCAGGCGGGAGACGATGACCTGCCCGGCGATGTGCCGTTCGGCGGTCGAGGACAGCCCCGTTCTCACCCCGAGCTGAGTGAGGATCCCCTCCAGCAGGTGCGAAACGCTGGTCTTGCCATTGGTCCCGGTCGTGCCGAACAGGAGCGGCAGCTCGTCGTCGCGCCCCGTTCCGTACACCCATGCAGAAAGCTCGCCCAGCTGGGCGCGGGGATCCTCGACGATGACGACGGGCAAGCCGGTGGCCTGGGCGGCGTCGGCGCCGGCGGCATCCGTCACGACCGCGACCGCTCCGCTCTCCGCCGCTGCGGCGGCGTACTCCGCCCCGTGGCGGTTGACGCCCTGCACCGCGACGAACACGTCGCCGGGGCGCAGGTCGGCAGTGGCCAGGGTGAGTCCGGTCAGGGTCACATCGCGCAGATCGCCGCGGGTCTCGCGGCCGAATCGCGCGGCAAGAGCCTCCAGGGTGTGCACCGGGGGGTGGTACGGGCGCAGCACGGGAGGCAGGGAGGAGGGAGTGTCATTCGCCATGGCGGCTCCATCCTCTCATCCGTCGCTCCGGCTTTCCCCGATGCCGGTCCCGGCGCCGGGGCAGGGCGGCCGCACTGCCCCGCCCGCCGCCGGGTGCATCACCACGCCCGTCCGCTGGACGCCCCGGCCGGGAAATCCCGGCGCTCGGCGAACTCCGAGCGGCCGGCGGTAGCGTGTCGGGGTGACTGTCCTCGCGTTCGCCATCGGCATCGTCCTCCTGGTCGTGGGCCTTGCCGTGTCGATCGCCCTGCACGAGCTGGGGCACCTGGTGCCGGCGAAGAAGTTCGGCGTGCGGGTCGGTCAATACATGATCGGATTCGGGCCGACCCTGTGGTCGCGTCAGGTCGGCGAGACGCAGTACGGATTCAAGGCGATCCCGCTCGGCGGCTACATCTCGATGGCCGGCATGTACCCGCCCTCGCCCAAGGACCGGGTGCCGGCCGGATCCGGCCGACGCAACGGCCGCGCCGGCGGCGGATTCTTCGCCACGATGGTCCAGGACGCCCGCACGGCCAACGACGAGACACTGATCGGCGAGGAGGACACGCGCGTCTTCTACCGGCTCCCGGTGTGGAAGCGCGTCATCGTCATGCTCGGCGGCCCGATCATGAACCTGCTGTTCGCGATGGTCCTGTTCGCCATCCTGCTCTCCGGCATCGGCACGCAGACCGCCACCACCGTGATCGCCAGCGTCAGCGAGTGCGTCATCCCGGCCGGCGCGGAGCGCACCGAGTGCAGCCCGGCCGACGCGGTCGCGCCCGCGGCGGCCGCCGGACTGCAGCCGGGGGATGTCATGCTCCAGGTCGCCGGCCGGCCGGTGGAGACCTTCGCCGAGGCATCGGAGATCATCCGCGAGTCGGCCGGGCAGCCGCTGAGCATCCTCATCGAGCGTGACGGTGAGCGCCGGACGGTGTCCCTCACCCCCACGCAGGTGACCAGGGCGGTGACGGATGCCGCGGGGCAGCCGATCCTGGACGCGAACGGCGACGCGCAGATGCAGCAGGTCGGATTCGTGGGGATCGGCCCGGAGATCGCATTCGTGCGCCAGCCGATCTGGGCAGGACCGGCCGCGGCGATCGAGAACGTCGGCGCGGTGGCCGGGATCATCTGGCAGCTGCCGGTGAAAGTGTACGAAACCGGCGTCACGCTGGTCACCGGGCAGGAGCGCGACCCGAACGGGCCCCTGAGCATCGTCGGCGCCGGCATCCTGTCGGGGGAGGTGGCCGCCGCCGACGCGCCCATCCTGAACCGCGTCTCGGGGTTCCTGGCGCTGCTGGCATCGCTGAACATCGCCCTGTTCGTGTTCAACCTCATCCCGCTGCTGCCGCTGGATGGCGGCCATGTCGTCGTGGCGCTGTGGGACGGCATCAAGCGAGCCTGGGCGAAGCTGTTCCGTCGGCCACCGCCGGCGCCGGTGGATGCGACCAAGCTCGTGCCGGTGACCTTCGCCGTCTTCATCGGGCTGATCGTGATGGGTGCGGTGCTGATCCTCGCCGACATCTTCAACCCGATGTCGATCCTCTGACCCGATCGACGGCGTCGCTCTGAGCCGATCGACGGCGTCGCTCTGAGCCGATCGACGGCGTCGCTCTGACCCGACCGACGGCGTCGCCCGGCGCAGACGGTCGGGTCAGGCGTCGACCGGGGAGAGCGCCGCCGAGACGAGGCGCTCGAGCGTCGTCATCCCGTCGCGGGAGAGGATCGATTCCAGGTGCCCCTGCACCGATGCGAACCCCGGGCCGCGCATCGCGTACACGTCGCCGGTGATCGGGTCCGCCGCGACTTCGGCATCGCCGAGGACGGTGGCACCGGCCGGCACACGGGCCGTGAAGGTGTTGTAGAACCCGATGGATGCCGGCGTTCCGAACAGGTCGACGGTCTTCTGCAGGCCCTGGTGCGGAGCATCCAGGGGAGCCAGCTCGATGCCCAGCTCATCGGCCAGGATCTGATGGCTCAGGCACACCGCCAGCAGCGGCCGCCCGGACGCGCGCCGTCGGGCCACCACTTCGCGCATTCGTCGCATCCGTGGTGTGCCGGGGTCGCGCGGATCTCCGGGACCGGGGCCCGAGACGATCAGTTCCGCATCGTCGATCTGGGCATCGGTCACCTCGCTCCACGGGACGATCCGGACATCCAGGCCCAGGTGGCGAAGCTGATGCGAGAGCATCGTGGTGAAGCGGTCCTCGGCGTCCACGACGATCGCGCTGCGCCCTTCGAACGGACCGGCGGTGATCGAATCCTGCGGGTTCAGCCAGAACGAGGCGAGCCGGGCGTTGCGTGAGGCCAGCAGCGCGGCGATGTCGGGATCGTCGGCCAGCGTCCGCGGCTGAGCGGATGGCGCGTCGCCGTCGGCACCGGTGGGCAGCGCGAGCTCGGCCTTCCGGTCGCGGGGGATCGCGCCGATCGCGCCCAGCACGCCGGCGGCCTTGCCGTGCGTCTCGCTCACCTCGCCGAACGGGTCGGAGTGGCGCACCAGGGTGGCGCCCACCGGCACGCGCAGACGACCGTCGACGAGGTACGCCGTCCGGATCAGGATCGGCGCGTCGAGGTCGTGCGTGGACTCGCCGGCCAGGACCGCGTCGGTGCGGGGGGTGAAGAGGGCGGCGACTCCGGAGTAGTACCCGCGCGGTGTCCGTTCGTGCCGCGAGATGACCGTGCACGCGTTCTGCATCGGCGACCCCGTGACGGTGGGCGCGAACATCGTCTCGCGCAGGATGGCGCGCGGGTCGAGCCGGCTGCGGCCGCGCAGCACGTACTCGGTGTGGGTCAGCCGTGACATCTCCTTCAGATGCGGACCGGTGATCCGCCCGCCGTCCGAGCAGACGGCGCTCATCATCTTGAGCTCCTCATCCACCACCATGAACAGCTCCTCGGTCTCCTTCGTGGACTCGAGGAATTCGGTCAGCGTCTCGCTCGTCGCGCCGCCTGCGGGGTGACGGAACGTCCCCGAGATGGGATTCATCGTCACGATGCCGTCCCGCGCGCTGACGTGCGCCTCTGGGCTCGCGCCGACCGCGACGTGCCCGGGGGTGACGATCGCGAACGTCCAATACGCGCCCCGCTCATGCTCCAGCAGCGCCCGGAACCACGTCAGGGCGGCCACCGCGGCGTCCGCGGCGACGCTCGCCGTGAAGTCCCGCCGGATGACGAAGTTGGCGCCCTCACCGTGCCCGATCTCATCGGCGATGACCCGTCGGACGATGCCGGCGTAGTCGTCGTCGGCGATGTCGAAGCCGGCGTCGGCGAGGGGAATCGGCGCGGAGGGCAGCTGCGCCAGCGCCGCAGTCCGATCGAAGAGGGTGCGTTCCCGGACGACGAGGCAGCGCAACGGCGCCCCATCGTCGTGGCACTCGAATCCGCGCTCCCGCACCTGCCGGAAGGGGACGAGCGCGAGCACCTCCTGAGCGCGACCGTGTTCGTCCTGCAGGGGGATGTCGGTCAACAGGTCGACGTCGATCACATCACCGGTGAGCAGCTCGATCGTCGCCGCGTCGCGGGCGACGAGGGCGAACGGGATGCCGCGCGCGGCGATGTCGAGCAGCACGGCGAGATCGTTCGGGGGAGTCGGGGCAGACCCGGTCATGGTCGGTCTTTCGTCGTGGGGGCGGTCGCCCTACGAAGAAGACCGCCCGGAGGCGGTCTGTGGTCGCGCGAACACACCGCCTAGAAGGCGGGCCACCAGGTGCGGTTCGCAAGCATGGGCCGAACCTACCACAGGGTGCAGATTCGGATGGGCCGATACGGATGGGCAGCTGCCGATGGCGGACGCGGATGCCGGTGCGTCCCCGCTCCGGTCGGGCCGGACCTCGCGCGGATGGCGGGGGCATCCAGGCTTCGTGCGGGCGCGGCGGCGTAGGCTGGGTCACGTGCCAGCAGTGAATCTCGGGATGCCCAAGGTCCCCGAAACCCTCGCCCCCCGCCGCAAGTCCAGGCAGATCAAAGTGGGCAAGGTGCTGGTCGGAGGCAACGCGCCGGTCAGTGTGCAGTCGATGACGACGACGCCCACCACCAACATCAACGCCACCCTGCAGCAGATCGCGGAGCTGACGGCGTCCGGATGCGAGATCGTGCGGGTGGCGGTGCCGTCCCAGGACGATGCGGACGTGCTGCACATCATCGCGCAGAAGAGTCAGATCCCGGTGATCGCCGACATCCACTTCCAGCCCAAGTACGTCTACCAGGCGATCGACGCCGGGTGCGCAGCGGTGCGGGTCAATCCGGGCAACATCCGCAAGTTCGACGACCAGGTCGGTGAGATCGCGCGGCGGGCGAAGGAGGCCGGCGTCTCGCTGCGCATCGGAGTGAACGCCGGATCGCTGGACCCTCGTCTGCTGGAGAAGTACGGCAAGGCCACGCCGGAAGCGCTGATGGAGAGCGCGGTGTGGGAGGCGTCCCTCTTCGAGGAGCACGACTTCCACGACTTCAAGATCTCCGTCAAGCACAACGACCCGGTGATCATGGTCCAGGCCTACCGGCTCCTCGCCGAGCGCGGCGACTGGCCGCTGCACCTGGGCGTCACCGAGGCGGGCCCAGCCTTCCAGGGGACGATCAAGAGCGCGACCGCGTTCGGGATCCTGCTCGGTGAGGGGATCGGTGACACGATCCGAGTCTCCCTCTCCGCGCCTCCGGCCGAAGAGGTCAAGGTCGGCCACCAGATCCTGCAGTCGCTGAACCTGCGCGAGCGCAAACTGGAGATCGTCTCGTGCCCCTCGTGCGGGCGCGCCCAGGTCGATGTCTACACGCTGGCCGACAACGTCACCGAAGGCCTGAAAGACATGACGGTTCCGTTGCGCGTCGCCGTGATGGGATGCGTGGTCAACGGCCCCGGCGAGGCGCGCGAGGCCGATCTCGGGGTCGCCTCCGGTAACGGCAAGGGTCAGATCTTCGTCAAGGGCCACGTCATCAAGACCGTCCCCGAGTCCGAGATCGTGGCGACGCTCATCGAGGAGGCCAACCGGCTTGCGGCGGAGATGGGTCCGGCCGCCCCGATCGGAACGGCCCAGGTCGTCACGAGCTGACTTTCGACTCCCGCTTCACGCGTGCCGCGGCATCCGCTGATTCGGAGAACGTCGCCGGATTCGGATGCGACGACCGCAGGGAGCCGGATCCGTTCACCTCACCCGAGAAGCGGATGCCGCGGGCGGCGTCTACGGCCAGAGCGAGTGGTACGCGTTGATCGCCGGCTGCCCGCCCAGGTGGGCGTACAGGACGTGCGAGTCCTTCGGAATGTCCCGGGAGCCCACGAGTTCGATCAGGCCGGCGAGGGACTTGCCCTCGTAGACGGGGTCGGTGATCATCGCCTCCAACTGCGCGCACACGGCCATCGCCGCCATCGTGGAATCGACCGGGATGCCGTATCGGTCGCCCGCCCACCCCGCGAGGACCTGGATCTCGTCGTCGCGCAGCTCGCGGCTCAGCTCGATCAGCTCCGCGGTGTGGCCGGCGATGCGGGTCACCTGATCCGTCGTTGTAGCCAGAGTCGCGGAGGCGTCGATGCCCAGCACCCGCCGCCGGAGGCCGGTCAGCTCCTCCAGCGCCGCGAAGCCGGCGATCATCCCGGCGTGCGTGGAACCGGTCACGGTGCAGACGATGATCGTGTCGAATGTGATGCCCAGCGCCCGCTCCTGCTCGGCGAGCTCGAACGCCCAGTTGGCGAAACCCAGACCGCCCAGCGGGTGCTCCGAGGCGCCGGCGGGAATCGGATAGGGCGTGCCGCCGGCGGCTTCGACCTCCCGCAGCGCCTTCTTCCACGAATCGCGCACCCCGATGTCGAAGCCGGCGTCCTCCAGCCGGGAGTCGGCGCCCATCATGCGGGAGAGCAGGATGTTCCCTACCCGGTCGTTGGTGGGGTCCTCCCACGGCACCCACTTCTCCTGCACCAGGCGCGCCTTCAGGCCCAAATGCGCGGCCACCGCGGCCACCTGTCGCGTGTGGTTGGACTGGTAGCCGCCGATCGAGACGAGCGTGTCCGCTCCCGAGGCGATGACATCGGGCACGATGTACTCGAGCTTCCGAATCTTGTTACCCCCGTAGGCCAGACCGCTGGATACGTCTTCGCGCTTGGCCCAGACCTGGGCGCCGCCCAGGTGCTGCGTCAGCCGCTTCAGGTGCTGGAGCGGACTGGGTCCGAAGGTGAGCGGGTAGCGGGGGAATTCGGCGAGCTTCATGCGTGGCTCCTCGGGGGGCGGATCAACACGGGTGTGTCGGGGGGATGCCTGACCGTGCGAGTTCGCAGAGCAGCCCATTGCGGATGCAATATATTGCATCCGCAATGGCGTCCGTTGTCAAACCCGCGCCGGCGCGAAAGGAGAACGGGCCGCGACGCGACGTCCGTAGACTTGACCCTCGTGGTCACCCGTCTCTCGCACTATTTCCTCCGCACGCTCCGCGAAGACCCCTCCGATGCCGAGGTCGCCTCGCATCGGCTGCTGGTCCGCGCCGGCTACATCCGGCGCCAGGCGCCGGGGATCTTCGCGTGGCTGCCGCTGGGTCTGAAGGTCAAGGGCAAGATCGAGGCGATCATCCGCGACGAGATGGCCAACGCCGGTGCGTACGAGGTGCATTTTCCTGCGCTCGTGCCGCGCGACCCCTATGAGCAGTCCGGTCGGTGGGAGACCTACGGCAATGGCATCTTCCGCCTGAAGGACCGCAAGGACGCGGACTACCTCCTCGCACCCACGCACGAGGAGCTCTTCACGCTGCTCGTGAAGGACCTGTATTCGTCCTACAAGGACCTGCCCCTGGCGATCTACCAGATCCAGGACAAGTACCGCGACGAGGCCAGGCCGCGTGCCGGCCTCCTGCGCGGTCGCGAGTTCACGATGAAAGACGCCTACTCGTTCGACTACACCGACGAGGGGCTGGATGCCTCGTATCAGCGGCAGCGCGACGCGTACGAGCGCATCTTCCAGCGGCTCGGACTCGAATACGTCATCGTCGCTGCCGACAACGGCCTCATGGGCGGTGCGCGCAGCGAGGAGTTCCTGCACCCGACCGCGATCGGCGAGGACACCTTCGTCCGGTCAGCCGGTGGCTACGCGGCGAACGTCGAAGCGTTCACGACGGTGTCGCCCGAGCCGCTGCCGCTGGACGGCCTGCCCGAGCCCGTGATCTTCGACTCGCCGAACACCCCCACGATCGCGACGCTCGTGGCGCACGCGAACGCGCACCTGGACGCGCCGGCCCCCGGCATCGCGGGTCCGGCCACGGATGCGCTGACGCAGTGGACGGCCGCGCACACGCTGAAGAACGTCGTGCTGGCGCTCACGCATCTGGACGGCACCCGCGAAGTGGTCATCGTCGGCATCCCGGGCGACCGCGACATCGACGACAAGCGCGTGGAGGTCGCCTTCGCCCCCGCCACCGTGGAGCAGGCCACTGAGGCGGACTTCGAGAGGAACCCGCTCCTGGTCAAGGGCTACATCGGCCCGTGGTCACCCACCGGCGCCGTGTTCGGCGAGGAGTCGGCCACCGGCATCCGATATCTGCTGGATCCCCGTGTCGTGGACGGCACGGCCTGGATCACCGGCGCCAACGCGGACCAGAAGCACGTGCACTCCCTGGTGGCTGGACGCGACTTCTTCGGCGACGGCTACGTGGAGGCCGCCGACGTGCGCGCCGGAGACCCCGCCCCCGACGGATCGGGACCCGTCGAGCTCGCGCGCGGCATGGAGATCGGCCATGTCTTCCAGCTCGGCCGCTTCTTCGCCGACGTGCTGGGCCTGAAGGTCCTCGATGAGAACGGCAAGCTCGTCACCGTCACGATGGGGTCGTACGGCATCGGCGTGACCCGCATCCTCGCGAACATCGCGGAGCTCAACAACGACGACAAGGGCCTCATCTGGCCGGCGTCGGTCGCGCCGTTCGACGTGCACGTGGTGGCGACCGGTCGCGATGCCGTCGTCTTCGACGTGGCCGAGAGGCTGTCCGCGGAGCTGGAGGCAGCCGGCGTGGACGTCCTCTACGACGACCGCCCCAAGGTCTCGCCGGGGGTCAAGTTCGGTGATGCGGAGCTGGTCGGCGTGCCGCAGATCGTCATCGTCGGCCGCGGTGCGGTCGAGGGCCAGGTCGAACTGTGGGATCGCCGCACAGGGGATCGCGAACTGGTCTCGGTCGCCGATGCGGTGGCCCGTCTCAGCCGGCGCTGACCGGCAGCGACGTCAGCAGCTGATCCGTTCGTGGCGCATGGTGTCGTCGGGCGTGTCCTTGGTGACCAGAGCCTTCAACATGCCCGCCGCCATCACGATCTTGCCGTGCTTGGGCTCCCAGAACTCGCATTCCACCGGGGTGACCTTCAGCAGCGCGATCCCGGGCGTGTCCAGGCCGTCTTCGAACCAGATGTCCAGCGACCCGGTGTACAGCTGCTCCATCTTGGCGCGGTCGTGCACCAGACGTGCCCGGCCGGCGACCGAGACGAACCGCATGCCCTTCGAGTCGAGATAGGACAGTCCCACGTCGTGGTCGGCCTCGACCTCGTCGACCTTCTTGGTGTCCTCCGCCGTGAAGAACCAGATGTCCCCGTTCTCATCCATCTGCCGGGTGCTCATCGGACGTGACACGAGGTTGCCCGAGGCGTCCTGCGTGGTGAGCATCGTGAAATCGATGTCCTCCACCAGTTCCTTGAGTCGCACGATCGCGTCGGTCTGTGTCATCGCTTCATCAGCCATGCCTCGAGGCTCACACGCCGCCGTGGCCGTCGCCAGGGGTTGACAGTCCGGTGAAACCCTCAGAAGCGGGCGAACCGCGCACGGAAGAAGCAGAAGACCCCGTACGCGATGAACCCGACGCCCACCGCGCCGACCAGCCAGGGGCCGAAGTCCAGGGCGAGGAGCGCGGAGACCGCCCCGTCCAGGCCGCCGGCGGCACCGGGGTCGGTCGTGAACGCGGCCACCAGCAGCAGGATGCCCACGATGATCAGCGCGATGCCCTTCGCCACGAATCCGACCACGCCCAGGCCGGCGAGCGAGCGGCCCACGCCGTGCCGTGGGATGTCGATCTTGTTGCGGAACGTGCGGCGCACGCCCATGAC
The DNA here is from genome assembly GCF_024623505.1 of Microbacterium sp. zg.B48. Taxonomy (NCBI): domain Bacteria; kingdom Bacillati; phylum Actinomycetota; class Actinomycetes; order Micrococcales; family Microbacteriaceae; genus Microbacterium; species Microbacterium sp. zg.B48. The sequence goes on from NZ_JANJFE010000018.1 coordinate 165,962, forward strand.
CACGAAGGCGATGCCGCCGATGCCGATCCCGACCCCGACGAGCCCCAGCACGATGGAGCCGCCCGGAAGCTGCAGCACACCTCGGCTGGCATTCTCCGCCGCCTCCTCGGCATCCACCCGCGCACCCAGTGCGACGGATGCGGAGATCACGCCGAGCGCGACGAAGATCACCGCCTGACCCCAGCTGCCCACGCGCCCGCCCCACTTCGCCGCCAGCTCCCGGTAGTCCTCGGAGGCCGGCCGCACGAGGATGCCTTCCAGGAAATGCCAGATGCCCAGCGCCCACAGCGTGATCGCGATCAGCCACAGCGCAACGAAACCGAGCGGTGCGCCGGCGATCAGCATGAGCGCACCGGATTGATCCGTGTCGCCATCGCCGCCGAAGGCGACGACGACCGCGATGAGTCCGATCAGGACGTGCACGACGCCGTTCGCGGCGTATCCGGCGCGTGCGGTCCAGCGAAAGGGGGTGCTCTGCTCTGCTTCTCGCGCGACGCGCCTGGGTGCCGCAGAGTCCACCGCGTCAGCCTACGCGCAGTCGCGACGTGCGCCCGGACGGACCCGACTTAGGATTGCCCGCGTGACCGAGACGCCCGCGACCACCGTGTGGAGGCCGCGACTGCGACGCGTGCTCCGGCTGATCGAGGGCGCGCCGGCACCCGCCGTGCTGGGCGCCGGGGTGTTCGTGCTCTTCCTCGGCATCTTCATCGTCACGCGCCCGCTGACCTCGCTGTGGCTGCTGGCCGTCCTGGTCGGTGTCAGCGCGGTCGTCGCCGGAGTGATCGACCTGGCGGATTCGGAGCGGTCCTCTCGACTGTGGTACCGGGTCGTCTGCGGAGTGTGGATCCTGGGCGGTGTCGCGGTGCTGGTGTGGCTCGGCCGTTCGATCGAGCTGCTTCCGACCGTGCTGGGCGTGCTGCTCGTGGTCGGCGGTCTGGGTGCGCTCGGCGGACTGAGCGGCGGCAGAGTCAGCGCGCGCGTGCTGACGATCGCATCCGGTGTGGGCCAGATCGTCTTCGGCATCCTGGCCCTGGTGTGGCCGGATCTGACGCTCCTGGTTGCCGCCGTGCTCTTCGGGATCCGGACCGTCGCATACGGCGTGAGGCTGATCTGGCGTGCCGGGCGGAGTCTCGCCGGCCTGCCGGCGCGACTGACCGACGGGCCCCAGACCCGCCGCAGTCTGATCCTCGGCGATGTGGCCCGGTATGCCCTGGCCGTCGGGTTCCTGGCGCTGGCAGCCTCGGCCTGGTGGGTCAACAGCTGGCTGGCGGAGGGCTCCCCGGTGGTCGACTCCTTCTACGACGCGCCGGCAGAGGCGCCCGACGAGCCCGGCGTGCTGATCCGGGCGGACGCCTACACCGGCGTGCACCCGTCGGGCGGCACGGTGCAGCGCATCCTGTACAGCACCACCGATGCGTACGGGGTGCGCGCGGTGGCCAGCGCGCTGGTGATCACTCCGCTCGAGCCGCCGCCGGGTCCGCGTCCGGTCATATCCTGGAACTGGGGGACGACAGGCGTCGCGCGCGGATGCGCGCCGAGCCTGATGGACACCACCGCGACCCGGTGGGCGATTCCGGGCGTGGAGCAGGCGCTCGCGCGCGGCTGGGTGGTGATCGGGTCCGACTACAGCGGTCGCGGAGCGGACGGCAGGTTCCCGTACCTCATCGGCGCGGGTGAAGCGCGCTCCAGCCTGGACGCCATCCGCGCGGCAGGTCAGCTGGATGACCTCCGCCTATCTGCGGACGTGGTCGTGTGGGGACACTCCCAGGGGGGTCACGCGGCGCTGTGGACCGAGCCGGTGGCGGCCGAATACGCGCCCGAGCTTCGGATCCTCGGGACCGCGACGCTGGCGGCGGTGACCGACCCGCTGGGCATGGCGCGGGAGCTGACGAGGCGGGACGCCTCGGCCGAGCTGTCCATCCTCGTCTCCTGGGTGCTGGTGCCGTACGCGGACCTCTACCCGGACGTGGACGTCGAGGACTACGTCGCCACCTCGGGGCGGGCGATCGTGCGGGAGATGACGCAGCGATGCCTGAGCGAACCAGGATTGTTCGTCTCGGCGATCACCTCCCTCGGGGTCTCCGCGGACCGCCCCCTCTACCCGGCCAACCTGACCGGAGGTCCGCTGGGCAGACGGCTCGAGCAGAACACACCCGCTGGACCGTGGGCAGCCCCGCTGCTGCTGGCGTGGGGTGCCCGCGACGAGGTGATCCCCGCGCAGCTGCCGCACCGGTTCGTCGAGGAGCTGTGCGAGGCCGGAACAGCGGTGCGCTGGGTACCGTACGCGAACGCCGATCACCGGTCGCTGATCGGCCCATCGTCGCCGTTTCTGCCGACCCTGATGCGCTGGACACAGGCACGTTTCGACCGGGACGAGCGGCTGGTCTCCGACTGCTGGCAGCTGGTCGAGTAGCACGCGCCCCAGACGGGTGTTCTCCCAGGCCGCAGGCCCCGGAATCCGGTACCGTTGAGGATGCCGCGCGCATGACGCGACGGCGATAGCTGAATAGGGAGGTCACTTGTGGACATCGATCTGTCATTGCTGAGGACGATTGAGCGAGAGAAGGAGATTCCGTTCGATGAGCTCGTGCGCATCATCGAACAGGCCATCCTGACCGCCTACGCGAAGCACACCACCCCGACCGGTGAGCTCCCGAACGGTGCGCGCGTGCTGCTGGATCGCAAGACCGGCCACGTCGCGGTCTTCCTGCCGATGGTCGACGAGGACGGCGCCGTGATCGGCGAGGAGGAGACAACTCCCGACGACTTCGGGCGCATCGCCGCGTTCGCCGCCAAGCAGGTGATCAGTCAGCGCCTGCGTGACATCGCGGACGATGCAGTCCTGGGCGAGTTCCGCGGCAAGGAGGGCGACATCGTCGCCGGGGTCGTCCAGCAGGGCCCGAATCCGCGCATGGTGCACGTCGATCTGGGATCGATCGAGGCAATTCTCCCGCCCGAGGAGCAGGTGGCCGGTGAGCAGTACGCGCACGGCTCCCGCCTGCGGGTGTACGTCACGTCCGTGGCGAAGGGCAACAAGGGACCGCAGATCACGGTCTCGCGCACGCACCCGGGCCTGGTCCGCAAGCTGTTCGCGCTCGAGGTGCCCGAGATCCACTCGGGGCTGGTGGAGATCGTCTCGCTCGCGCGTGAGGCCGGACACCGCACGAAGATCGCGGTCCGGGCGACCGATCCGACCATCAATGCGAAGGGCGCCTGCATCGGCGAACTCGGACGCCGCGTCCGCGCCGTGACCGAGGAGCTCGGCGGGGAGAAGATCGACATCGTCGACTACGACCCCGAGCTGGCCAAGTTCGTCGCGAATGCGCTGTCGCCCGCGAAGGTGACCTCGAGCTTCATCCTGGACTCCTCCACGAAGGCCGTACGCGCGCTCGTGCCCGACTACCAGCTCTCGCTGGCCATCGGCAAGGAGGGTCAGAACGCCCGTCTGGCCGCCAAGCTGACCGGTGCCAAGATCGACATCCAACCGGACAGCGTGCTGGAGAGCTGACAGCATCCGCTCGCAGAGGACGGCATGCTGAGAGGTGTAAGATGGATTCTGTACGAACGTGCGTCGGATGCCGCGTGCGTGCCCCCCGGTCCACACTCCTTCGAGTCGTGGCCATCGATTCCACCCTCGTCCCCGACGAGCGGGCATCGCTACCGGGACGGGGCGCGTGGGTTCACGAGACGCACGAGTGTGGGGATGCCGCGATCCGGCGCCGCGCCTTCGTGCGGGCATTGCGTGTGTCAGGTCCTCTGGATACGCAGACCTTCGAGAAACGGCTGAATGGCTATGGAAACAAAGTGAACGGCTCGAAATGAGACCCGTCCGCGACTGAGGTCTGCCCTGCCTGGGTGGACCAACCCAGACAGGAGAATTGTGGCTGCCAAACCACGCGTACACGAGATCGCTTCCGAACTCGGTGTAGATAGCAAGGTCGCTCTTGCAAAGCTCAAGGAGCTCGGCGAATTCGTCAAGAGCCCCTCATCGACGATCGAGCCCCCGGTGGCTCGCAAGCTGCGCGCCGCCCTCGAGGCGGACGGCGCAGCCAAGCCCGCCGCCGGTGCCGCGCCGGCTGCGGCCCCTGCGCCGAGCAACGGTGCGCGCCCCGGCGCTGCCCGCCCGGGTGCCGGCCGTCCCGGCGCACCGCGACCGGGGGCTGCCGCCCCTGCGCCCGCTCCGGCTCCGGCGGCTCCCGCCGCGCCGGCGCCCGCGCCCGCGCCTGCGCCTGCGCCCGCTGAGGTCGCCGCGCCCGCCGCGGCGGCAGCGCCCACCGAGGCGCCGTCCCCGGCCGCCCCGGCGGCCGACGCACCGGCTCAGCCGTCCGGCGATGCTGCCACCCCCGGCGCACCGCGTCCGGGTGGAGCGCCGCGTCCCGGCAACAACCCGTTCTCGAGCGCGCAGGGCATGGGCCAGCGCCCGGCCGGCCCGCGCCCGGGCAACAACCCGTTCGCCAGCGCGCAGGGCATGGGTCAGCGACCCAGCCCCGGCAACATCCCCCGTCCTCAGGCACCCCGTCCCGGCGCTCCGCGTCCGGGAGCACCCGGCGCCCGTCCGGGCGGTCCCGGCCGTCCCGGTGGCGGCGGCCGTCCCGGTGGCGCTCCGTTCCAGCAGCGCCCCGGCGGTCCCGGTCGTCCCGGCGGTGCCGGTGGCGGCTTCCAGCGTCCCGGTGGCGCGCCCGGTGGAGCCCCTGCGGGTGGCTTTGCGGGTCGTCCCGGTGGTGGCGGCGGTCGTGGTCGTGGACCCGGCGGCGGTACGGCCGGCGCGTTCGGCAAGGGCGGCGGCAAGTCCAAGCAGCGCAAGTCGCGCAGGGCGAAGCGTCAAGAATTCGAGATGAGGGATGCACCGGTCGTCGGTGGCATCAACGTCTCCCGTGGTAACGGTGAGACCATCCGGATGCGCCGCGGCGCATCGATCTCGGACTTCGCCGACAAGATCGAGACGCTGACCGGCTACACCGTGCAGCCGGGCACGCTCGTGACGATCCTGTTCAACCTGGGTGAGATGGCGACGGCGACCGAATCGCTCGACGAAGCCACCTTCGAGGTGCTCGGCGCCGAGCTGGGCTACAAGATCCAGATGGTCTCGCCCGAGGACGAGGACAAGGAGCTCCTGGAGAGCTTCGGTCTCAACCTCGATCAGGAGCTTGAGGACGAGGATGAGGATGACCTCGAGATCCGTCCTCCGGTCGTGACCGTCATGGGTCACGTCGACCACGGTAAGACCCGACTGCTCGACGCCATCCGCCAGACGAATGTGGTCGCGGGAGAAGCGGGCGGCATCACGCAGCACATCGGCGCCTACCAGGTCTGGACCGAGCACGAGGGCATCGAGCGGGCCATCACCTTCATCGACACACCGGGTCACGAGGCGTTCACCGCCATGCGTGCTCGTGGTGCGCAGGTGACCGACCTCGCGATCCTCGTGGTCGCCGCCGACGACGGCATCATGCCGCAGACGGTCGAGGCGCTCAACCACGCCCAGGCCGCCGGCGTGCCGATCGTGGTCGCGGTGAACAAGATCGACAAGCCGGATGCCAACCCGGGCAAGGTCCGCCAGCAGCTGACCGAGTACGGGCTGGTCGCAGAGGAGTATGGCGGCGACGTCATCTTCGTGGATGTCTCGGCCCGCGACGGCCTGCACATCCAGGAGCTGCTGGATGCCGTGCTGCTGACCGCGGATGCCGGCCTGGACCTGACCGCGAACCCGAACAAGGCCGCGCGCGGTGTCGCCATCGAGGCGAAGCTCGACAAGGGCCGCGGTTCGGTCGCGACCGTGCTCATCCAGTCCGGAACCCTCCGGGTCGGCGACGCGATCGTCGCCGGCACCGCCTACGGCCGCGTGCGTGCCATGGCGGACGAGAACGGCGATCCGGTGCTCGAGGCCTACCCGTCGCGTCCGGTGCAGGTGCAGGGTCTGAACTCCGTGCCCCGCGCCGGTGACACCTTCATCGTCACCGATGAGGATCGTCTGGCCCGTCAGATCGCCGAGAAGCGTGAAGCAGCCGAGCGCAACGCCCAGCTGGCGAAGGCGCGTAAGCGCATCTCGCTCGAGGACTTCACCCGCGCCCTCCAGGAGGGCAAGGTCGAGTCGCTCAACCTCATCATCAAGGGCGACGTGTCCGGTGCGGTCGAGGCGCTCGAGGAGTCGCTGCTCAAGATCGAGGTGGACGACTCAGTCCAGCTGCGGATCATCCACCGAGGCGTCGGTGCCATCACCGAGTCGGATGTGAACCTGGCGACGATCGACAACGCGATCATCATCGGCTTCAACGTCCGGCCCGACGCGAAGGCACGCGAGCGTGCTCAGCGCGAAGGCGTGGACACCCGCTTCTACTCGGTCATCTACAACGCGATCGACGACGTTGAGCAGTCCCTCAAGGGCATGCTCAAGCCGGAGTTCGAAGAGGTCCAGTCGGGCGTGGCCGAGATCCGCGAGGTGTTCCGCTCCTCCAAGTTCGGCAACATCGCCGGTGTCATCGTCCGCTCCGGGACGATCACGCGCAACGCGAAGGCGCGCGTCATCCGCGATGGCGTCGTCATCGCCGATGGCCTGGCCATCGAGTCGCTGCGTCGCTTCAAGGACGACGTGACCGAGGTGCGCACGGACTACGAGGCCGGTATCGGACTCGGCAAGTTCAACGACATCCAGGTCGGCGACGAAATCGAGACGACAGAGCTCGTCGAGAAGCCGCGAGGCTGATCACGACACGGGGGACGCCTTCGGGCGTCCCCCGTGTGCAGTACTACCAGGGAGAGAAATGGCTGGAGAACGGCAGGCGAGAGTCGCGGATCGCATCCGCGTCGTGCTCGCGGAGCGACTCGAGAAGGGGCTGCGTGACCCGCGCCTCGGATTCGTCACGATCACCGACGTGAAGGTGACCGGCGACCTGCAGCACGCGTCGGTGTTCTACACCGTCATGGGCGACGAGGCGCTGAGGGCGGACACCGCCGCCGCGCTGAAGTCGGCGACGGGGCTGCTGCGCACCGAGGTCGGCAAGAACCTCAACACGCGGCTGACTCCGACGCTGGAATTCTTCCTCGACGCGATCCCGGAGAACGCCGATCACATCGCCGCGCTCCTGCGCGAAGCGCGCGAGCGCGATGAGGCCGTCGCCGGACTCGCCGCGTCTGCGAAGTACGCCGGTGACGCGGATCCCTACGTCAAGCCGCGCGAGTTCGACGAGTCGGACGAATCCGACGACGAGGCCGACGCCGGCGACGAGGATCTCCAGCCTGCGAAGGACTGAGCGGGGAAGGGCTCCTCTGCGCCGGCGATGATCCGATCGACCATGGCCGCGAACCCTGCCGCGCCGCTGGACGCTGCGATGTCGGCGGCGATGCGCTGGGCTGCGCGTCGATACCGTGGCTCGGTCGTCACCCGCTCGACGGCGCCCTTGATCGCCGCGGCCGTCGGGCGCTGGGTGCGCAGATTCACGCCTGTACCCGACCACGCGACACGGGCGGCGACCTCGACCTTGTCTTCCTTGCCGGGTGCCACAACCAGCGGCACGCCGTGGCTCAGCGAGTACTGAACGCCGCCGTAGCCGCCGTTGGTGATGAACAGATCGGTGTGCGCGAACAGCTCGTCGTAGGGAAGGAACTCCGCCGCCCGGACATTGACGGGCAGCGTGCCGAGGGCCTGGACGGGCAGACCGCCGGTCGCGACGACGACGAGCGCCCCGCTGTCGGCGAGGCCGTGGATCGTGGGCAGAATGAGCTCGGATGGGTCATCGTTCGCGATCGTGCCCTGCGTCACGTGCACGACGGTGCGCGCCGCTTCGACATCACGCCACCACTCGGGTCGCGCATGCGGCGCCGCCGCCGCAGAAACCGGCCCGGTGAAGACGACGGATGCCGGGGCGTCCGGTCGCCGGTACTCGAAGGTGGGCACGGTGAGCTGGCCGATGGCGTCGGCGCGGGGGAGCCAGTCCAGCACGGCTCCCGACAGGCTGCGCCCGATCGCGCGATGGGCGACCTCATCGGCCGCCGCGTTCACCGGCCGGAAGATGCGCTTGGTGGCGGCGGCGAGGATGGTGTTCCGGATGCTCCCGGCCAGCCCGCCCATCGGCGCGAGCCCCATCCCGAACGGCGCCAGTCCTGGCCCCGGATAGTTCAGAGGCACGAGACCGGCGACGACGACGGGAGCGCGGTCCGCCGGCGAATGCTCGGCGTAGATCGCAGCTCCGAAGAAGAGCGGGTCGCACACGACGACATCGACGTCGGCGCCGGTGACGAGCGCCGAAAGCGCCGCGTACTGCTGTTCCGCGGGGCGCACGAAGATGTGCTCGAAGTCGAAGGCGATCGCCTTGACCGCCGGCATGCCCTCTCGCTCCGGGTACTTCGACGACACCGTTCGGTCGTCGAAGTCCGCCGCCTCCGGCAGGGCGACGTGTTCGGCCCCGGTCGCAGAGACGGCGTCGGCGAAGCGGGCGCCCGTGAGGAAGGTCACATGGTCGCCTCGGTCGACGAAGTGGCGTGCGAGCGGTAGCAAGGGTGAGACGTGTCCGTGCACGGGCACGGAGGCGAAAAGGATTCCAGACATGACTGCTCCACTGACGAATCGGATAATGTGGAAAGTATTCACTACAGGGGTACAGTAGTCAATATGCCGGACCAGAGATCTTCACGTCGCTATTCATCCGCCCTTCGCACGGAGCAGGCCGCGGCCACGCGAGCTCGGATCGTCGCGGCGGCCGCCGAACTCTTCGCGGCGCGCGGTTACGCCGGCACGAGCATGCCGGAGATCGCCCGCAACGCCGGGGTGTCTCCTGAGACCGTCCAGTCGCACGGCCCGAAATCGGCGCTCCTGCGCGCGGCGATCGACGCGTTCGCGTTCGGCGCCGGACGCGACGCCGACGCGAGAGAGACCGCGCTGGGCGAGCAGATGCTCTCCGCCCGGACTGCTGCAGAGGCGGCCGCGGTCGCCGCGGAGGTCCTGACGCAGGTCAACTCCGCAACGCACGGGCTGTGGCTCGCCTTCGCCGAGGCCGCGCGCACCGACGCAGAGATCGCCGAAGCGTTCGGGCAGCTGGCAGCAGGCATCCGGGCGCAGAACGTCACACTCATGCAGGAGTGGATGGCCCGAGGCTTCGCGCGCGACGATCTCGGTCTGGACGACCTCGTCGACCGCGCGGTGCTGATCGGCTCGGTGGAGCTCTACGACCGGGCCGTGCGCGTCGGAGGCATGAGCGTCGGCCAGTACCGACGGCTGCTGGCCGCGATGCTTGGTGAGCTTCTGGTGGCGAGCTGATCAGGCGGGCAGCCGGAGCATCCCCTCGGTGGCCTCGGCCAGTCCGTCGGCCACCAGAGAATCGATCGCACGGTCCCGCTGGCGAGGGTCGGGCCAGTCCGGGAGGACCTCGCAGAGGGGGAGCGTGTGGGACGCGGCATCCCGGAGCATCTTCAGCACCGCACCGCGCGTTTGGCGGTCGCTTCCCTCGAACCGCGCCTGCCGACGGCGCAGGTCACCGGTATCGGGATAGCCCGCGAGTCTCCAGGCGCAGTGCTCGGCGAGCGGGCACAGCCGGCAGCGGGGCACCCGAGCGGTGCAGACGAGTGCGCCGAGCTCCATCGCGGCGGCATTGACGATCGCGGAGCCTTCCAGCGAGTCGGGGAGGATCTCCTCCATGTCCGCCAGGTCGCGCCGGGCAGGGGGACCGGGGTGTGCTCGACCGTGGACGGCGCGGGCGAGCACACGCCGGGTGTTCGTGTCCACGACGGGATGCCGGGCACCGTAGGCGAACACCGCGACGGCGCGTGCGGTGTAGTCGCCTATCCCGGTCAGTGCCAGCAGCGTGTCCACGTCGCTCGGGACGACGCCTCCGTGCCGGGTGACGATCTCGGTCGCCGCGCGATGCAGCCACAGTGCGCGACGCGGGTACCCCAGATTCGCCCACTGTGCCACTGCCGCCGACGGCGCGTCCGACGCGAGGGACGCCGGGTCGGGCCACCGGGCGAGCCACGCCTCGAGGTGGGGCACGACGCGGCTCACCGGGGTCTGCTGCAGCATGAACTCGCTGACCAGCACGCCCCAGGCGGGGAAACCGGGACGCCGCCAGGGCAGGTCTCGCGCGTTCTGCCGGTACCAGCCGATCAGCGGGGCGGCGATCTCGGGCATGCCGATCAGCCTAAGCTCGCCACCGCCTGCGACGCGCGTCACGTTTCGACTCCGAATGTCCTGCGGTCATCGACGGCAGCCTCGCTGACCTTTACGGTGGAGTCAGATCTCCAGAGAGGCGTTCCATGCGGCGACCGGCATGTGTTGTATCGATTCTTGCGGTGGCAATCCTGCTTTCCGGTTGCGTGACAGCGTCCGAGACGGCTGCACCTACCCCCGAACCGCCCTCCACGGCGGCTCCGTCGGCGAGCGTGCCGACGCCCACGCCCACAACGGACCCCGCCGACCCCTCGACGTGGCTCATCTCCGAGGCCGGTATCGGCCCGATCACGCTGAATGCTCCGTTCTCGGACGCGGTCGCCCAACTGCCGACGGACGTCGAGCGCGACCCTGAGGTCTGCACGCACTCGGTGCTGTGGCAGGACGCCGACGGCGACAACCTTTGGATCGTTCGCGACGCGTCCCGCGACGATGCTGCCCCGTTGGAACTGGTCGAATGGGGCGACTGGACCGAGCCGTACGACGTCGGCGGGCCACGGACGGCAGCCGGGATCGGTGTCGGCTCGACCGTGGACGAGGTCTGGGCGGCTTACCCCGACGCGCTCGAGACGACGCAGCGAATCTCCCCGGACATCCACTACATCAGCGTCGACGCGATCTTCTTCTCCTACCGGGAACCGTCCACGGTCATCAATGTCGTCACCGTGACCGACGCCGAACAGCCGCCGTACGAGATCTGCGGCTGAGCGGACCGACCGTAGGCTGGAGGCATGCGCCTGCCCACGACCCCGCTCACCACGCTGCTGCGTGAACTGCGCGACGAGGTCCGCCAGCACTATCGCGGCGGCCGGGTCATCATCGCGGTGGACGGCATCGACGGTGCGGGCAAGACGACCTTCGCCGACGCCTTCGCGGACGTGTTCGCCGAGGACGGCTCCTCGGTCTTCCGGGCATCCATCGACGACTTCCACCGTCCGCGGGCGGAGCGTTATCAGCGCGGTCGCCGCTCGCCGGAGGGTTATTACCGCGACTCGTACGACTACGCGACGTTCCGGCGGGTGCTGATCGACCCGTTCCGCGACGGCGCCCAGACGGCAGGCACGACCGGCTTCCAGCTGGCGGCGTTCGACGTCGCACGCGACACCCCGGTCGAAGCGACCTGGACCACAGCGCCACGGGATGCCGTGCTCATCGTCGACGGCATCTTCCTGCTCCGGCCCGAGCTGCGCGGACTCTGGGACTGGTCGGTGTGGCTGGACGCTCCGGTCGATGTCGCCTACCAGCGAATGGCGTTGCGCGACGGCTCCGATCCGAACCCGGCTGCCGCCTCGAACCTCCGATACCGCGATGGGCAGGAGCTGTACCTGAAGGACGCCCGGCCCAGGCTGGAAGCCTCTGCGATCGTGGACAACGCCGATCTGGCCCATCCCCGTCGCACGTTCGAGGACTACTGCTGATGGCCGCACCCGGTGTGCTGCTGGTGGACAAGCCCGGCGGCATGACCAGCCATGACGTCGTCGCCCGCGCCCGCAAGGCGCTGGGGACCCGCAAGATCGGCCACGCCGGCACGCTGGATCCGATGGCCACCGGCCTGCTGATCCTCGGCGTGGAGGCTGCCACCCGGCTGCTGACCTACATCGTCGGGCTGGACAAGACCTACCAGGCCACGATCCGTCTCGGCGCGACGACAGACACCGATGATGCGGACGGCACGATCCTGACGGTGACGGATGCCGCCGCCCTCGATCCCGCGGCGATCACCGCCGCGATCGCTCCGCTCACGGGCGAGATCTCCCAGGTGCCCAGCCGCGTGTCGGCGATCAAGGTCGCCGGCCGCCGGGCCTACGACCTGGCGCGCGCGGGCGAGGAGGTCACGCTCGCCGCCCGCACCGTGACGGTGTCCCGGTTCGAGGTACTCGACCAGCGCAGCGAGGACGGCTTCGTCGATCTGGACGTCGTCGTGGACTGCTCGAGCGGCACCTACATCCGTGCCCTCGCCCGTGACCTCGGCGACGCTCTCGGCGTGGGCGGTCACCTCACGGCGCTGCGGCGCACCCGCATCGGCCCGTTCGGACTCGACGGTGCGGCAGCCATCGATGCACTCGGCGCCGCCCGGCTGCTCACACCGGCCGATGTGGCCACCACCGTCCTCGGCGCATTCCCGGTGTCCGCGGACGAGGCGCGCGACCTCCGCCACGGCAAACGGCTGGTCGGCGCGGCCGCACGGATCACGCAGGTCCCTGCGGCCGCCATCGACCCCGCCGGACTTCTGGTCGGGATCGTGGAGCGCCGCGGCGACGACGTCAAAAGCGTCATGAACCTTCCCCCCGGAGAGGCATCCGCATGATCCTGTGGTTCACCATCGCCCAGATCGCCGTGGCCGTCCTGGCCGGGCTGCTCGGCATCATCCTCGGCCTGGCCGGCCGACGGCCGAGCGATCTCAGCGTCGGGGGACTCGCGCTCCTGGAGCTGCTACTCATCGCGCAGATCGTCATCGCGATCGTCGCCCCGTTCGCCGGTAACCCGCCCTCCGGCAGCCCGCTGGAGTTCTGGGTGTACCTGGTCTCGGCGGCGCTGATCCCGCCCGCGGCCGTCGTGTGGGCGCTGTTGGAGCGCAGCCGGTGGAGCACCGTCATCATGGGCGTCGCGGCACTCGCGGTCGCGGTGATGCTCTGGCGCATGCAAGCGATCTGGACGATCCAGGTGGCATGAGCCAGCCCGTATGATCAGACAGTCATGTCGTCGTCTTCCCGCCCCCGCATGACCGGTATCGGACGCCTGCTCGTGATCGTCTACGCGATCATGGCGCTGGCAGCCACCGGCCGGTCCTTCGTTCAGATCGTGCAGCGCTTCGATGAGGCGCCGCTGGCCTACACGCTGTCCGCGGCATCCGCGGTGGTCTACATCCTCGCCACCCTCGCGCTGGTCTTCGCCGGGACGAGAGGGTGGTACCTGATCGCCTGGGTGGCGATCTGCTTCGAACTGGCGGGCGTGCTGGTGATCGGCGCCCTGAGCCTGCTGCTGCCGGACCTGTTCGCACATCCCACGGTGTGGTCCTGGTTCGGGATGGGCTACCTGTTCGTGCCGCTCGTGCTGCCGTTCTTCGGAATCTGGTGGCTGGCCTCGCATCGCCCCGTCGCAGCGACCGCGACAGCGGATGCCGCACCGACCGCGGTGACGCCGTGATCGTCTTCCATGATCCCGCCGAGGTCCCCGCGGACTTCGGTCCCTCCATCGTCGCGATCGGCAAGTTTGACGGAGTGCACTCCGGGCACAGGGCCGTGCTGGACCGAGCCAGGGTCGATGCCGCAACCGGAGACGCGCAGGTCGTCGCGGTCACCTTCGATCGAAACCCGCTCGCGCTGCTTCGCCCAGAGGTGTGCCCGCCCGACCTGATCGGCGTGCACCAGAAGGTGCACCTGCTGGCCGAGACGGGCATCGATGCGGCGCTGGTGCTGCGCTTCGATCGGGAACTGGCCGACCTCACCGCCGAGGAGTTCGTCCAGCGCGTGCTGGTGGACGCGCTCAAGGTCCGCACCGTGCTGGTCGGCCGCGACTTCCGGTTCGGCCGAGGCGGTGCGGGCAACCCCGACGTCCTGCGTGAGCTGGGCGCCCGGTTCGGGTTCGACGTGGACGTCGTCGACGATGTGCGCGCGATCGACGCGGGCCGCAGGGTCTCCTCGACGTGGATCCGGGAGCTGTTGGCAGCCGGCGACGTCGAGACGGCGGCGAAGCTTCTCGGTCGCCCCGCGTCGGTGTGGGGCGAAGTCGTGCACGGTCTGAAGCGCGGCCGCGAACTGGGCTTTCCGACCGCCAACCTGTCGCCTGACCTGGAGGGGTTCGTGCCCGCCGACGGCGTGTACGCCGGCTGGCTCGTGGACCAGGGCTCGGCCGACGGGCTGCGCCGCGGTGCGCGGTATCCGGCCGCCATCTCCGTCGGCGTGAACCCGACCTTCGACGATGTCGCCGTCCGTCAGGTGGAGGCGTACGTGCTTGACGAGACCGACCTGGATCTGTACGGCCGGGACGTCGAGATCCAGTTCGTCGCCCGCATCCGCGGAATGACGGCATTCTCGGGGATCGACACGCTCATCGCGCAGATCACCGACGACGTCGGGCGGGTTCGCGCGGCGCTGGCCTGACCTCGTCCGCGGCCGTGGGTCGGTCATCGCCTGCACCCCGGCGATCCCGCGACGGCCGTGATGCGGCGCTGCTCGGCCCTCTCCTGCCGCGCGGGCGAGGCAGGTGGCTCCCGGCCGCGGGACGAAGCGCAGGGGTAGGCTTGAGACTCGGATCGAAGCTCGCCGCCGACGCGATCGCGGCAGCGCGGCGGGGACCCGGACGGGGTCGCCGGCCCGCACGGCAGCGGATGAGTGCCCGTGCGTCGCGGACTGCACACGGCACCACCCTCGCGGCGTGCTGAAGAAGGAGACAGAGCGATGAGCCGGACCGACCTGCAGACCTTGCCCGAACGCGCCGTGGAGCTGCTCGGCGGAGAACCGGACGACACCACCCTGAGCCGCTACCTGCACGGTCTTCCCGGCGTGGATGCGGTCGGGCTCGAGCAGCGCGCGGCCGGGCTCGGCACCCGTTCGATAAAGACGACTTCGAAGGCGTGGGCGCTGGACAAGATCATCCAGCTGATCGACCTGACCACGCTGGAGGGCGCCGACACCCCCGGAAAGGTGCGATCACTGGTCGCGAAGGCACTGGCGCCGGACGCCGCGGACCCCACCTGCCCGCGGGTCGCGGCCGTCTGCGTCTACGGCGACATGGTGCCGCATGCCGTCGCGGCGCTCGGCGGCGCGCACGGCGACCCGGACGACGGACTCGTGTCGATCGCGGCGGTGGCCACGGCCTTCCCGAGCGGTCGCGCGTCGCTGGAGGTCAAGCTCGCCGACACCGCGGATGCCGTCGCGGGCGGTGCGGACGAGATCGACATGGTGATCGACCGCGGCGCTTTCCTGGCCGGCCGGTACGGCGTGGTCTTCGACCAGATCGCCCGCGTGAAGCAGGCCTGCCGCCGGGCCGACGGCTCGTACGCGTCGTTGAAGGTGATCCTCGAGACCGGCGAGCTGAACACCTACGACAACATCAAACGTGCGTCGTGGCTGGCGATCCTCGCCGGCGGCGACTTCATCAAGACCTCCACCGGCAAGGTGCAGCCGGCTGCGACGCTGCCCACGACGCTGCTCATGCTCGAAGTCGTCCGCGACTGGCACCGCGCCACCGGCGAGAAGATCGGGGTCAAACCGGCCGGCGGCATCCGCACCTCCAAGGACGCGATCAAATACCTGGTGACGGTCGCCGAGACGGTCGGTGAGGAGTGGCTGCAGCCGCACCTGTTCCGCTACGGCGCGTCCAGCCTGCTCAACGACGTTCTGCTGCAGCGGCAGAAGATCCGCACCGGCGCGTACTCCGGCGCCGATTACGTGACCATCGACTGATCGGCGACCGCCGGACTCCGCCGCACGTCCGATTTCGCATCGCCGCCGTCGGCGGCTCCTCGAAAGGGATTCCATGACATTCCTCGAATACGCCCCCGCGCCCGAGTCGCGCAGCATCCTGAATCTGCGGGACGAGTACGGGCTGTTCATCGACGGCAGGTTCGTCGAGGGCACCGGCGCGAACTTCGCGACCATCTCGCCCGCCGACGAGTCGCACATCGCGATGATCTCCTCCGCGAGCGAGGCCGACGTCGGCACCGCCGTCGCCGCTGCACGCCGCGCCTACGACAAGACCTGGTCTAAGATGAGCGGCCGCGATCGCGGAAAGTACCTCTACCGGATCGCGCGGCTCATCCAGGAGCGCGCCCGTGAACTCGCGGTGGCCGAGAGCCTGGACAACGGCAAGCCGATCAAGGAGAGCCGCGACGTCGACGTCCCCCTGGTCGCGGCCTGGTTCTTCTACTACGCGGGGTGGGCCGACAAGCTGGACTACGCCGGGCTCGGTGCCGATCCGCGGGCGCTGGGCGTGGCCGGACAGGTCATCCCCTGGAACTTCCCGCTGCTGATGCTGGCGTGGAAGATCGCCCCCGCACTGGCCGCCGGCAACACGGTCGTGCTCAAGCCGGCCGAGACGACCCCGCTGTCGGCGCTCGTCTTCGCCGAGATCCTGCAGCAGGCCGACCTCCCCCCTGGCGTGGTCAACATCATCACCGGCGCGGGTGAGACCGGCGCGGCCCTGGTCGCGCATCCCGATGTCGACAAGGTCGCCTTCACCGGCTCCACCGGCGTCGGCCGGGCGATCGCGAAGCAGGTCGCCGGCTCGGGCAAGAAGCTCACCCTGGAGCTCGGGGGCAAGGCCGCCAACATCGTCTTCGACGACGCGCCGATCGATCAGGCGATCGAGGGCATCGTGAACGGCATCTTCTTCAACCAGGGCCATGTGTGCTGCGCGGGAAGTCGGCTGCTGGTGCAGGAGAGCGTGCATGACGAGGTCATCGACCGGCTCAAGCAGCGGCTGTCCACCCTGCGCCTCGGCGATCCGCTGGACAAGAACACCGATATCGGCGCCATCAACTCGCGCGCGCAGCTGGATCGCATCCGCGCGCTGACGAAGGTCGGCGAAGACGAGGGCGCGGAGCGGTGGAGCGCCGACTGCGTGATCCCGGACAGCGGATTCTGGTTCGCGCCGACGATCTTCACCAACGTCCAGGCCAGTCACCGCATCGCACGCGAGGAGATCTTCGGGCCGGTGCTGTCGGTGTTGACCTTCCGCACCCCCGCCGAGGCGATCGCCAAGGCCAACAACACTCCGTACGGGCTGTCCGCCGGCATCTGGAGCGACAAGGGCTCCCGCATCCTCGCCGTCGCCGACCGTCTGCGCGCCGGTGTGGTCTGGGCGAACACATTCAACCGGTTCGACCCCGCGTCGCCGTTCGGCGGCTACAAGGAGTCCGGGTACGGCCGCGAGGGCGGCCGACACGGGCTGGCCGCCTACCTGGCCCCGGGCTCATCAGCTCCACGTGCCGGCCGCGCGGCGATCGCCGCCGCCCCGGCGCCGTCGCTTGCCGCCCGAACCCCGCGCGCCGCGAAGAAGGGAGCGAAGCGATGACCCGCCTCGCCGTACCCAAGACCTACAAGCTGTACATCGGGGGCGCCTTCCCGCGCAGCGAATCCGGACGGACCTACGAGATCGAAACGACCAAGGGCGAATTCCTCGCGAACGTCGCGAAGGCATCGCGCAAGGACGCCCGCGACGCGATCGTGGCCGCGCGCGGCGCGCTGAAGGCCTGGTCCGGCGCGACCGCGTACAACCGCGGTCAGGTGCTGTATCGGATCGCCGAACTGCTCGAGGGCCGACGCGCGCAGTTCATCGACGAGATCGTGCGCCTCGAGGGCGCCGGCGTCGCCGCGGCATCGGCACAGGTGGACGAGGCCATCGATCGATGGGTCTGGTATGCCGGGTGGACCGACAAGCACGCGCAGGTCACCGGCAATGCGAACCCCGTCGCGGGACCGTACTTCAACATCTCGGTGCCCGAGCCGACCGGGGTGGTCGCCGTCATCGCGCCGCAGGACTCCTCCCTGCTCGGGCTCGTGTCCGCCGTCGCCCCTCCGCTCGTGACCGGCAACACGGTCGTCGTGGTCGCCAGTGAGCGGCTGCCGCTGTCGGCCATCACCCTGGCCGAGGTGCTGGCCACCTCGGACGTGCCCGGGGGAGTGGTCAACGTCCTCACCGGCTCACCGGCCGAGATCGCACCCTGGCTCGCCTCCCACGCGGACGTGAACGCCCTGGACCTGGTCGGAGCGGGAGGCCTGGACTGGGTGGACCTGCAGATCGCGGCGGCGGACACGTTGAAGCGTGTCCTCACTCCCGAAGAGGGCCCCGATGCCGCGGCCCCGAGTCTGGACCGGATCAGCGCCTTCACCGAGACCAAGACGGTCTGGCACACCAAGAGCATGCTCTGACGGACCCCGCACGGGCTCGATAACGGAAAGGTAACGACGCATGTAGGGTGGTCGAACACGTCGACGCGGACGTGGGAACCGCCGGAGGACATGCCCGATGCCCGACGACCCCGTCGCCGATCCGCTCCGGAGCCGGCTGCACGCGCTGCTGATCGTCGGCGTGCTCGCCGTCGCGAGCCTGATCATCGCTTTCCTGGGGGCGACGCCGGCGCGCGTGAGTGCGACGGAGCTGCTCGGTTCGACCCGAACAGCAGGTGAGGCGGCTTTCATCGCCAGCCACCGCGGCGGCGGTGCGGCAGCCCCGGAGAACACCCTCCCGGCCATCTCGGCTGCGCTGGCGGGCGGCTTCGACTACGTCGAGGTGGATGTCGCCCTCACCGCCGACCGGCATCCCGTGCTCATGCACGATGTCACCGTGGACCGCACCACGGACGGTTCCGGCGCCCTGTCCACACTCACCCTCGCCCAGGTGCAGGCACTGGATGCCGGGTCCTGGTTCTCCGACGAGTACGCCGGCACGCCGGTGCCGACGTTCCACGAGTTCCTCGACGTTCTGGCGGACTCCAGCCACCGCGCCATCGTCGAGCTGAAGGGACAGTGGGATGCCGCGGCCGTGGCGGCGCTGATGGCCGAGGTGACGATGCGCCGGCTCGAGCGGCGCATCGCGGTCTCCAGCTTCGACGCGCGGACCCTCGCCGCCGCCGGCACGGCTTCGCCGGTGGTCCCGCGGCTGTTCATCCTGCGTCACCTTCCGCGCGACCTCGTCAGTGCGGCGCGGGAGGCCGGGGTGCGCGGGATCGTGGTGAGCCGCCGCGCGCTCCTGGATCGTCCCGAGATCGTCGACGAGCTGCACGCGGCCGGGATCCGGGTCGTCGTGTACACCCTCAACAGCAACACGCAGTGGGATGAGGTCACCGCCCTCGGTGTGGACGGTATCGTGACCGACGATCCCGCAACACTGTCAACGTGGCAGCAGAGTGTCGCCGGCCAGCAGTAGCCATCGACCGGGATCCCGATACCGGAGGTTCCATGTCCCCCGCGTCCTCGCGTCGCTCGGCGCCCGCGCGCGCCGCCGCCGGCGTCGCAGCGGCGATCGCGCTGTGCCTCGGCCTGGCCGGCTGTCAGCCCGAGCCGTCGCCGACCGCGAGTCGGTCACCCTCGACGACGCCGTCCGCGACCGCCGCCCCCACTCCGACCCCGACCGAGACAGCCGCCGCCGGTGACTCCATCGAGCTGCCGACGGCGTGCGAACAGCTCTACTCCCCGGGGATGCTCGCCGCTCTGCAGCAGCAGGCGCCACTGAACGACCCCGGCGTCACGATGACCTCCACCCAGGTGGTCGGAGCGCTCGAGATCCTCAGCTCAGGCATCCCGACCATCCGCTGCTCGTGGGGCCTACCCAGCGAGACGGGCCTGGCCACGAACGTCTCCCTCGTCGACGCCGCACAGTCCACGGCGCTCCTGGACGCCTTCGCGAACTCTGGGTTCGCCTGCGAGCCCAGCGGCGAGGGCACCATCTGCCGATACACGCAGACCGTCATCGACCTCGACGACAATCAGGTGGAGCTGACCGAGACGCACGTCCTGCGCGGCAACGGCTGGGTCTCGACTGCGACGATCAACTTCGCGCCCGAGGGATACACCGAAGACATCGTCGCCACCCTCTGGGGCTGAAACCCGCGCGATTCCGCTAGACTGGTCCGCGAGGATCTCGTCCCGACACGGCCGCAGCTCGCAGAAGCGAGTGCCCGCGGCCCGGAGGCGGCGACATCCCGTCCCGCGTTCGTGACGGCGTATGCCGCCCGCGGGAGCACGCCGACATCTCCGGTCCCGACCGGTCATCCGCCGGAGTATCCGGTACACACGCTCAGGAGGAGCATGCCGACCACGGCAACTGCCGCCCACGGCTCTGCGGCACAGCGCCGCAGGAAGCCCTCGTCTTCGCGCCGCGACGACGAGGCGCCGATCATCCCCATCCTCGCCCGCAAGGTGCGTGAGGTGGAGGCGAAGGCCCAGCGCGGCAAGCTCGGGCCCACCAACCGGGTCAAGTTCCAGGTGATCGCCTTCCTGGTGCGTGAAGAGCGTGCGCGGGTCAAGGCGGACACCGAGCTGGCCGACGCGGCCCGTGCCGAGCTGCTCAAGCGGCTGGACGGGGTCGCGACGATCCTGGCCAAGACCGCCGCACGCGACACGTCGCTGATCCAGCTGCTGGAGGTCGACCAGGCGGCGTCGCCGGTCGCACGACGGATGCGCCGCGACTGGCTGCTGGAATCCGGTGCCGAACTGGCGCCGGACGAACTGATCATCACCGACGTCGCCCCGCAGACGGCGACCGTGGTGCCGGCCGCCCTGGCCGAGCGCCAGGTCATCCCTCCGAGCATCGAGTCCCGGCAGATGGCCAATCCGTTCCTCGCCCCGGATCTGACCTCCCACGCGCCGAAGGAGACGCCGCGTCGTCGCCTGGACGGCTGGGAGCTGATGGGGCCGCTGTACAAGGCGTTCGAAACCGGCGCCGGCGGCGGGCAGGCCTCGATGGAGCTTCCCCCGGTTCCCGAGTTCGACCGGCTCTCGCCCAAGGGCTCCGAGATCATGGTGCACCAGTCGCGCTTCCTCGAATCGGTCCGGGCCGGGCACCGCACGTTCCTGCTCGCTGACGAGCCGGGACTGGGCAAGACCGCGGAATCCGTACTCGCGGCATCCGTCGCGGGCGCCTACCCGCTGCTGGCCGTGGTGCCGAACGTGGTCAAGATGAACTGGGCCCGCGAGGTCGAGCGCTGGACGCCGCAGCGTCGCGCCACCGTGATCTCCGGCGACGGCGAGGACGTCGACGCTTTCGCGGACGTCTTCATCGTCAACTACGAGATCCTGGACCGTCACCTGGCCTGGCTCAGCTCGATCGGGCTGAAGGGCATGGTCGTCGACGAGGCGCACTTCATCAAGAACCTCAGCTCGCAGCGCTCGCAGAACGTGCTCGCCCTGGCCGCCCGCATCCGCGAGCAGGTGCGCGACCCGCTCCTGCTGGCACTGACCGGTACACCGCTGATCAACGACGTCGAGGACTTCGACGCGATCTGGCGCTTCCTCGGCTGGACCACGGGTGAGAAGCCCGGTCCGCTCCTGATGGAGCGCCTCGACGAGACGGGGCTGACCCCGGCCGACAAGGCGTTCTATCCCGAAGCCCGCAAGGCGGTCATCTCGATGGGGATCGTCCGGCGCAAGAAGAAGGATGTCGCCGCCGACCTGCCCGACAAGCTCGTGGCCGATCTTCCGGTCGAGTTGGACGACGAGTTCGGGCGCAGCATCCGCCAGGCCGAGCGTGAGCTCGGCGCGCGTCTGGCCGACCGGTACCGCCGGATCATCGATGCCCGCGGAGCCCGCGGGCTGGCACCCGGCGAGATCGACCCGGATATCGTGCGACTCGTGGCCCAGAACGAACTGGACGAGTCCAAGGCTGCCGGCACCGGCTCGGAGAACGTCTTCACCATGGTCCGCAAGATCGGACAGGCCAAGGCGCTGCTGGCGGCGGACTACACCGTGCAGCTGCAGCGATCCGTCGGCAAGGTCGTCTTCTTCGCCAAGCACATCGACGTGATGGATGCCGCGGAGGCGCACTTCGCCGCCGCGGGTCTGCGCACGATCTCGGTGCGCGGCGACCAGACCACGCCGGCTCGCCAGCAGGCGATCGACGCGTTCAACAACGACCCGGACATCGGCGTCGCGGTGTGCTCGCTGACCGCGGCAGGCGTCGGGGTGAACATGCAGGCGGCATCCAACGTGGTCCTGGCGGAGCTGTCCTGGACCGCCGCCGAGCAGACGCAGGCGATCGACCGGGTGCACCGCATCGGGCAGGACGAGCCGGTCACCGCGTGGCGGATCATCGCGGCGCACACGATCGACACGAAGATCGCCGAACTCATCGACTCCAAGCAGGGGCTGGCGCAGCGTGCGCTGGACGGCGAAGCGGTCGACCCGCAGTCGAGCGATTCGGTGCAACTCTCGGCGCTGATGCACCTGGTGCGTCAGGCGCTCGGAGCGGACTAGCGTCACCGGCCGACGCATGCGGCGGCCGCACCCCCGGCGGTAGGGTCGGGGGTGGCAGCGCCGCCCGATCGAAATCCGACAGCGAGGACCACACCCATGAAGATCGGCATCCTGACCAGCGGCGGCGACTGCCCCGGACTCAATGCGGTCATCCGGGGCATCGTGCTGAAGGGAACGACCAACTACGACGTCGAGTTCGTCGGCATCCGCGACGGGTGGCGCGGCGTCGTGGATGCCGACTTCTTCCCCCTCACCCGGCACGAGGTGAAGGGTCTGTCCAAGGTGGGCGGCACCATCCTCGGCACCAGCCGCACCAACCCGTACGACGGGCCGCGCGGCGGGGCGGAGAACATCTCCAAGACGCTGTACGGGCACCGTATCGACGGCATCGTCGCGATCGGCGGCGAGGGCACCCTCGCAGCGGCTGACCGGCTCGCCAGGGATGGCATCAACGTGCTGGGCGTTCCCAAGACGATCGACAACGACCTGCGCGGGACGGACTACTCGTTCGGCTTCGACACCGCGGTGAACATCGCCACGGAGGCGATGGACCGGCTGCGCACCACCGGCGACTCGCACCAGCGATGCATGGTCGCCGAGGTCATGGGCCGGCACGTGGGGTGGATCGCGTTGCATGCGGGGATCGCGGCGGGCGCGCACGCCATCTGCATCCCCGAGGTGCCCATGTCGATCGAGGACATCTGCGACCTGGTGTCCAAGGCGCACGACCGCGGCCGGGCGCCCCTCGTGGTCGTCTCGGAGGGCTTCACGCTCACCGGCATGGAGGGGGCCTACAGCGACAAGGGCCTGGACGCGTTCAACCGTCCCCGGCTCGGAGGCATCAGCGAGGTCCTCGCACCCGAGATCGAGCGGATCACCGGCATCGAGACGCGCTCGACCGTCCTCGGGCACATCCAGCGCGGCGGATCGCCCTCCGCGTTCGACCGCGTGCTGGCCACCCGTCTGGGTCTGCACACCGCGGATGCGATCGTGGAGGGCTCATGGGGGCAGATGGTCGCGATGCGCGGCACCGACATCGTCCGCGTCCCGTTCGCAGACGCGCTCGGCGAGCTCAACACCGTCCCGCTGTACCGCTACGAAGAAGCCGCAGCTCTCTTCGGCTGAGGCTCCCGCTCGCGCGTCCCACTTGTTGTTGCTCGGAGGCCCCGCAGGAAACGACAAGTGGGACACGGCCGGGGCGGTGCGGGGCTGCGGCGGCTGTGAGGCGGACGCTCCGGCATCCGCTGACCCTGCGCGTCCCACTTGTTGTTGCTCGTAGGCTCCGCAGGCAACGACAACTGGGACACGGGTGGCCGCGGCGGTGCGGGGACGCCCGCAGGCAACGACAACTGGGACACGGCCGTCGCGGGACGCGGCGGCCGGCGCGGCCCGGCCGCCGCGGCCGTGCCGCCGGGGTGGGAGCGGGGGCTATCACCCACCTCGTGGGCGCGCCCAGCCCGCTGCATACAGGGCGTCGCGGACCATGTCGACCGCGCGGGGAGGACGCCCGCGCATGTGATGACGCAGGATCCGCACGTGGGTCCACCCCGCGCGCGCGATCGCACTCCATCGATCGGCGTCGGCCTCGAACTGGCGCGGGTCATCCGCGTGCACGCGACCGTCATACTCCACGCCGACGCGAAGAGCCGGATACGCCAGGTCCAGCCGGGCGATGAGCCGTCCGCGGTCATCCCGCAGCTCCCAATTCAGCTCCGGTTCCGGAAGGCCGTTGCGAGTGAGGACGAGTCGAAGCCGGGTCTCCTCCGGCGACTCCGCCCCTGCGCGCACCTCACGGAGCGCCCGCGCGAGCATGCGTCCGGAGACGTCTCCCATCGTCCGCACTTCCTCGCGCAGCTCGTCGATCGTCGCCAGCGGGCGGCGGCGGGCGATCAGGAAATCGGCGGCGGCGATCAGATCATCGATCGCCCAGGCGATCCCGGCCTGGCGCCAGGCGCGCACGGGGTGCTCGACGGGAAGCCCGTCCACGAGCGTCACGGCGGATTCACGGGTCTGCAGCCGGTGCCCGACGACACCCCGCGTGCGTGGTTCGCGGGCTGGACGGTGGGCGGACACGTGGATGCCGGGACGGTGCGGCCACCGCGGCAGCGGTGCTCCGACGAGGGCGAGCGCGGTCTCGTGACTGAAGAACTGGAAGTCCCTGAGCCGCGGGGCGATCACCTCGCACTGGTGGCGCAGCGACGGCGGAGCGTCCTGGTCCGCAGTCACGGCGATTCGGATGCCGTGGAACGGCGCGGACAGGTCGGCGGCGCGCAGCCGCTGCGGCGTGACGCCGGCGGCAATCGCCTCGGCGAAGCTGAACCCGCGATCGCGGAGGTCGTCGGGTAGTTCTGAGGGACGCGGCATCCTGAATCATGATCCGGTGCCGCGGCTCCTCATGCCCACGCCGCCGGGTCGGTGCGTATGTCCGGCGCGGAGCTGCCCTGGGGAGGAGCGGTCGCCCGATTGCTGTGTCCCGGTTGTTGTTGCCCCAGCGCCCCGGTGGCAACAACAACCGGGACACGCGCAGAGGGGACGGATGCCGCGGCGCGGGCACCGGGCCGCGGCCCCAGACCCAGACCCAGACCCAGACCCAGACCCAGACCCAGCCCCAGCCCCAGCCCCAGCCCCAGACCCCGGCCCGCACCCGGGCACGGGTCAGGCGTCAGCGACGCCCAAGACATCCAGCAGCCAGGCGAGCTCGAACGCGCGCTCCCGCCACGCGTTGTACCGGCCGCTGACCCCGCCGTGGCCGGCCACCATCTCGCACTTCAGCAGCGCATCGGCGCCGACCTCCCGCAGCCGCGCCACCCACTTGGCAGGCTCGACGTACATCACCCGGGTGTCGTTGAGTGAGGTCACCGCGAGGATCTTCGGGTACGCGGCATCCGATCGCACGTTCTCGTACGGCGAGTAGGACTTCATGTACGCGTACACGTCCGCGTTGTGCAGCGGATCGCCCCACTCGTCCCACTCGATGACCGTGAGCGGCAGGGACGGGTCCAGGATCGTGGTCAGCGCGTCCACGAACGGCACATCCGCCAGGATGCCGGCGAACAGCTCAGGCGCGAGGTTGGCGACAGCGCCCATCAGCAGCCCGCCCGCGCTGCCGCCCTCGGCGACCAGGCGGTCCGGGCTGGTGTACCCGTGGTCGATCAGATGCCGCGCGCTGTCGACGAAGTCGGTGAACGTGTTGCGCTTGTTCAGCAGCTTGCCGTCCTCGTACCACTGGCGCCCCATCTCCCCGCCACCGCGCACGTGCGCGACCGCGAAGATCACGCCGCGGTCCAGTTCGGACAGGCGGGGGATGGAGAAGCCCGGCTCGATCGAGTGCTCGTAGGAGCCGTACCCGTACAGGTGAACCGGACGGGACGTCTGGCCGGGCTCGCCGAACGAGCGTTTCCAGACCAGTGAGAGCGGGATCTGCGTGCCGTCCTGCGCCGTCGCCCACACGCGCGCCTGCCCATAGTCCTCGGGTTCGTATCCGCCCAGCACGGGCTGCCGCTTGCGCAGCAGCAGCTCGCCGGTGGCGACCTCGTAGTCGAACACGGTGCCGGGGGTGACGAAGGAGCCGTAGCCGAGGCGGATGAGCGGCGGAGCCCACTCCGGGTTGCCGCCGCTGCCGACGGAGTACAGCGGCTCGTCGAACTCGAGTTCCGCGACGGACCCGTCCGAGTAGTCCAGCATCCCGAGCCGGGCGAGCCCGGCGCGGCGATAGGCGATGACCCCCCAGTCCCGGAACGTCGAAACTCCCAGCAGGCGCTGCCCGGGACGGTGCGGCACGACGATCTCGCGTGCTCCGGTGGGATCGGATGCCGTCACCCGGACCAGCTCGAAATCCAGAGCGCCGTCGTTGTGCAGGATGAACAGCACGTCCTCGCCGTCGATGACGGCATGCGAGGAGTCGTATTCGACGCCCTCCCTGCGCGGCCAGATCACACGGGGCGCGGAACGCAGGTCGGCGGCATCCACCAGCCATTCCTCGGAGGTGATGGACGAGCCCATCCCGATCACGAGGTAGCGGTCGCTGCGGGTGAAGCCCGCGCCGACCCAGAACCGCTCGTCCGGCTCGTGGAAGAGCTTCTCGTCGCTCTGGACGGGCGTGCCCAGCTCGTGCAGCCACACGGTGTCCGGACGCCACGCGTCATCGACGGTCGTGTAGACGATGAACCGGCCGTCGGGCGAGAACGTCGCACCCGCGAAGGTGTCGGGGATCTCGTCGGGCAGCTGCGCGCCGGAGACCAGGTCGCGCACCCGGACGGTGTAGCGCTCATCGCCGGCGACGTCCACTCCGTAGAGCATGAGGTCACCGGCGGTGGTCACCTCGAAGCTGCCGAGCGAGAAGAACTCGTGGCCGTCGGCTTCGACGTTCCCGTCGAGCAGGACCTGCTCGCCGGCGACCGGTGCGTCGCCGGCCAAGTCCGGCGGTGTCCAGTCGTCCGGGGCGGCCAGCGGCGCGCGGCACTGGATGCCGTACTGCTTGCCCTCGACGGTGCGGCCGTAGTACCACCAGTCGCCGCGGCGCGTCGGCACGGACAGATCGGTCTCGAGCGTGCGTCCCTTGATCTCGGTGAAGATCTCCTCCTGCAGTCCGGCCAGGTGCGCGGTGCGCGCGCGGGTGTAGGCGTTCTCGGCCTCCAGGTGCGCCAGGACCGCGGCGTCCTCTTTGCCGCGGAACCACTCGTATGCGTCCTGCACGTCGTCGCCGTGATGGCTGCGGATGACGGGATTGCGCGCGGCGACGGGCGGGCTGGGGGGAACGGCGTCGGTGGTCACCGTCCCACGGTATCCGACGAATTCCGGCGCACGGTCGCCGCTAGCCCGGGGGAGCCGGCTGAGCCGCCGCGCGCGAGAGCGGCACCTGGTTCGGGATGCCACGCGAGACCAGCAGCGAGAGGACGGCCAGCACGATCAGACCGAACAGAGCAATCCGCAGCGATGTCAGCTGCGAATCCACGTAGATCTGCTCGAGCGTGGCGGCGTCGTCGCTGTCCAGCCCCGCCTCGCCGGCGATCGTGTCGACGCTCGAGGCGGGCACGATCGCGACGCCACCCTCGGTGCGCTCGTCGACGATCGACTTCGTCTGCTCGGACAGGTCGCTGGCGCCCACCCCGCCGGCGAAAGAGGTGGCCAGGGCGCCGATCAGGATCGAGCCGATCAGCGCGGTGCCCAGGGAGGAGCCGAGGTTCTGGAACACCCCTTGCAGACCACCGACCTCGCTGGTGTCCTTCTCGGTCACGGCCGACATGTTGACGTTGCCCAGCTGAGAGGCCAGCAGCCCCAGCGCCGTCCCCGCGAAGAACATGCCGGCACCGAAGGCGAGGCCGGCCAGCTGTGGCTCCACGGCGGTCAGCAGCAGGATCGAGCTGGCGACCAGGATCCACTGGCCGATGCGCACGATCCGGCGCGGGGACCATCGCGACGACAACCGGGTTCCCACGAATGAGAAGACGATCAGCGAGACCGAGAGCGGGAAGATCCGCACGCCGGTCTCCAGCGCATCCAGTCCCAGGGTCATCTGCAGGTACACCGGCACCATGAAGAACAGGCCGGCGGTGATCGCGTACTGCGCGCCCAGAACGCTCAGCCCGCTGCGCAGCTGCCGGATGGAGAGCAGGTCCACGTGCAGGAGCGGCTCGCGGCCGGCCGCGACCAGGTGCCGCTGTCGGGAGAAGAACAGGACGAGCAGCACGATGCCGGCGAGGATGAGCCACGCGCTCAACGAGATGCCGAGCGGAGCGATCTCGACGCCGTTGACCTCGGGGGAGTGCAGCGGCACGATCCATCCCCAGGTCTTGGTCTGCAGCATCCCGTACACGACCGCCACCAGGCCGGCCGCGGACATAAGCACACTGAGCAGATCGATCCGGATGCTGCGGCGCGATGACGTTTCGCCGATGCGCCCGGCGAAGAGCACGACGATGATCATGATGACGACCTCGCCGGCGAACACCCACCGCCAGTTGAGGTACGTCGTGATGAAGCCCCCGATCAGCGGTCCGGCGGCCACCGCGCCACCGGAGACCGCCCCGATCACCGCGAATGCGGTGATCCGATCCCGGCCGTCGTAGTTGTCGGCGATCAGTGCGGCCACCGCGGGGATCACCAGGACGGCGCCGAGCCCCTCGAAGATCGACCAGCCCAGGAACAGCACCGCCATGTTCGGGCTCAGCGCCGTGGTCAGTGAGCCGGCGGAATAGATCAGGGAGCCGATCACGAGCGCGCGGCGGCGACCCCAGACGTCGCCGAGCTTGGCGCCCAGCAGCATCACCGATGCCATGGTCAGGGTGTAGAACGTGATCGCCGACTGCATAGCGGTGACCGTGCTGTGCAGATCGGCCACCACCGTCGAGATCGACACGTTCATCACCGTGCCGTCCAGGACCATCACGAACTGGGCCGCGCTGAGGATCAGGACGACGGACCACTTCTTCATCTGCCCCCCGAATCCGCCCCGGCGCGGGCGATCGACCACCACTGAACACCATGGGGGATGCCGCGCCCGGGCGCAACGGGAGGCCTGCGCGGGCCGAGCCTGGCAACTGGCTGAGTTGACCGCAGAGTTGGCCGGTGTAAGGATTCTTCTGGCCGGTTGCCGGTTCCTGAATTCCCCGTGAACTCTTCGTTCGCAGACGCCGATCACGTCGGCACCCCTTACTTTCACTCTCTCGGAAAGCAAACGGTGGAAACCGCAACCCTGATCGTCGTGCTGGTCATCGGACTGGCACTGTTCTTCGACTTCACGAACGGCTTCCACGACACCGCGAATGCGATGGCGACGCCCATCGCCACCGGTGCACTCAAGCCCAAGGTCGCGGTGCTGCTTGCCGCGGTCCTGAATCTGGTCGGCGCCTTCCTGTCCACCGAGGTGTCCAAGACCATCTCGCACGGCATCATCCGCGAGGACGAGATCAATTCCGCGGCGTTCCTGCCGCTGATCTTCGCGGGCCTGATCGGCGCGGTCACCTGGAACATGCTCACATGGCTGCTCGGCCTGCCGTCCAGCTCCTCGCACGCGCTGTTCGGCGGCCTGATCGGGGCGACGCTGGTCGGGGCCGGCTGGATGGCCATCGACTACGGCGTGGTGCTCGGGAAGGTGATCCTGCCCGCGGTGCTCGCGCCGCTCACCGCCGGGCTGATCGCCTTCGCCGCCACCCGGATCGCGTACGCTATCACCCGGCGCTACGACTCCAAACCCGACGGACGCGACGGCTTCCGCTGGGGTCAGATCTTCACCTCGTCGCTGGTGGCACTCGCGCACGGCACGAACGACGCGCAGAAGACGATGGGCGTGATCACCCTGACCCTGATCATCGCGGGCTGGCAGAGCACCACGCAGGACGACCCGCAGCTGTGGGTCATCCTCGCCTGTGGCATCACCATCGCGCTCGGAACGTACATGGGCGGCTGGCGGATCATCCGCACGCTGGGCAAGGGCCTGACGGATGTCAAACCGGCACAGGGCTTCTCGGCCGAGTCCTCCACGGCAGCGACGATCCTCGCCTCCAGCGCGCTCGGCTTCGCCCTCTCCACGACACAGGTCGCCTCCGGATCGGTCATCGGGTCGGGACTGGGACGGCGCGGCTCGAAGGTCCGCTGGCGGACCGTGGGCCGGATCATGATCGGATGGCTCCTGACCCTGCCCGCAGCGGGTGCGGTCGGTGGACTGGCCGCGCTGGTCGTCGCCTGGCTGGGCGGGTGGGGCATTCTGATCGACGCGGTCGCCGCCGTCGCGATCATCTTGACGATCTTCCTGCTGTCCCGGCGCAACGCCGTCACGGCCTCCAACGCGATGAGCGAGGTGGCGGAGTCCGGAACGGCCGTGAAGGTCAAGCGCAATCCGCCGCCCACCCGTCGGCAGCGGGCGTCCATGCGCTCCGCGCCGCGGAGAGCCGAGCCTCCGCTGAGGACCGACGCCCCGACGAAGACCGAGGTGCTCCTGACGCCCGAGGCTCCTCGCAAGGAGGAGTCGAAATGACCCTGACCATCGACTGGCTGGCGTTCATCGAGGTCTTCGTCGCCGCACTGCTGGCCGCTGTTGTCGTGGTGGGCTCCTACTCGCTGGGGCTGCGTCTTCTCGTGCGCGCCGGCCGCGTGCCGGTCGTCGCGCCGGCGGAATTCACCGATGCGATCGCGGTCATCACCGAGAAGGAGTCCAAGCGCGCAGCCAAGGCCGCAGCCAAATCGGCCCGGAAAAGCCCTCTGACGGCGCAGCAGCGCCAGGTCGCGGCGGTAGGCGCCTACGTCTGCTTCGTGCTGTGCGGGCTCGCCGTGCTCGGCGGCCTGATGCTGATCATCCTCACCCGCTGAGCCGGCGCGTCGGCGTCCGCGCTTAGGCTGACTGCATGGACGAGGCATCCGTGCAGTTCGGGCAGTACCCCCCCGCCCTGCGTACGATCGTGCACCTGAGCGACACGCACCTGCTGGCAGGGAACGTACCACTGGGCGGGCACTACGACGCCGGCGCGAACCTGCACCGCACCCTCGCGGCCGTCGAGCGTCTCGGGATCCGCCCCGATGCCATCGTCTTCACCGGCGACCTGACCGACCTCGGCGAGCCGGAGGCGTACGCGGCTCTGCGCGGCGCCGTGGAACCGCTCGCCGAGCGGCTCGGGGCGCCGGTGGTATGGGTGGCCGGCAATCACGACGAGCGTCCCGCCCTGCGCCGTGGCCTGCTCGACCTGGAGCCCACCGAGCAGCCCGTGACCGGCGTCCGGGACCTGGGCGGGCTGCGCCTGGTCGTGCTGGACACCACGGTGCCCGGCTGGCACCACGGGGAGCTGGACGAGTCCCAGCTGCAGTGGCTGCGGGCCGTGCTGTCCGAGCCGGCCCCCCTCGGCACACTCGTCGCGATGCACCACCCTCCGCTGCCCTCGCACCTGCCGCTGTTCGACATCCTCGAGCTGCGGGAGCAGCCGCGGCTGGCCGAGGTGCTCGCCGGCACCGACGTGCGCGGCATCCTGGCCGGTCATCTGCATCATTCGACGAACGGCACCTTCGCCGGAATCCCGGTCAGCGTCGCCGCGGCCACCTGTTACACGATGAACCTCGCGCGCCCGGCGGTGGATGTCAACGGGATGGATGCCGGACAGTCGTTCCACCTCGTCCATGTCTACGCGGACACCATCACGCACGCCGTCGTCCCAGTGGTGGACGCTCCGACCGGCGATTACTTCTCCGCGGAGTGGGTGCAGCGGATGGCCGCGCTGACCCCCGCCGAGAGGCTCGAGGCGTTCTCACGCAAACGCCGGGCGTGAGCCGGCGGCACGCCGCGGTCGAACTGGACCACAGCCCGCCGCGCTCTCCCTCGCGTACACCGGGAGCGCCCGCACTGTCCGGCCGGTACGGGTTGCGGCGCGGCCGGCGCGGGTAGGGTCGAAGCAACCCCTTCACACCGCCGTGATCGACCCACAAGGACATGCACATGGCTCTGGACGCACTGACGCGCACTCGCACCGAAACCGATTCGCTGGGCTCACTCGAGATCCCTGCCGATGCCTATTGGGGCATCCACACCGCACGGGCACTGGAGAACTTCCCGATCTCCAAACGCCCCATCTCCGTCTACAAGGACCTCGTCCGCGGCCTGGCGATGGTCAAGCAGGCCTCCGCCCGGGCCAACCGGGAGATCGGGGCGCTGGATCCGGCCAAGGCCGATCTCATCGACCGAGCGTCGCAGCTGGTCATCGACGGACAGTTCCACGACCAGTTCGTCGTGGGCGTCATCCAGGGCGGCGCCGGCACATCGACCAACATGAACGCGAACGAGGTGATCACCAACATCGCGCTCGAGCTGGCCGGCCGGGACAAGGGCGACTACGCGTTCCTGTCGCCGATCGATGACACCAACCGCAGCCAGTCCACCAACGACGTGTATCCCACTGCCATCAAGGTCGGTCTCGGACTGGATCTGCTCACGCTGCTGGAGGAGCTGGATCTGCTGCGCCGGGCGTTTCTGACCAAGGCGGTCGAGTTCCACGACGTGCTCAAGGTGGGTCGCACGCAGCTGCAGGACGCCGTGCCGATGACGCTCGGGCAGGAGTTCCATGGGTTCGCGACGACCCTCGGTGAGGACTACAGCCGCCTCAAGGAGAACGCGTACCTGCTGTGCGAGATCAATATGGGGGCCACCGCGATCGGCACCGGCATCACCACGCACCCGGACTACGGAACGGCGGTCCTGCGCCATCTGCGTGAGATCAGCGGGCTGGACCTGGACACTGCCACCGATCTTGTCGAATCGACCAGTGACACCGGCGCGTTCATGTCCTTCTCGTCCTCGCTCAAACGCAACGCCGTCAAGCTGTCCAAGATCTGCAATGATCTGCGGCTGCTCTCCAGCGGTCCGCAGGCCGGGTTCGGTGAGATAAACCTGCCGGCCCGCCAGGCCGGCTCGAGCATCATGCCCGGCAAGGTCAACCCGGTGATCCCCGAGGTCGTCAACCAGGTGGCCTTCGCCGTGGTCGGCGCCGACATGACCGTCACCATGGCAGTGGAGGCGGGTCAGCTGCAGCTGAATGCGTTCGAACCGGTGATCGCCCACTCGCTCTTCCAGTCCATCACCTGGATGCGGCGGGCCATGCACACGCTGCGCGTCAACTGCGTGGTGGGCATCACCGCCAACCACGAGCGTCTGGGTGTGATGGTCGGTGCCTCCGTCGGCGTCATCACTGCGCTCACGCCGTTCATCGGCTACGCGGCGGCGGCTGCTCTGGCCAAGACGGCGCTGCTGACCGGACGCAATGTCGCCGATCTGGTCGTCGAGGCCGGGCTGATGGATCGCCATGACGTGATCAAGCAGCTCTCTCCGGCACGCCTGTCGGGTCTGGAGATCATCACCGCCGCGATCCCCGTCATACCGCGGTCGGCCCCGGATCCCGACCCGGGCGTGTGGGCGCCGGAGATCTGAGGATTGCCGCGCCGAGCCGCTGACCGCTAGCGTCGAAGTCCAAGCATCCTTGAGAGGCGCTCCCATGACCGATCCACAGCCCCCGGACGTCCCGGCCCCCAACGACTACAACCGGCCCCCCGCGCCCCCCGCCTACAACGCGCCGCCGCCGGCCAATCAACCCGCCTACGGGCAGCAGTCCTACTCGGCAGCGCCTCCGGCACCGTACGGCGACCCGGCGAACCCGACCATTCCCGGCAAGACCATGGGCATCGTCGCGTTCATCCTGTCGTTCTTCGTCCAGCTCGTCGCGCTGATCCTCGGCATCGTCGCTCTCGTGCAGAGCCGCAAGGCCGGATACCCGAACGGCTGGGCGCTGGCCGCGATCATCATCAGCTCGGTGCTGATCGTGATCGGCATCATCGTCGCGATCTTCCTGTTCATCGCTTTCGGAGCGGCTGCCGCGGAGTACGCGCGTCTGTGCGCGGAGTACGGCAGCGGTGTCCACGAGATCAACGGCGTCACCGTGACGCTGACCTGTTCGTAACGCCGATCTGATCGGGAGAGCCGCCGGTGCCGCGAGGGCACCGGCGGCTCTCGCGTTGCGGGGTGCCGTCAGTCCAGGATGCGGCAATGCGTCGTCAGGGCGCCGATGCCGTCGATGCCCACGGTCACCGTGGAACGGTCCCGCAGGAACACCTGCGGGTCGCGGGAGTACCCGGCACCCCCGGGGCTCCCGGTCGAGATCAGCGTGCCGGGCAGCAGCGTGGCCGACGTGGACAGGTGCGAGACCAGCGTGGCCACCGGGCGCACCATCTGGCTGGTCGAGGCGTCCTGAAGCGTGTGTCCATCCACGACCGTCCAGATGTGCAGGTCCTGCGGATCGGGGACCTCGTCGGCCGTCACCACGAACGGTCCGGTGGGGGTGAACCCGTCGAAGGACTTGCAGCGCGACCACTGCGCCTCGGAGTACTGGATGTCGCGCGCGGTGATGTCGTTGACCACGGTGTAGCCCCACACGTGGGACAGGGCGTCCTCCGGTGAGACGTCCTTCGCCGGGGTGCCGATGATCACGCCCAGCTCCGCCTCGTAGTCGATGGACTCGCTGAGGGACCGCGGCCAGGTCGTGGTCTTGTCGTGTCCGCTGAGCGAGTTGGGCCAGAGCACGAACACGGTGGGCGTGGAATCCGTCTGCAGCCCCAGCTCGCTGGAGTGCGCCGAGTAGTTCAGCCCGATCGCCAGCACCACCGGGGGAGTGAGCACCGCGGAGGCGAATCCGACATCGGCGAGCGGATGCCGAGGGCCGTCGTGGGACGAGGCATCCCGCACTCGATCGAGCAGTTCGTCGCCGCCGGCGATGAGCTCCTCCAGATAGCGGGGGGCGCCGGCGAAGAGATCCTCGACGAGGATCGCCGTCTCTCCCTGCACCACCGCAAGCCTCGGCTCTTCGCACGCAGGCAGGGTCACATGGGCGAAACGCATTGTTCTACGTTACCCGCCGGTTCGGGCGCCCGGTGCGGCCGGTCCGCAGCCCTAGGCTGTGCGCATGACGAATCCACCGGGCCCGTTCGACGCCCGGACGCCCTCCGCCCGACCGTCCCTCACCCCGCCGGCGTTCGCCTCCCCGCTCGCGCAGCCCCGCGTGGCCCCCGGCGCGTCGATCCCGGTCGCCACGGCCTCGCCGGCGGTCGTGCCGGTACCCCCGCGGAAGGGACGCACGGCGCCGGTGTGGATCAGCGGCATCCTCGTACTGATCCTGGTCGGGCTGGTCGGCTACTTCCTCAACGCCATCGGTCCCGGCGCGTCGATCATCGGCATGATCCTCGCGTTCGTCCCCCTCGTCGCGGTGCTGCTGGCGGTGCGCATCATCGACCGATGGGAGCCGGAGCCCAAGGGGCTGCTGCTGTTCGCGGTGGCCTGGGGCGCGATCGCCGCAGTCGGCATCACCCTGGGTGTCGACATCCTGATCACGATGATCCTGGGCGCGGACGACTCGCAGATCCGGGACGCGTTCGCCGCCGTCGTGCAGGCACCCCTCGTCGAGGAGTTCGCGAAGGGCCTCGGGGTCTACCTGATCTTCCTGACCGCGCGTCGCGCCTTCGACGGTCCCATCGACGGCGTCGTCTACGGCGCCCTGGTGGGGGCCGGCTTCGCCTTCACCGAGAACATCCAGTACTTCGCCATCAGCCTCATCGAGGGCGGCGTGGGCGATGTCTCGGTGACCTTCTTCGTGCGCGGCATCCTGTCCCCGTTCGCGCACGTGATGTTCACCAGCGTCACCGGCTTCGCCCTCGGACTCGCGGCCCGGCGCGGCGCACGCGGCGGCCGGGCGGCGGGGCCATGGGTGCTGGGCGTGCTCGGCGCGACGGCGCTGCATGCGCTGTGGAACGGCTCCGCCGTGTTCGGCGACTTCTTCGCCCTCTATCTGACGCTGCAGGTTCCGCTGTTCGTCGGATTCATCCTCGGCATCATCGCGCTGCGACGTGAGGAAGCACGGCTGACCCGGGCGCGGCTGGGCGACTACGCCACGGCGGGATGGTTCACCCCGCAGGAGGTGGACATGCTCGCGACCGCGCCCGGCCGGCGCGCGGCGCTGGCGTGGGCGCGCACTCTGCGCGGAGACCGCACCGCGATCATGAAGGAGTTCATCTCCGACGCCACGGCGCTCGCGGCAGCACGCCAGCGCGCGATCAGCGGCCGCGATGCCGACGCGCGCGAAGACGAGCACGTCCTGCTGGCGCGGACCCGGGCGGCCCGCGCGGCGATGTTCGCGCCCTGATCCGCAAGGGCACGCGGCACGCGCGATCTCATCCCCGGGCGGGCCGTACAGAACCCAGCGCCCGGTGCCGCGGCAAAGCCTGCGTGACGTCCGGGCGCTGAGTCGGCCTGCCATCAGGGTGCCCCGGTCGGGCGCGTCGTGTCAAGGGCGCCGTCTCCAGCGCTCTCGCTTTGACCAGCGCGGGTGTGGGCGGTTGGATGGACTCATGACAGATGACCGCACCAAGCCCGAGATCGACGCGCCCCAGGGTCCGGCCCCCGAAGAACTGGTCATCCGTGACCTGATCGTCGGAGACGGCGCCGAGGCCAAGCCCGGCGACACCGTGACCGTCCACTACGCGGGTGTCGAGTACGAGACCGGCGAGGAATTCGACTCCTCGTGGAATCGCGGCGAGAGCATCCAGTTCCCCCTGCGCGGCCTCATCCAGGGGTGGCAGGACGGCATCCCCGGCATGAAGGTGGGCGGACGCCGCGAACTGGTGATCCCCCCGGAGCTGGCATACGGCCCGGCCGGGGGACACTTCCTCGGTGGCAAGACGCTGATCTTCGTGATCGATCTGATCGCCGTCGGCTGACGATCGCACCGACACGAGGGGGACGGATGCTTCGGCATCCGTCCCCCTCGGCTTTCCTCGGCAGCGGCCGGATGATCACACTCCAAAGATTTTTCCATTCACGGGAATAGATCCGTTCGCGGCCGCGGTTGTCCTGTGGGAACTCGTCGCTGACTGCGGCGACCACGGACACGAAGGAAGACAATGACCGACGCCACCACGCTCGACGTTCCCGGCTACCGCCCCGGCACCTGGGAGCTGGACCCCAGCCACAGCGAGGTCGGTTTCACCGTCCGCCACATGATGATCTCCAAGGTGCGCGGCGCCTTCGGCATCAAGCGCGCGACGCTGATCGCGCCGGAGAACCCGCTAGAGGCCAAGGTGGAGGCCCACGTCGACGCCACTTCGCTGGACACGAAGGACGAGGGTCGCGACGCTCACCTGCGTTCGGCGGACTTTTTCGACGTGGAGACCTACCCCTCCATCGACTTCGTATCCACCGGCGTGCGCGTCGAAAAGGGCGAGATGCTCGTCGACGGCGACCTCACCATCCGCGACGTCACCAAGCCGGTCACCTTCGAGTTCGACTTCGGCGGTTTCGGAGCAGACCCGTGGGGCAACTACAAGGCGGGGGCGACGGCCACGACGGTCATCAACCGTGAGGACTTCGGCCTGACCTGGAACGCCGCGCTGGAGACCGGCGGAGTCCTCGTCGGCAAGGACGTCACCATCACGCTCGACCTGCAGGGCGCCATCCAGGCGTGACCTGACGCTGGAGCAAGGGGGGATGCCGCGGCATCCCCCCTTTCGTCTCACCGCGCGGCATCGGGTCTGTGCCATCCTCGCCCCGAATCCTTGAGAACGCTCGTGGCCGCGGATACCGTGAGCGTGCCGTGCGGGTACGTGAGGGCGCGGCGGTGAGGGGGCGTCCGATGAATTACGGAATCAGCATCCTGTTCCGCGCCATCCCCCTCCTGATGGGGGCGGTCTGCCTGGGATTCGGGCTCTACGTCCTGAGCGGCGGTGACGACGCCGGCCATTTCGTGGCCGGGCACGTCCTGATCGCGCTGACGGCGATCTGCATCGCGCTGTTCACCACGGCGGCGATCATCATCCGTCAGATCACGGACACCTTCGCCGGCGCCTGGAAGATCATCCTTCCCATCGTGGGATACAGCGTCGCGACCGCAACCGTGGCGTGGGGCCTGTGGCTGCGCTCAGACACATCGTCCGCGTCCTTCGTCGCCGGGCACGTCGTCTTCGGCGTCGGGCTGGTCGCCGCGTGCGTGTCCACCGTGGGCGCAGCATCCAGCGCATTCACGCTGATCCCGCGAAACGCCGCGGGCAGTCACGGCGATGGCGTGCCCGCAGAAGCATACGGCCGCCCGATGGCATGGGCACTGCTCGGCGTCCCCGTGGCGGCGACACTCATCGCCGGAGTCTGGGCGGTGGTACTGCTGGTGGGCGGCGCCCGCGCCGATCACTTCGTCGCAGGCCACGTGCTTCTTGGGCTCACTGCGATCTGCTCGAGCCTGATCGCGCTCGTGGGCACGGTCGTGCGCCAGGTGCGCAACCAGTTCGATGAACCCGAGCGCTGGTCGTGGTCGGTGTGGGTCCTGATCATGGGAGCGGCCACTGCGGCGTGGGGGCTGTTTGTGCTGTTCAGCTCCGATCGCCCTGAGCGAGTGGCTCCCGGCTGCATCCTCCTGGGACTGGGGATGATCTGCTTCAGCATCATCTCGAAGGTCTGGTTGCTGGCCTCTGTGTGGCGTCGAGAGTTCCCCCTGGCTGACAGGGTCCCCATCATTCCGGTCATGACGTGTTTGGCATGCCTGTTCTTTGCCGCTTTTCTGGCCGAGGCCGCGACGACCGACCCGAACTTCTTCGTCCCCGCACGCGTCCTCACCGGGCTCGGCGCGGTGTGCTTCACGTTGTTCTCGATCGTGTCGATTCTGGAGGCGGGCACGTCCAAGAAGAAGTGACCGCTGTCATCCCGTCAGCGAGGAATGACGCGGGCGCAACCGGTTCTGTGCCAGCAGGATGCCGAGGAAGACCACGACCGCGCCGACCGGCTCGTTCCACGAGACCTGCTCCCCGAGGATCGCGATGCCGAGTGCGACGCCGACGATGGGCGTCAGGTAGGTGACGGTGGAGGCCCGGGTCGGGCCCCACGCGCGCAACGTGTTCTGGTTCCAGATGTAGGCGATGCCGGTGCCGAGGCAGCCGAGCAGGATGACGCTGCCGATGATCCAGGGATCCAGCGCGACGGGGGTAAGGGCGATGAACGGGGTCAGCGCGAGCATGATCACCGCAGCGATGCCGATGTTCAGGAATGAGAACACCAGGGCGCTCATCCCGGTGTGCGAGACGAACCTGCGCATGTACGCGAGGCTGAAGCCGTAGCAGGCGGTGGCCCCCAGGATCGCGAACTGCGCGACCAGACTCTGGTTGAGATCCAGGCCCCGCCACGGCGCGATGATGACCATCACGCCGAGGATTCCCACCAGGATGCCGGCAATCTGCACCGGCTTGAGCCGCTCGACGCGGAACAGCAGCCCGGCCATCACGGCCGTCATGATCGGCGTGGTGGCGTTGTAGATGCTGGCAAGGCCGGAGGTCACGTGCTGCTGCGCCCAGGAGAACAGCAGGAACGGCACGACGCAGAACGAGACCGCCAGCACCGTCATGTGCGCCCACACCGTGAGGCTGCGCGGCAGCGTGTCGCGGCGGAGTGCCACGAAGACGCCGAGGGTCAGACCTCCCAGGATCAGCCGGGACCAGGCGACCTGCGCGGGGGAGATCCCCTCGAGGGCGACCTTCATGAACAGGAAGCTGGATCCCCAGATGACCCCGGTCAGCACGAACTGCACCCCGATCCACCCCTGCGACAGCGGACGACCGCTCGCGGCACGGGCCAAGTCGCCGGTGGCCGGGACGGCGGCGCGGGATTCGGTGGGCACGCGGCGACTCTAGCTCCGCGGCACGGCGCTCAGGCGCCGTGCCGGATGCGACGTCCGAAATCCGCCGATGGACGGCCGTCCGGCTACGCCGCACAGCCGATCGCGCCTCCTACGGCTCCGGGTGGGCGGCGTCGTATGTGCGGAAGCGGGGGCTCAGCCGCACCAGGAGGGACACCAACCCGATGATGATCAGCCCGCCCAGCAGCGGCGGGAACCACAGTGCGGCGATCGTGGCGAGCGTCCCGGCGTACAGGGCGCCCAGCCGGGGACCACCCGCCACGACGACGATGAACACGCCCTGCAGTCGCCCGCGGATCGCGTCGGGGACCGCCGCCTGCAGCATGGTGCTGCGGAAGATCGAGCTGACGTTGTCCGCGGCGCCGGAAACGGCCAGGGTGAGAGCGGCCAGGACGATGAGGGTCACGTTCGGGACCGTCTCACCGACCCCGGAAGGGGCGAACCAGCCGAGCGCGGCGGCGCCCAGCACGAGGCCGAACGCCGCGATGGATCCGCCGTAGACGATGATGGCGCGCTCGATGCCCAGGCCCTGTCGCCGCACCCGGCCGACCGGGCCGGAGAACAGGCTGCACAGGAATGCGCCGGCCGCGACAGAGGCCGTGAGGATGCCCGTTGTGATGGGCCCACCGCCGAGCAGCACCGCGCCGACGGCGGGCAGAAGCGCGAGCGGCTGGCCGAACGTCATGGCGATGATGTCCAGGACGAACTGCATCCGGATGTTGGAAGCACGTTTCAGGAACCGCCACCCGTCTCGGAGCGATTCCAGGCCCGGGCGGACGATCACACCTTCGGGCCGGATGCTCGGCAGGGTCCACAGTCCGAGGAACAGCGAGCTCATGAGCAGGACATCCAGCGAGTACGTCCATGCGTAGCCGGCGAAGGCCACCATGACGCCGGCCAGAGCGGGTCCGGCCATCACCATGATGCCGAAGGTGATGCCGTTGAGTGCGGATGCCGCGGGCAGCAGTTCGCGCGGGATCAGCCGGGGCACGATCGCCTGCCGGGCCGCCATCACGACGGTGTTGGCCGCGGAGTTGGCGATGCTCAGCGCGTACAGCCACCACACCGTCTCCATCTGCGCCCACGCCAGACCGGCGAGCAGGACGGTGGAGGCGAGGGTGATGGTCGCGGCGACCAGGGCGACGCGGCGCCGGTCGAACGCATCCGCCAGCATTCCGCCGTAGAGCCCGGCGATGATCATCGGAGCCAGGCCGGCGACCGCGATCATCGCGACGGCGAACGTGGACCCGGTCAGCTCGTACATGTGCAGCATGATCGCGACGATGGTCAGCTGGCCGCCGAGGCCCGCCAGCGTCGATCCGATCCACATCCGGGTGAAGGCGGGACTGGCCCGGAACGGGCTGAGGTCGATGAAGTGATCGCGACGCAGTCCCGGCATCCTTCGAGGCTATCCCGTGGCGAAGTCCGGATTAACCGCCGCGCCTCCCGGCTGGTAGACTCTTCAGGTTGCCGTTCGATCGGCCGCGGATAAACAGAGCTCACGCATCAGGCGTCGGGCGCCGCGCAATGAGCAGGAAGGGGATCCCATCTATGCCACTCGAATCTGACGCTAAGAAGGCGATCATCGAAGAGTACGCGACGCACCCCGGTGACACCGGATCCCCCGAGGTGCAGGTCGCGATGCTGACGCAGCGCATCAAGGACCTCACAGAGCACCTGAAGGAGCACAAGCACGACCACCACTCGCGTCGTGGTCTGTTCCTGATGGTCGGTCAGCGCCGTCGTCTGCTCGGCTATCTCCAGGACATCGACATCGCGCGTTACCGCTCGCTGATCGAACGTCTGGGGCTGCGCCGCTAATCGCGCCAGCGCACAATCGCTTTCCGAAGGGCCGTCCCAGGTGTGGGGCGGCCCTTCGCTGTGCGTGCGCCAGACGCCGAGACTGCAACCGCACCTCGAGACTGTGGGTTTTGCCCGCAGTCTGGAGGCTCCGTTGCGGTCTCGCGTTTCCGGGGGAACGTGTCAGGACGAGGCGGATGCTGCGGCGCGGGCCGCGACCAGATCGGCGTGGTGGATCGCCGCGACGTCCGGGTGCGCCCTGAGCCGGGACTTGAGGGCGTTTTCGCCGTAGAGGGCGTGGATCGGGTTGGCCGGATCCTGGGTGACGCCGCGCGCCGCGGCGGCCAGTTCGGCCGGAAGCTTGATCACCGGCAGCCGGGCGTCCAGGGCCGGGTTGAAGAAGAACGGCACCGAGATCCGGTCATCCGGGTAACGCGGCGACACGACCCGGTGGTTCGTGGCAATCAAGTAGCCTCCGGTGGCGTACTCGAGGAGCTCGCCGATGTTGACGACGAACGCGCCGGGCATTGCGGGCGCGTCCACCCATTCGCCGTCACGCTGTACCTGGAGGCCACCCTTGCCAGGTTCCACCCAGAGGAGGGTCAGCACACCGGAGTCCTTGTGCGCCCCGACGCCTTGTTGGGGTGTCGGGTCGTCCTTGCCCGGATAGCGGACGATCTTGATCAGGGTCGACGGCTCGCCGAAGTGCTGGTCGAAGTAGTTCTCCGGGGCGCCCAGGGTCACCGCCCACGCGCGCAGGAGCTTGCGGGCCACGCCGGAGAGATGGTCGTGCCACTGCGCGACGACCTCGCGCAGCTCGGGCTGCGCCTGCGGCCACAGGTTCGGGCCGATCAGCCGGGCGTACGCCGGAGCATCCGGATCCGTCACCGCGGTGCGCTCCGGGCCGATGTCGATCTGTTCGCGCCAGTCCACGCGCCCCTGCGTGCGCTCCCCGCCGACGCGGGTGTAGCCGCGGAAATGCGGGCTGCGGACGTTCTCGATGGCGAGCTTGTCGGCCTCGGGCAGCGCGAAGAACTCCCGCGCGACCCGGTGCAGGTCCGCTTCGAGCTCGGGGGAGATCCCCGTGCCGGTGAGGTAGAAGAAGCCGACGTCGTGCGTGGCGGCGCGGAGGTCGTCGCGGAACGCCGCGGCCGCGTCCGGTCCGGCATCCAGCCGGGACAGATCCAGGATCGGCAGGGTGAGATCGCTCATGGACCCGAGGGTAGGCGGATGCCGCGGCATCCGCGTCTTTGTTGCGCAGCGTTAAGCCGGGGCGCAGGCGCGGCCGGGTCTCAGCCGTTCTGGCGTGGATCGGCGCGTCGGTGCGCCGGACGGGGTTGCTCCGGCGGTCGCCGTGAACCGGTGGGATCGGACCGGTGCCCCTCGCGGTCGAGCATCGCCGGGTCGGCGAACAGCCAGCGAGGTCGCGGCTCGACGAGAGGACGGAAGACCGTGCGCACCGGTCTGGTCGCCAGACCGAGAGCGATCAGCACGGAGGTGACCATGACCACCGGAAGCCAGATCCACGTCGGATCCAGGTCGCGCAGCACTCCGGACTCGCGGAACGGGTACAGCACGAAGGAGTGCAGCAGGTAGACGTACATCGTGTACTGGCCGAAGTGCGTCCACCAGTGCGTCTCGAGCGGCAGCACCGCGAAGAACGCCGTGGACAGCACGATCGCGACGCCGACCAGCGCCAGGCGGACGCCTCCCGCCCACCATTCCGTGCCGCCGATGGACGAGTAGTTCTCGTCGTAGAAGAGCCACTCCCGCAGGTTCATCGCCCGCCATACGTCGACGAAGAACCAGGCCAGCCAGCCGGCCGCCGCCAGGACAGCGGCCGAGGCGGCGAACACCCACCAGGGGCGGGAACGGAGGAGGCCGAGACGGTCGATCACATCGCGCTCGCGCAGCCACCACCCGAGCGTGAAGAAGAACAGCAGGCCGAGGGTCCGCGACAGCGACAGGGTGGAGTCGATGTTCGGCAGGTAACCGGCGCCGATGGAGATCACGATCGTCCACAGCAGCGGCCAGCGCAGCAGCGCGAGGTACGGCAGGACCACGCGGAAGATGCCGAGCGCGAGAAGGAACCACAGCGTCCACGACGGCTGCGTGGGGTTCGGGTTCGCCTGCCCCTCGACGAGCCACTTGGTGACCGTCCAGAGGGACTCGAAGATCACATACGGCAGGAGGATGTCGGTCAGCACGCGCGCCATCTGACGACGGCCCGGGGCATCCGATGTCGAGAAGTACCCGGAGATGATCGCGAACGCCGGCATGTGGAACGCGTAGACCAGGAGGTAGAGGGCGAGCGCGACCTCGGAGTCGTACGTCAGCCGCTGCGCCGCGTGTCCCAGGACGACCAGGGCGATGCACGCGAAGCGCGCGTTGTCCCAGAACGGGACCCGCCGGCGGACCCGGGGCACGGCTCCGCTGCCCGCCGGCGGACCGCGCACGGCGGATGCCGCGGCCGCAGCGGGCGTCGGATTCGTTGATTCGGTCATCACTGCGATCGCCACCCTATCCTGGGTGAACGTGCCGCTGCGGGGACGAGCGGCCAGGTCGACCCGAGGAGAACCGCATGCCCGATGCCCCTCTGTCCGGCGAGGTGCCCGCGTCAGCGCGGCCCGCGCGCGCGTCCGCCCCGGCGGCTGC
Organism: Microbacterium sp. zg.B48; assembly: GCF_024623505.1. Lineage (NCBI taxonomy): Bacteria > Bacillati > Actinomycetota > Actinomycetes > Micrococcales > Microbacteriaceae > Microbacterium > Microbacterium sp. zg.B48. Next base: position 209,686 of record NZ_JANJFE010000018.1, read on the forward strand.
CGGACGCGATAGTCTCGGCGACGCGATGACCACGATCGACGAGGCACGTGCGAAGGACCGGGCGATCCCCGATCTGGACTGGCGGGTGTTTCCGGAAGGAACGGTGCGCGACATGCTCGCGGCCCCGAGCGGACCGATCGCGCGCGTCCGCCTGGGCGACCCGGATGCGCCGCGCGTCGTCCTGGTCTCCGGCGTCGCAGGCTCGAAGGAGGACTTCGTCCTGCTCTTCCCGCTGTTCGCCGCCGCGGGGTACCGCGTCGAGTCCTACGATCTGGCCGGTCACTATGGATCCGTCGGTGCGGGGCCGGAGAACCTCGATCCGCCCCGCGAGCACTACGACTACCGGCTGTTCCTGGACGACCTGATCGCGGTCCTCGAGGACGGAGCGACCCCCGCACACGTCCTCGGATACAGCTTCGCCGGCCTGGTCGCCGAGCTGGCGCTGGTCGAGCGGCCGGACCTGTTCGCGAGCCTGACCCTGATGTCCGCACCGCCGGCGACCGGGCAGGTCTTCCGCGGGGTCAAGCACATCGGTCCGATCTCGGACATGCCGCCGCACCGCGCAGCCGGGCTGATCCTGTGGGGCATCCGCTACAACCTGAACCGCACCCCGCCGCAGCGGATCGCGTTCGTCAGGGAGCGGATGGTCGCCATCCGCCGCCCGGCCATCGACGACATCGTGGGGCTCATGATGGCGATGCCCGACGTGGCCGATGCCGTGGCCGCGATCGACATCCCCAAGTTCATCGCGGTCGGCGAGCAGGACCTGTGGCCGACCGCGCAGCACGCGGCGTACGCGGCCCGGATCGGAGCCGGCATGACCGTCTATCCCACCGGCCACGCACCCTGCGAGACGGCACCTCACCAGCTGGTGCGCGACATGCTGGAGCTTTTCGGAGCCGCCTGAGTGCTCCGCCGGCCGCATCGCGCCGCACCGGGAATAGATTTCTTCCAGCTCTGTTCTATCAATTACATTCAACTGAATAGAACAGGATGCCGCGGCATCCCGAATCGGAGAGAGATCGTGAACGACACCAGCACCGCGTCCTCCGGGGCGCAGGCCATGCAGTTCGGCATTTTCACGGTGAGCGACATCACCCAGGACCCGACCACCGAACGCACACCCAGCGAGGGTGAGAAGATCCGCAACACGATCGCCGTCGCCAAGCACGCGGAGGAAGTCGGGCTGGACGTGTTCGCATTGGGCGAGCACCACAATCCGCCGTTCTGGTCCTCGTCGCCCACGACGACGCTGGCCTACATCGCCGCGCAGACCGAGCGGATCATCCTGTCGACGGCCACGACGCTGATCACCACGAACGACCCGGTGAAGATCGCCGAAGACTTCGCGATGCTCCAGCACGTCTCGGAGGGCCGCACCGACCTCATGCTCGGCCGCGGCAACACCGGCCCCGTGTACCCCTGGTTCGGACAGGACATCCGCCAGGGCCTGCCCCTGGCCATCGAGAACTACGCCCTGCTGCACAAGCTGTGGCGCGAGGACGTCGTCGATTGGGAGGGAAAGTTCCGCACCCCGCTGCAGGGATTCACCTCCACCCCGCGACCGCTGGATGATGTGCCGCCGTTCGTCTGGCACGGTTCCATCCGCACCCCCGAGATCGCCGAGCAGGCGGCCTACTACGGCGACGGGTTCTTCGCGAACAACATCTTCTGGCCCTCCGAGCACTACCAGCGCCTGATCGCGCTGTACCGGCAGAGGTTCGCCCACTACGGCCACGGCACTGCCGAGCAGGCGATCGTGGGCCTGGGCGGTCAGGCGTTCATGCGCGCGAACTCGCAGGATGCCGTGCGGGAGTTCCGCCCGTACTTCGACAACGCCCCGGTCTATGGCCACGGTCCGTCGATGGAGGACTTCACGCAGATGACTCCGCTGACGGTGGGTTCGCCCCAGCAGGTCATCGACCGCTACGCGGGCATGCGCGATCTGTTCGGCGACTACCAGCGCCAGCTGTTCCTGATGGATCACGCCGGGCTGCCGCTGAAGACCGTCCTGGAGCAGCTGGACATCCTGGGTGGGGAGGTCGTGCCGGTGCTGCGCAAGGAACTCGCCGCCCACCGCCCCGCGGATGTCCCGGACGGCCCCACGCACGCGGCACTCGTGGCCGCGAAGTACGGCGATCAGGCTCCGCGGGCGGCGCGTCCCAACCCCAACCGGGGCGACAACCTGACCGGCGGCTCACCGTACCAGGACGCCTCGCCGCTACCCGCCGGCTCGTCCTTCGGCGCCGCGGCGACCCAGAGCGGAGCCTGAGATGACCCAGCGCCGCATCGCCGTGGTCTCGGCGGGCTTGTCCAACCCCTCCTCCACGAGGCTGCTTGCCGACCGTCTGGCCGCAGCAACCGTCGCCCAACTCGGCGGGCGGGAGATCGATGCGCAGGTGGACGTGTTCGAGCTGCGCGACTACGCGCACGACATCACGAACAACCTGCTCACCGGGTTCGCTCCGCCCGCGCTGGAGACCATGGTGAACACGGTCGTCTCGGCCGACGCGGTCATCGCCGTCACCCCGATCTTCTCGACCAGCTATTCGGGTCTGTTCAAGTCGTTCATCGACATCCTCGACCCGGACGCGCTGACCGGCAAGCCGGTGCTGATCGGTGCGAACGCGGGCACCCCACGGCATTCGCTCGCGATCGACTATGCGATCCGGCCGCTGTTCACATACCTGCACGCCGAACCGGTCTCCACCGGAGTGTTCGCCGCCTCCAGCGACTGGGGCGCCTCCGGCGACCAGGTCGCGCCGCTCGGCGAGCGGATCGACCGGGGCGCCGCCGAGCTGGCCGAGGCGATCGCCCGGCGCAGCCCCGCGGGCCAGGCCGATCCGTTCGACCCGGCCAACTACCTCGGCGAGGGCCGATCGTTCGGACACCTGCTGGGCGGCCTCGCCGGCGAATGACCCGCGGCATCCGGCGGGGGAGTGACCGCTTCCCCGCCGGATGCGCGCCGGTGCCCTGGTAGCGTCGGTGCCACGGAGTCGGTTCGGCCCCCGGCGCGGGAAGAAGAGCATGAGCACTCCACAGAACCTGCTGACTCTCGGGGTCATCGGCGTATCCGGCAAGCCGGACGAGCGGCGCGTGCCGCTGCATCCCGGTCACTTCGACAAGGTCCCGGAGGAGCTGCGCCCGCACCTGCTGCTGGAGTCCGGCTACGGACGGCGCTTCGGCGTCGAGGACGACGAACTGCGACCGCTGGTGGGCGGCATCCTGGAACGCGACGCGCTGATCGCCGCATCCGACGTGGTCCTCCTCCCCAAGCCCCAGCACGGGGATCTGCGCGAGATGCGCGACGGACAGGTGCTGTGGGGCTGGCCGCACCTTGTGCAGGACCGGGAGATGACCCAGATCTCGCTGGACAAGCGACTGACCGTCATCGCGTTCGAAGCGATGAACCACTGGGGTGCCGACGGAAGCTTCGGCTTGCACGTCTTCCACAAGAACAACGAGATCGCGGGGTACTGCTCCGTGCTGCACGCGCTGCAGCTGTGCGGCTCGACCGGGGACTACGGGCGCCGCCTGACCGCCGTGGTGATCGGCTTCGGAGCCACCGCGCGCGGCGCGGTCACCGCCCTGCGCGCCCACGGCGTGCACGACATCCGTGTGCTGACAAACCGGCAGACCGCCTCCGTGGCCGCGCCGATCCACGCTGCGCAGATCATCCAGTTCGACCACGACGGTCCCTACCTCAGCGAGGTCATCACCGATGAGGGGCGGGTGCCGCTGGCGCCGTTCCTGGCCGAGAGCGACATCGTGGTCAACTGCACGCTGCAGGACCCGAACCGGCCGCTGCTGTATCTGAAGACGGACGACCTGGCGGCGTTCCGTCCGGGCAGTCTCATCGTGGACGTCTCGTGCGACGAGGGGATGGGGTTCGAGTGGGCTCGCACCACGAGCTTCGCCGACCCGATGTTCACCGTCGGGCGCAACGTCAATTACTACGCCGTCGATCACAGCCCGTCGTACCTGTGGAACTCCGCGAGCTGGGAGATCAGCGAGGCGCTGCTCGGCTTCCTGCCGATCGTCATGGCCGGTCCCGAAGCGTGGGCGGCGAACGACACGGTGTCGCGGGCGATCGAGGTCAGCGACGGCGAGGTGCGCAACGCCGCGATTCTGGAGTTCCAGCACCGCAGCCCCGAGCGACCGTACGCGGTCGCCGCAGACTAGCGCCGCCGGCCTGGGCCGACCCGTCGTCGCCCGCCGTCGCGACCGACATCCGCCGTGCGGGGTCGCCCGAACCTCTCCCGTTCACTCGGGGGACCCGGTGCGGCGGCGTCTCAGTCGCGCGGGTCGAGCTGACCCGCCTCGATCGCGGCCTCGCGCTTCTCGGCGTCGGCGTCGTCGACGTCATCCTCGACGGTCTCGAGAGGATCGATCGTCGGCGGCGGTGTGTCGAAGTCCGCGGCGTCATCGAGGGGGACCTCGCGCTCATCGTCCGGGTTGCGCTCCTGGAATCCGCTCATCTGAATTCTCCCATCACTCCTGGCCGTAGGGGGGCAGGTCATCCGCCGGGACGTCGGACAAGACGATGTCCGCCTCCGCGCTTCCCTCGGCGGCGGCCTCCTGCTCCTCTTCGACGGAACCGGCGTCGGCGGCATCGACCCCGTGATCCAGGTCGGCGGGATCGATGTCCACGTCCGCGCCGGCCAGATCCGGCAGGTTCGCCGCCTCACGGTCGATCTCGTGGAAAGTGGGGTCGAACACCATCGCCTGCTCCTCTCAGCCGCTCTTGCGGCGGAACTCGCGTTTGGTCTGGGCGGCGCCATGCGTACCGTGCACGGGGGACTCGCCATCCAGGTGGGCCTCGCCGCCGCGGTGCTTGGCGTTCTTCTTCTCGAGCGCCTCCTTGAACTTGCGCTTCATCTCTGCGGATGCGTCATCGGCAGGTTTGTCTTCGGTGCTCATGTGCCCAGCCTAGGCACCGGTTCGGCGCCCCCGCCACCCTTCGCCGCCCGGCGCGCTGCGCTGTCCGCTCGGCGTCCGGTCCGCACTGGTAGTCTGGGTGGGGTTGCCTACGGGCATCCGCTCAATTCAATACGAGCTACACGGAGCAGGCCGGCAGCAAGCTGGTCCCCTGTGGTGGGTTCCCGATTCCGATGCGCGCTCCGCCGCGCTCGATCACCCCAGGGTGAGACTCGGTGGTCTTCTACTGGTGACCAGCGCAGGTACAGCGCGACGGACTGTCGCGCGCCGATAATCTGCCTGTTCCTGCTCCTTCGACATGCTCGCGCGCCATACGGGCGAGCGAGCTTAAACAAAGAAGGAGAGACCTCTTGGAAGGTCCTGAAATCACTGCCGCAGAAGCCGTTCTCGATAACGGCCGTTTCGGCACCCGCACCATCCGTTTCGAAACCGGCCGCCTCGCCCAGCAGGCGCAGGGTGCCGTCGCCGCCTACCTCGATGAGGAGACGATGCTCCTGTCGGCCACCAGCGCCGGCAAGCATCCTCGTGAAGGCTTCGACTTCTTCCCGCTGACCGTCGACGTCGAAGAGCGCTCGTACGCCGCGGGCAAGATCCCCGGTTCGTTCTTCCGCCGCGAAGGCCGCCCCTCCACTGAGGCGATCCTGGTCTGCCGCCTCATCGACCGCCCGCTGCGCCCCTCGTTCGTCGAGGGTCTGCGCAACGAGGTGCAGATCGTCGTGACCGTGCTGTCGATCGCCCCCGGCGAGTTCTACGACGCGCTCGCGATCAACGCTGCGTCGCTCTCGACTCAGATCTCCGGTCTTCCGTTCTCCGGTCCGATCGCCGGCGTGCGTCTGGCGCTGATCCCGGGCCACGGCGAGCACGCCGACCAGTGGATCGCGTTCCCCACCGTGACTCAGCTGGAGGAGGCCGTCTTCGACCTGATCGTCGCCGGTCGCGTCATCACCGACGCCGACGGCAACGACGATGTCGCGATCATGATGGTCGAAGCCGAAGCGACCGAAGGCAGCTGGAACCTGATCAAGGCCGGCGCCGTCAAGCCGAACGAGCAGGTCGTGGCCGAAGGCCTCGAAGCCTCGAAGCCCTTCATCAAGCAGCTCGTGGCCGCGCAGAACGTCGTGGCCAACACCGCGGCGAAGCCGATCAAGCAGTTCCCGGTCTTCCTGCCGTACAGCCAGGAGACGTACGACTTCGTGGCCGGCCGCGCCTACGACAAGCTCGTGCCGATCTACCAGATCGCCGACAAGATCGAGCGCCAGAACGCCGACGATGCGCTGAAGGATGCCGTCAAGGCGGAGCTGCTGGCAGCCGTGGAGTCGGGCCAACTGCCTCCCGTCGCCACGCTGGAGTTCTCGGCGGCGTACAAGTCGGTCACCAAGGTGATCGTGCGCGGACGCATCCTCGCCGAGGGCGTCCGCATGGACGGCCGCGGGCTGGCGGACATCCGTCCGCTCGACGCCGAAGTGCAGGTCATCCCGCGCGTTCACGGCTCGGCCATCTTCCAGCGCGGTGAGACCCAGATCCTGGGTGTCACGACGCTGAACATGCTGAAGATGGAGCAGCAGATCGACTCGCTGTCCCCGGTGACGCACAAGCGGTACATGCACCACTACAACTTCCCGCCGTACTCGACCGGTGAGACCGGTCGAGTGGGCAGCCCCAAGCGTCGCGAGATCGGGCACGGCTTCCTTGCCGAGCGCGCACTCGTGCCGGTGCTGCCCAGCCGCGAGGAGTTCCCCTACGCGATCCGTCAGGTGTCCGAGGCTCTCGGCTCCAACGGCTCGACGTCGATGGGCTCGGTCTGCGCCTCCACCCTGTCGCTGCTGAACGCCGGCGTGCCCCTCCGGGCCGCGGTCGCGGGCATCGCGATGGGACTGGTCACCGACCAGCACGAGGGCCAGACGCGCTACGCGGCGCTGACCGACATCCTGGGAGCCGAGGACGCCCTCGGTGACATGGACTTCAAGGTCGCCGGCACGTCCGAGTTCGTCACCGCGATCCAGCTGGACACGAAGCTCGACGGCATCCCGTCGTCGGTGCTGACCGCCGCGCTGCAGCAGGCCCACGAGGCTCGGCTGACGATCCTCGGCGTTCTGAACGCCGCGATCGACGGTCCGGACGAGATGGCACCGACCGCGCCCCGCGTGATCAGCGTCCAGATTCCGGTCGACAAGATCGGCGAGCTCATCGGCCCCAAGGGCAAGACGATCAACGCGATCCAGGACGAGACGGGAGCCCAGATCTCGATCGAGGAGGACGGCACCGTCTACATCGGCGCCACCGACGGCCCTGCCGCCGAAGCCGCCCGCGCCCAGGTCAACGCGATCGCGAACCCCACCAACCCGGAGATCGGCGAGCAGTTCCTCGGCACCGTCGTGAAGCTCGCGACCTTCGGTGCGTTCATCTCGCTGCTGCCCGGCAAGGACGGACTGCTGCACGTCAGCGAGGTCCGCAAGCTCGCCGGTGGCAAGCGCGTGGAGAACGTCGAGGACGTCCTGAGCGTCGGCCAGAAGCTGCTGGTCAAGATCACCAAGATCGACGACCGCGGCAAGCTGTCGCTGGAGCCGGTCGTCGAAGAGTCCGCCGGCCAGGAGGGTCGCCCCGCGGCCACCCCCGGTGTGGAGGTCCCGGCGGAGGCCTGAGCCCGAGCCGCACCACACTCGAGCGGCCGCTGATCGCGGCTCTTCGATCACGGATGCCCGTTCCCCCCAATCGGGGGAGCGGGCATCCGCTTTAGACCATCTGTCCCCCGAACGGCGGACAGGACGCGGATCATACCCGCTTCGTGACCCAAGTGTTATCGAATGTTTATCGACAGGCCACCGGAATGAGCGGCTCGCGTTCCTGGGCGGCCTAACCTCGAAGAAAGCGCCGGGGGGCGCGGACTTCGAAGACACAGAGGCTCGGCCGGAGCCGACGTGAGGGGGTGGGAGATGGCTCGATCAGATGTCGGCTCTGCCATCTCGTCCACGAGACGCGATGCGCCGACCGCGCCCGCTGATGTGCACCCCTCGTCACCGATCCCGGTACAGGGTCCGGCCGTGGGCGAGAGCGTCCGGGTGCCCCTCGGAGAGACCGGGTTCGCGATCTTTCCGCTGATCCTCGGTGGTGCCGAGTTCGGCTGGAACGTCGACCTGGAATCCAGCCACGAGATCATGGACGCGTACGTGGAGCGCGGCGGCAACGCGCTGCACACGGCCGACAGCTTCGCCGGCGGCCGCAGCGAGCACATCATCGGCCAGTGGCTGCACTCCCGCGGACTGCGCGATGAGATCACCCTCGCCGTCCGCGTCGGCGGGCACCCCGACAACCCGGGCCTGGGCCCGGTCAACCTGGTCCGCGCGGTCGAGGCCTCGCTCACTCGCCTCCGCACCGACCGTGTGGACGTGCTCTACCTGGATGCCACCGATGGTCACGCGGACCTCGAAGACGCCCTGGCCACCGCGGAGTGGCTGGTGGAGTCCGGCAAGGCGCGAGCGATCGGCGCCGTCGGCCTGACCGCCACCCAACTCGTCGAGGCGCGCATCTTCGCCTCTGCCGGCTATCCGCGCATCACCGTGCTCGACGTGCCGTTCAACGTGCTGCGCCGGCACGAGTTCGATGCCGATCTGCGCCTGGTCGCAGGAGCTCAGGGGATGGCCGTCACGCCGTCGCACCCGCTCGAGCACGGGTTCCTCGCCGGCCGGCACCGCACGAAGCTCCGCGGCGGACTGTCCGTCCGTGGCGCTCAGATCGCCGCCAGCATGAATCGGCGCGGAAGCCGCACGCTGCGCGCCCTGGATGCGGTCGGAACGGAGCTGGGCGTGCCCGATGCCGCCGTGGCGGTCGCGTGGCTGCTCGCGCAGAAGCTGATCGCCGCGCCCATCGTCAACGCGTACGCCGCACACCACGTCGAAGAGCTGGTGCAGGGCGTCGGCGTCCAGCTCAGCCGCGTCCAGCTCGCCGATATCGCACGCGCGTCCGAATAGCGCCGATACGTTCGATCGCGGGCTGCCGCTACAGCCCGTGACATAGGCTGGGAGGGTACGCGTAAAGCACCCCGACCCCCGACGAAGCGAGCTGGCGTGACGCACTACATCTACCTCGTGCGGCACGGCGAGCATCAGGATGCCGAGCACGGACTCGTCGATGGGCCGCTCTCACCGCGTGGTCGGCGGCAGGCTTCGCTGCTGGCCGATCGCCTGTCGGGCATCCCCTTCGACGCGGTGTGGCACTCGCCCCTGGAGCGGGCGAGCCAGACCGCTCGCGCCGTCGCCGAGCGGATGCCTTCTCTCTCGCCCGAGCCGTCGTCTCTGCTGTTCGACTGCGTCCCGACCGGCATGACCGATCAGACCCCGGCCGTGTTCGAGCCGTTCTTCGGCAGCGTGACCGAGGCCGAGGTCGACGCCGGCCGGGCGCAGATGGCGGACGCCGCCAGCGAGTACCTCGTCCGCAAGAGCGGCGAGGTGCACGAACTGCTCATCACGCACAACTTCGTCATCGGGTGGTTCGTGCGCGAAGTGCTGGGGGCCCCGGACTGGCGCTGGATGACGCTGAACCAAGCGCACTGCGGGCTCACCGTGATCTCGCAGAAGCAGGGCCGCCCCTGGACGCTGGTCTCCCACAACGACCTGGGGCATCTCCCGATGGAGCTGCGCACCGGCCTGCCCGAGGATCCCCTGGTCTAGCTCGGGGCGTCGATCACCGCGGCGCTGCCGCCGTCAGTTCCGGACTGCAGCGCCTTGCCGTACCAGCGCGTCGCATTCGGGTTGTCGTTGTACGGGTCGATCGGGACGAAGCCGGTGGCCTCGTACAAGCGGCCGGCGGCCTCCAGCGTGTGGTGGGTGTCCAGGACGAGCTCGGCGGCGCCGAACTCCGCAGCCCGCCGCCGGAGGTCCTCCATCAGCAGACGGCCCCACCCGCGACCCCGGGTCTCGGGTCGCAGGTAGAGATGCTTCACCTCGTACCGCGGCCCGTGCGGGCCGTCCTCGATGCGGCGGATGCCGCCGCATCCGACCCCGTCCTCGCCGTCCGTCACGACGAGGAACACGCCCTGGGGCGGCTCGAAGGCCGCCGGATCCGGGAAGACCGTCGCGTAGGTGTGCCCCGGAAACGTGGCGGTGCGCATGCGGAAGTAGTCGGCGAGAAGCTCGTGCGCAGCAGGGTCGTCGACCGGAAGCGGAGTGATCGTCGGCATGGTCTCGAGCGTACCGGCGGCGCCCGGCGAGGCCGCACGGCACGACCGGCACGACGTGCCGCCGATACGATGGGATCCATGACGACACGCGTGGCCCTGGTCGGCGGCACCGGCAAGCTGGGCGGGATCATCCGGGGTGTCATCGACACGGAGCATGACTTCGAGGTCATCGCCACGCTCACCTCGAAGTCGCAGCTGTCCGAGCTCGACGGCGCCGATCTGGTCGTTGACGCCTCGAGCCCGGCCGTGTCCATCGACGTCGTCCGCGCCTCGATCGAGCGAGGCATGAACGTGCTGGTGGGCACATCGGGATGGTCCGCGGAACGCATCGCACTGATCCGCCCGATCGTGGCCGCCGCCGGCACCGGCGCCGTCTTCATCCCGAACTTCTCGCTCGGCTCAGTCCTCGGTACGGCTCTGGCCGCGGCGGCGGCGCCCTTCTTCCCGTCCGTCGAAATCGTCGAGGCGCACCGCGAGACCAAGATCGACTCACCCAGCGGGACGGCGGTGCGCACGGCGGAGCTCATCGGCGCAGCGCGGGCAGAGGTGGGTCCGGTCGAATCGCCGCACGTCGACCAGCGCGCCCGAGGGCAGCAGGTCGCCAGCATTCCGATCCACTCCCTGCGCCGCCCCGGGGTCGTGGCGCGGCAGGACGTGATCCTGTCGGGTCCGGGGGAGTCGCTCACGCTCACCCACGACACCGTCGAGCCCGCTCTGGCCTACGCCCCCGGGATCCGGCTGGCGCTGGGAGCGGCTCGCGACGCCCGAGGCGTCTTCATCGGACTGGACAGCTTCCTGGACATCGGCATCCGCATGCCCCAACCGGCGCCGGAGCGACCCGTCGCCGAGACCGACGTACCGGGCCAGGTCGCCCGCGTCACCGGAGCATGAGCGCCCGCATCGGTGTCGCGGTGATGGCGGCGCTCCTCGTGCTGTACATCGTCCTGGTCGCGCAGCGGGCGTGGCTGCTTCTGATCAGCGGAGAGCCGATCGGCATCGCGATGGGCGCGGCGCTGGTCGTGCTGCCCGTCATCGCGGCCTGGGCCCTGGGACGCGAGCTGTGGTTCGGCATCCGCGCCGAGCAGCTCGCGCGCCGGCTCGAGACCGAGGGCGGCTTGCCCGATGACGAGGTGTCGGTACGGCCGAGCGGCAGAGTCATGCGCGAAGACGGGGATCTCGTCTTTCCCGCCTATCGGGCCCAGGTCGAGGCGGATCCGGACGACTGGCGCGCCTGGTACCGGCTCGGTCTGGCGTACGACGCCGCCGGCGACCGCAGACGAGCCCGTGCCGCGGTGCGGCGGGCGATCCAGCTGGAGACGGGGTCGCGTCGTCGCTAGTCCGGCGGTGCGGGCACCGCGGCATCCACAGCCTCTTCGACCGTCTCGGAGGTGAAGCGGAATCCGGATTCGCCCAACACGACCGGGAGCACGGCGGCATCGCCGGTCAGCAGCCCCTCGGTCGCGTCGGCGCCGAGCACGAGCCTGAGCGCCCAGGCCGGTGCGGGCACGACGAACGGCCGGTTCATCCGCATCGCCAGCGCGAAGCCGAGGTCGTTCGCGTTCGCGGGGTTCGGACCGACGAGATTCACCGGACCCTCGATGTCGGCGTCCAGGAGATGACGGATGCCGCGCACCTCGTCCGCGAGCGAGATCCAGGGCCATTTCTGCTGTCCGCCGGCGATCGGGCCGGCCACACCCAGACGGGTGAGCAGCACGAGCGGTTTCAGTACGCCCTCCGGATGCACCACGGGCGCCGTGCGCATCAGCGCCACGCGCGCACGCGACCCGGCACCCAGCGCCGCTGCCTCCCACTCCCCGCACAGGTCGGCGAGGAACGTCTCCCCGCGCGGGGATCTCTCGGTCAGCACCCGGCCGGGTGCTGACCCGTAGTAGCCCACGGCGGAGGCCGACAGGAACGCGGGGGCGTCGGTGCCCAGTTCACGCACAGCGCGTGCGAGGGCGCGCGCCGGCGTGATCCGCGACCACAGCAGCGTGTTCTTGTAGCCGGAGGTCCACGGGAATCGGCCGATCGATGCCCCGTTCAGCCCGACCACCGCGTCTGCGCCATCCAGGACAGCCGGATCGAGCGGCGACGCGTCGGTCAGCCATTCGATCTCGTCGGCCATCTCCGCGGGACGGCGCACGAGGGTGGTGACCCGGATCCCGTCCGCGCGGAGGCTGGCGACCAGGGCGGACCCGATCAGTCCGGATGCGCCGGCCACGACGATCCGGCGCGTCCGGGCAGCCGGTTCAGGCAAGCGTCGCCTCGAGAGTGATCTCGATGCCCGCGAGGGCCTGCGAGACGGGGCAGTTGACCTTGGCATCGGCCGCGATGCGGTCGAAATCCTCCTGGCCCAGTCCGGGCACGACGGCGTTGACGTTCAGGTGGCTTCCGGTGATCCCGGTGCCGGGCTTGAAGGTCACGGACGCCGTCGTCTCGATCGACTCCGGCGGGGTGCCGTTCTGCGCCAGCCCGTTCGAGAACGCCATGCTGAAGCACGAGGCGTGGGCGGCGGCGATCAGCTCTTCGGGCGTGGTGAACGATGTGGAGCCTTCGCTGCGCGCCTTCCAGTTGATATCGAACGTGCCGATGCCGGAGGACTGGAACGCGACCGTGCCGGATCCATCGGTCAAACCGCCCTTCCAGACGGTTTTGGCTTCGCTCGTGACGGTCATCGGAACCTCCTGATCGGGATGCGCCCGCGCGCCGGACGCTTTGCCGTCAGCCTAACGGCGCGGTCCGCACAGCGCGACCGATCGAACCCGCCGGTCCGGATCAGGCCGCGGAGGGACGCGCACGCCCCACGATGCCCGCACGCTGGAGCAGCAGGTACAGCCGGCAGCCCAGGCAGAGCCCGAAGACGGCATTCAGGAAAGCCGCGACGAAGGCGGCCGCGGCCGCGATCGGCAGCGCCCACGGAACCCCGCCCAGGTGCAGCACGAGACCGATCATCACCACCACCAGGCCCACTCCCTGCGCGAATCGTGGGGGCCGGGGATCCTCCAGATCGGCGGGCGGACTCAATCGCGGCTGGACGAGTCTGCGATACACCGCGCCCCACGGTGCCGTACGCGGGGACAGCACACCCCACAGGAAGAGCAGTGCGAGCACGACCAGAAGCAGGAACGCCGGATCCAGTGCGCGCTGTGCGAGGGTGGCCGAGTGAATCGCCCAGCCCTCCGGCGTGAACGTCGTATTCGACAGTGGCGCGTAGGCGTACCAGCCGAAGCCTGCGCCGCCGCGCCGGGTGGACAGCCCGGTCAGACCCAGCAGCACGTCGACGAGCAGGAGCAGCGATGTGATGCCGGCCGCGAAGCGGGGGCCGCGGGGATCGAGGCCCCGCGGGTCCCCGGCCGTTCGGTCAGACACTCGCCGGCTGCCCGGTCAGGCGGTTGAGCTCCAGCTCCAGGACGTCACGGTTGGGGCTGCCGCCGAACCGGGTCTGCACCGCGCCGTCACCGTCCAGCACGAGGGTCGTCGGGGTCTGCAGGATGTTGAAGTGCTTCGCGATGTCCGGCCGGTGGGTCACGTCGACGTCCAGGTGCAGGACGCCGTCGTGGGCTTCGGCGACCGAGGCGAGCGTGCGGTGCACGCCCGGGCAGCGCGAGCAGAGGTCCGTGCTGAACTGCAGCAGCGTCGCCGTCCGGCCGAGCGCTTCAGCACCCAGACGCGCGGGCTGGACGATCTCGTGCGGGATATCCCGCCGGGGGCGACCCTGGCGCCATCTGACGAACACACCCAGCGCGACCGTCACGGCGAGAAGCAGCGCGAGGCCGATGAGGGCGGGAACGAGGGTCACAGCATCCCAGGCTAACTGCTTGCGGCTGAATAAGAGCCGGATGTGGGAACTCCGACGTTCTGCACGGCACGCCGTACCGCCGGGCGGGGCGACCGCGACCGGGGAGGGATACCATCGACTCGATGTCTGCGACCACCCCGAACCCCTACGAAGACCTGCTGCGCGACGTGCTCGAGCACGGTGCGATCAAGACGGATCGCACCGGCACCGGTACGCGCAGTGTGTTCGGCCGGCAGCTGAACTTCGACCTGTCCCAGGGGTTTCCGCTGGTGACGACCAAGCGCGTGCACATGAAGTCGATCGTGTACGAGCTGCTCTGGTTCCTCCGCGGCGAGTCGAACGTGTCGTGGCTGCAGGAGCACGGCGTCACGATCTGGGACGAGTGGGCCGATGCCGCAGGCGAGCTCGGCCCGGTGTACGGGGTGCAGTGGCGTTCGTGGCCGACCGCGTCCGGAGAGACGATCGATCAGATCGCGGGCGTCATCGACGAGATCCGCCGCAATCCCGACTCCCGCCGCCTGATCGTCTCCGCCTGGAACCCGGCGGACATCCCGGACATGGCACTGGCGCCCTGCCACGCGCTGTTCCAGTTCTACGTGGCCGATGGGCGACTCTCCTGTCAGCTCTACCAGCGCAGCGCCGACCTCTTCCTGGGCGTTCCGTTCAACATCGCCTCTTACGCCCTGCTGACCCACATGGTCGCGCAGCAGACCGGGCTGGCGGTCGGGGACTTCGTGTGGACCGGGGGAGACTGCCACATCTACGACAACCACATCGAGCAGGTCAGGCAGCAGCTGGAGCGCGAGCCGTTCCCGCCGCCTACGTTGCGCATCACCCGCACACCGGACTCGATCTTCGAATACGAATACGACGACTTCGTCATCGAGGACTATCAGCACCATCCCGCGATCCGCGGCGCCGTCGCGGTATGAGCGCAGCCTCGAGGCTCGGCCTGATCTGGGCCGAGGCCGCGGACGGTGTCATCGGCCGCGACGGCGGTATGCCGTGGCATGTTCCGGAGGACCTCGCGCACTTCAAGGCGGTCACCGCCGGGTCGCCGGTGGTGATGGGACGCAAGACGTGGGACTCGCTGCCCGAGCGGTTCCGCCCGCTGCCGGCGCGTCGCAACATCGTGGTCACACGCAGCGAGAGGTGGTCGGCTCCCGGCGCCGAGCGCGCGGGTTCCCTGCAGGCCGCGCTGGCCGCCGCGGCCGGCGATGGTCCCGCACGGATCTGGCTGATCGGCGGCGGCGAGCTGTTCCGGGAGGGCATCGCGCTGGCGGACCGGCTCGAGGTGACCGAACTGGACACGACCGTCGCGGGCGACACCTACGCCCCCGCACGCACCGGCTGGGATGTCGTCAGCGCGGATCCCGGTCGTGGCTGGGCGACCTCCACCAGCGGCATCCGCTACCGCTTCCTGCGGATGGAGCGCAGCGGCGGGTCCTGAGCGCTCCGAGCACCCGGGACCTTGCGGTGGCAACCGTCCCCGACCATAGTGGGGCCGACAGTGGGGACAGCGACGCACCATCGGCCCGGAGGGAGTGGACATGGACGCCCGATCCCGCCGCACTCGCCGAAGGCCGATGGTACCGAGGGCGCGGTGACGCGTGCGCGTTCAGCTGAACGCGGTGGCCAAGGCCGAGCGTGAGCATGCCCTACCGGTCACCAGCGTGCTGTTCGAGACCGGACGCAGCACATTCGGCTTCGCCGAAACGGAGCAACGGCCGACTGTGCTGGGGCTGCTCGCCTCCGGGCGCATGCACGCCGACACGGGCGAGGTGCTCATCGACGGCAGGGCGGATCCCGCGGCGCTGCGCCGCCGTGTCGCGCTCGTGGACGCGCCGGATATCTCCGCGCCGGAGCCCAACGTCGCCGTCGTGGCCGTGGTCGCCGAGGAGCTCATGTTCGCGGGGCACCGCTCCGGACCGGTGTCCGCCCGCCGCTGGCTGAAGGAGCAGTCGATGTCGGAGGTCGCCGGCCGCCCCTTCAGCAATCTCGAGCCGCCGCAGCGTCTGCGCCTGTTGTGCGAACTGGCGGCCCTGCGCAAGGGCGTGGAGGGCCTCGTGCTGGTCTCGCCCGACCGGCACGGCGGCGACCCGCGCGTGTGGTGGGGATTGGCAGACGAGTTCGCCGGCCGCGGCATGGCGGTGCTGGTCATCGCGGGGGAGGCCTCGCGGCTGGTGCTGGGCGCAGAGCTGGGCACACCGGACGAGCCCGCGGCGGACGAGGACCAGTCGCTCCCCTCCGCGAAGAGGACCACGTGAAGATCTCGCACATGGTCGCGGCCGAGCTTCGGCGCCTGGTGTCCACGCCGATGCTCGCCCTGGCGCTGTTCGCGCTGCTGTGCGTGCCCATCCTGTACGGGGGGTTCTATCTGTGGGCCAACCAGAACCCTTACGATCGGCTGGCCGAGATCCCCGCCGCGGTGATCGTGCTGGACCAGGGTGCCGAGATCGACGGCTCTCAGCGCAATCTGGGCGAGGAGATCTCGCAGGAACTGCTCAAGAGCAACACCTTCGACTGGACCGCCATCGGCGAGAAGAAGGGGGAGGCCGGTCTCATCGAGGGGCGCTTCGAGTTCGCGATCGTCATCCCGAAGGACTTCTCCGCCGACATCGCATCCATCACCGGGTCGGATCCGGAGCGTGCGCGCATCCAGCTGCGAACCAACGACGCCAACAACTACCTCGCCTCCACCATCGGCACCCAGGCGGTGCAGCGCGTGCAGACCGTCGTCGCCGAGAAGGTGGTGACCACGGCGGCGGAGGCGGTGCTGGCGGGGCTGGCGGAGATCCGCGCGAAGCTGGCGGAGGCGGCATCCGGAGCATCGCAGCTGGTCAGCGGCCTGGGCACAGCCGGTTCCGGGGTGCAACAGCTGCGTTCCGGGGCGCAGCAGCTCGCGGACGGCACCGTCCAGCTGCGCGACGGCGCGCAGGCCCTGGCCTCCGGATCCGCGCAGGTCGCGGCCGGAGTGCGCGAACTGGACGGCATCGCCGACGAGGCCGGGTCGCTGGCGTCCGCGGCGACCGCACGGCTACCGCAGCTGGAGTCCGATATCACCCAGGTGCTCACCGACGCGGGGCTCAGCCAAGCCCAGATCGATCAGGCGCTCGCGGCCCTGGCCCCGGTCGGGGACCGCATCCGCACTCTCGACGATCGGCTTCAGAACGCCGTCGGCAGGATCGACGAGCTGGCCGCCGGCGCGGACGAGGTGGCCTCCGGCTCCTCGACGCTGGCGTCCGGCCTTGACACCGCCACATCCGGAGCGGGCCAGCTGGTGGGCGGCGTGGACCAGCTCGGCAGCGGCATCGGCGAGCTGGCCACCGGGGCGGGCGAGCTGGCCACCGGCTTGCAGGACGGCGTGGCTCAGGTGCCCGATGACGATGAGGCGACCCGCCAACGGCAGAGCGCCGTGCTGGCGGATCCGGTGCGGATCGACACCAGCGCTCTGGCCCAGGCGCAGAACTACGGCGCCGGGCTGGCCCCGTTCTTCGCCGCGCTGGCGGCCTGGATCGGCATCTACGCGCTGTTCCTGATCGTCAAGCCCGTCTCGCGCCGTGCGCTGTCGGCGATGGATGCGCCGGTGCGCGTGACCATCGCGGGCTGGCTGACGCCGGCGCTGCTGGGCGCGGTCCAGATGCTCGGGCTGTTCGGGGTGCTCTCCCTCGCGCTGGGCTTCCGGTTCGCGAACCCCCTGGCGGTGTTCGGGCTGCTCGTCCTGGCCTCGGCGTCGTACACCTGGATCATCCTGGCCCTGAACGTCTGGCTGGGAGCGGTCGGCCAATTCCTCGGCCTGGTCCTGATGGTGCTGCAGCTGGTAACCGCGGGCGGCACCTTCCCCTGGCAGACGCTGCCGCCGCCGCTGGCGGCCCTTCACGAGGTGCTGCCCATGGGGTTCGTCGTCGATGCGCTGCGGCAGGTGATGTACGGCGGCGACATCTCCCGGGTCTGGACGGACATCGGCGTCGTGCTGCTGTGGGCGGCCGTCGCCGCCGTCGCGGCGCTGGCCGGCGTGGTGCGCATGACCCGCTTCTTCACCCTCCGCGACCTGCAGCCCAGCATCATCCAATGACACCAGAGACCGCGGCCCCCGCCGCGAGAAGGAAGGCAGACCGATGACCGTCGTAGAACACGGGCGCGACAGCACCCGCCAGAACCCCAAGCCGGCGTTCGCGCAGCCGCGCCTGATCCTCTACGTGCTGCTGGGCGGTGCGATCGGCACCGCGGGCAGGTAAGGGCTCTCGCTGGCCCTTCCCGCCGACGGCGGTGTGCCGTGGGCCGTGCTGATCGTCAACCTCTGCGGCGCGTTCATCCTCGGCTTCCTGCTGACCGCGCTGGCTTCGCGCACACCGGAGACACCGGGACGCGCCTAAGCCGCCGGGAGAAGCCCGAGCAGTATCCCGCACCCGGCAAGCAGTGCGTTCACGGCAAGCAACGCTATTCCGTTGAGTGCGGCCGCCCGGAGTCGACCGTCTATCAGGAGCCGGACTGTTTCGAGGCTTGCCGTACTGAACGTGGTGTATCCGCCGATCAAGCCTGTGCCGACGATCAAGCCGACTGGGCCAGGAACGGTGTGAGCTGCAACGAGGCCGGTGACGACGCCCAGTGCAAGCGATCCGGTCGCGTTGATGATGTTGGTCCCTACTGGGAACGCTATCCGCGCGCGCTGGCTCACCTGGCTGTCTAGGACGAAGCGCAGCGCCGAACCGATCCCGCCCGCTGCCGCCACAGCTAGGAGGACGAGCGGGCTCACCGTGCACCCCTTCCTAGGCGGGCACCAGCGATGATGCCGACGTACGAGGCCGCGCTCCCAACGACGAGCGTCCCCGCGAAGTACGCCGCGGCCATCATGGGGCTCGAGACGGTGAGCTGCGCGAGATCGACGGTCACGGTGCTGTAGGTCGTGAAGCCCCCGATGAGGCCGGTTCCGACCGCGAGGCGGGTGAGGCGGCGGTGCCCCTCGTCGGGTCCGCGGGATGCAAGGAACTGGACGACGAGGCCGAGCGCGAACGCCCCTGCCACGTTGATGAGGAAGATACCGAGTGGGTAGTCGGCCGGATCAGGAATAGTCGCGGCGATCAGCGCCCGCGCGGCGGTGCCGATCGTTCCGCCGGCTGCGACCAGGGCGACGTGTCTCCAGGGCAGCATCGCCGCTCCGGGGGTGGAGATGTTCTCGGTATCCGGGTCGAGGGGTCCGGTGGGCATAGGTGTCCTATCCGCTCTAGTGAACGAGATAGGGACTGTTGGCGATCATCGCGGTTGTGTCTGGCGAGCCCCACCGCCGAGTACCGAGCATGTCGGCACCTGCCTATCTTCGCACAGCGGCAGGCCGCCCGCTACACCGTCGATGGGGAGCTGTTCTTCGCATCCAGCAACGACCTGACCACCCAATTCGAATACACCCACGACCCGAACCAGGTCACCATCGACATGTCCCGCTCACACATCTGGGACGCCTCCACCGTCGCCGCCCTTGACGCAATCCAGACCAAGTACGAGAACCTCCGCAAGACCGTCACCCTCGAGGGCATGAACGACGCCACCACCCAGTTCCACGGGCGCCTCAGCGGCGGACTCAGCGACGGGCGCTGAGTAGCGCTACTGCATCCACACCTGCCGTGCGGCGGCCGGGTGGTCAACTTCCTCACGAGACGCGGCGAACTGTTTCCTCCGCTGACCTGGGGTGTTTTCCGATAATGGCCGTTCTGTCAGTGAGAACGCGGCAAGCCACGTCGGGAGGCCGACCGGTCGTCTTCACCTTCGGGACAAGGGACCGATCACAGCCCACGCCTCATCCCAAATCACTCACACGACACGACTCTCCCGCGAGCCCCCGGAGCGGTTTAGCAACACGCGCTAGCTGCGGTGGCCCCAGCGGGCGACCGCGTGCGGAACGTGCCAGTGGAAACGAAGTGATGCCAACCTGAATGCGAATACGAACACACCGACAGCGAGCTGAATCAGCGGGTCGTACCAGCCCACCATCCAGGCTGCTGCGACCAGCGCGGCGCCCATCATCGCCGGGACCGCATAGATGTCGTTCGGATCGAACAGCTCGGGATCGCGGTTAGCGACGACGTCACGAAGGAGGCCGCCACCTACCCCTGTCGCTACTCCCAGAAGGGCCGCTGCGACCGGATTCATGCCCAGCTCGAGAGCTTTTGCTGCCCCAGTGGTGCAGAACAGGCCAAGCCCTGCTGCATCGAAAATGAGCAGGGTGCGCGGCAACCGTTCGACGACGGTGTAGAGGAAGAAGACGAGCGCTGCCGCGGCGAGAGGCGCGAGCAGGTATACCGGCTGTGAGAAGGCCGCGGGGGTAACTCCGAGTATGAGGTCACGGATTACTCCGCCCCCGAGTCCGGTCAGCAAACCCAGGAGAACTGACCCCACGATGTCGAATCCCCTGTGCGCGGCCAGCAGCGAACCTGATATTGCGAAGAAGAATGTGCCAAGAAAGTCGAGGACCGTGTCCATGCGGCCTCCCAAGGCATGTGGAGCGCCCGATCAGAATCGGGAAACGCATACTTCGCGGCCGCACGTCAGCGCCAACGGCGTGGAGCCCTTCGTCCGCTGCCGTGGCACCGCGGCTGCCAAGCAGCCGTCACAGCACCCGGGCAGCGATCGAGGCCGCGTGGAACTGCAAGTCGTTTAGGGCCCCTCACGCCGGCCTCTGCATTGAGGGGGCAGCGAGCACGAATCGTTCTGTGCTCAGTACAATGCGCAAGTACTGTGATGACCTGTCCGCAAGCCGGAGGATGGGGTTCCGGCCTGCGGTGAGGGTCACGCGCTGACGGCTTCGGCGATCTTCTCGTCACCCTTGTTGATGGCTTTGATGACGGCGTCGTAGTCGCCCTTTTCGATGGCCTTGTTGATTCGCTTCGTGGCGCGCTCCAGGGCCTTGTCGATTCGGTCGAGAGCCTCCTCGTCCACCACGGCGACTATCGCTGAGGAGCCGGGGACAAGCCATTCCTCGGCGTCGACGCCGATGGACTTCTCTTCGTGTCGTTTCACGATCTCGCCGATTCCGGCACCGGCGCCGAGGCCGACGACACCGGTGACGAGAAGCAGCGGCGGGGCGAAGAGTCCGATCACCAGGCCGGCAACGACGCCGATCGCTGTTCCTTTCGCAACGAACTTCCCGCCGTGCTCTTTCACGTGGACGTTGCCATCGGTGTCGCGGGACAGAACGACCGCCGCCACGAGCCTGACGTCGTCCAGCGACTTGATGGATGAGAAGTCTTCTTGCGCCGACTGCTCATCGTCGTAAGAGGCGACCAGGAGCTCGTAATTTCGATCAGTCATTCATCTGCCTTTCATGTTGGTTCGGAACCACTCTGAAGCAGGCGCCGGCCGCTTCACAGAGCCGTAGGTCCCGTCGCGGCCCGAAGGACGAAGGCCCCTAGCGGTGCCCGACCCCGTCAAGGACGGTTGCCACCCGGGGCGCGAGCCGGTGATTCAACGCCTGGCTCACCCTCGCCCTTTCGATGAAGGAGTACGAAATGACGAAATCTCATAGCGGTCCACCGTGGGCGGGCCGCCGCGAGATCGGCCCCGCCGATCTCCAACTGCCTCCCACTCAACCTTTCGATGTCACCGCGCTGATCGCCGCCGCGTTGTCGGCAGAACACACTGCCCCGGAACAGTGATCTCGCACTCCGTGCTCGTCGGAGAGGGAGTGAGCGCGGGACGTCCCCGGTGACGCGGTTGGTGATGGGTTGCGCCCGCAGACAGTACCCCGCTTGTGGTAGTCCCGCGGCAGCATGCGTCGTCGTGGGTCGAAGCTCTGGTGCGGCGGCCTCGGGGCCTGCTGATCAGCGCTAGCGATCAGGCCGCTGTTGGTCTCGACGGAGGTAGCGGTCGAGTCCACGTGCGGTTGCTGGCGCGTCGAGTGGAGTTTGGGGTGCCTCTCAATTGCGTTTGGTTGGACCTCTGCGAGCATTGGTGAGTGTCATTGGATGCGACCGCGAAACCTCGTCGAATCACGCGATGCCGGACGATGAGGGAAGGTGACCCGAAGGACGGGGTCCCCAGATTTTCGCGGGCTCACGTATCGGAGTCCGGCGGCTGTGTCGAGTTGCTCGGCTTCCGAGGAGCGGATCTGCTCGTCGGCGGGCGCGCCGTCGTGGCGGTGGGGCCTGACGGCGCGGCCTCCTGGGCCTCGTCCTCGTCGTGGGTGCCGTGCAGGGCCTTGTCTGCTTCGCTGCGCCGATCCCATCCGGGGCGGCGCAGGGCGTAGAACACGAGTGGCGGAGCGCCGAGCACCACGATAACGACCCCCACGATCCATGGATATACCGTGGGGGAGAATGCTGTGAACCCCTGGGGCGGGATGAAGGCGAGCACGAACGCCGCGAGGCAGCCGACGAAGCCGACGCCGGCCACGAGGTTCATCGCCGGCACCCGATAGGTGCGCTTCACGTTCGGCTCCTTCCGGCGCAGCGCGATGGCTGCGGCGAACATGAGCATGTACATGATCAGATAGATCGCCGCGGCCATATCGACGAGGGCGACGAACGCGGAGCTCACGTTCGGCACGACGACGAAGATCGCCGCGAGGATCGTCACGATCGTCCCCTGCAGCATCAGGATGCCGGACTGGACCCCCGCCTTGTTGCGCTTCTGCAGGGCCGGCGGCAGCAGCCCCGTCTCCGCAGCAGCCAACAGGCCCTTGGAAGGACCTGCGATCCATGTGATGACGGAAGCGAGCGCTCCTGCGGCGATCAGTGCAGAGACCACGGCGGTTCCCCACCCGAGATCCCACTTGTCGAAGTACGCCTGGAACGCGAGCATGATGCCGTTGGTGAGCCCCAGCTCCTTTTCCGGGACGGCGATCGAGATCGCGATCGTCGGCAGGATGAACACCAGCAGGATCAGGATCGAGGCCAGGAGCACGGACTTGGGATACCCCTTCCCGGGATCCTTCATCTGGTTCACGTGGACGGCGTTCACCTCCATGCCCGCGTATGCGAGCACGTTGGAGACGATCAGCACGATGGAGGCGATGCCGGTGAACGGCGGGATGACCGCCGCCGCATCCAGCGGCACTTCGCTCTTCTGCCCGGTGCCGAGCCAGATGAAGCCGAACACAATCAGCAGCACGGCGGGCAGCAGGGTGCCCAGGATGCCGCCCCAGGAGCCGAGCTTGGCGAACAGGTTGCCGCCCCGCAGCGTGACGAGCGTCGACCCCCAGTAGAGCACCAGGATCACGATCGCGGTGAACAGCCCGGAGTCCGATAGCGACGGGTCCAGGAAGACGAAGGCCAGCGCCGCGGCGATGAAGGCGATCTGCGTCGGATACCAGACGACGTTCTGGATCCATTGGAGCCAGACCGCGGTGAAACCCCAGCGGTTGCCGAATGCCTCCCGCACCCAGACATAGACGCCGCCCTTCCACCCGGTGGCCAGCTCGGCGGCCACCAGCGCCGTCGGGATGAGGAACAGGACGGCGGGGATGATGTAAAGGGTGACGCTGCCGAGTCCGTACACGGCCATTGCGGGGAGCGAGCGGAGACTCGCCACCACCACGAGCGTCAGCAGCGCCAGTTGGCCGACGCCCAGATAGTTGACGACGGCGCTGCGCGGGGCGAGGGGATGATTTGAGTCGGCCTGCGCCGCGGCATCCGATGTCTTCTTCGATGTGTTTGACATGTCGTTGCCTCAGTGGTGGAAGGCGGGGTGCTGGCCCTCGACGGGCATCGCGGATTCGAGCGCGTCGAGGTATGCGGTCTCGGTCTCGATGCTCTCGAGCAGTTCGGCTGCCAGATCCATGCTCAGCCCGTTGCGGACGACGATGCGCTGCACGGTCAGGTCACTCAGGTCATCCGGCATGGGATACGCCGGCACGAGCCAGCCCTTCATGCGCAGCCGATCCTGCAGATGATAGAGATTCCAGTTCTTTGTGTGCCCGTCTTTCAGGTACCAGGCGAACACGGGGATGTCGCTGCCGTCGTTCCACAGCTCGAAGGCACCGATCTTCGCGATGCCCTTGGCGAGATATTTCGCGACGTCCTGCGATGCCTGCTGCACCGCGCGGTACCCCTCGAAGCCGAGGCGGAGGAACATGTAGTACTGCAGGAGCACCTGTGCGCCAGGGCGGGAGAAGTTGAGTGCGAAGGTGGGCATCTCCCCGCCGAGGTAGCTGACCTGGAAGACCAGGTCCTCAGGCAGCCACTGCGTGTGACGCCACACCACCCAGCCGAGACCGGGGTAGACGAGCCCGTACTTGTGCCCGGACGTGCTGATGGAGTGCACCCGCTCCAGGCGGAAGTCCCACACGAGGTCGGGCTGCAGGAAGGGAGCGATCATCGCGCCGGAGGCCCCGTCGACGTGGATCGGGATATCGAGCCCGGTCTTCGCCTGGATCTCGTCCAGTGCTTCCGCGATCGCGGCGACCGGCTCGTACATGCCGGTGTAGGTGACCCCCAAGATCGCCACGACACCGATCGTGTTCTCATCGACGTACTTCTCCAGGTCGTAGCCGTCGAGAGTCTTGTGCTCCAGGCTGATCGGCACGAACCGCGGCTCGACGTCGAAGTAGTTGCAGAACTTCTCCCAGCACACCTGCACCGCCGAGGACATCACCAGGTTCGGCTTGGAGGTGTCCTTCCCGGCGACGCGGCGGGACTGCTGCCAGCGCCGCTTGAACGCGAGGCCGCCGAGCATGCAGGCCTCGGACGAGCCGATGGTCGAGGTGCCGATGCTCTGGGAGGCATCCGGTGCGTTCCACAGGTTCGCGATCATGCGCCAGCAGTTGTCCTCGATGGCCGCCGTCTGAGGATACTCATCCTTGTCGATCATGTTCTTGTCGAAGGCCGCCTCGTACACCTGCTTGGCGTCCTCATCCATCCAGGTCCCCACGAAGGTGGCCAGGTTCAGGCGCGAGTTGCCGTCCAGCATCGTCTCGTCGTCGACGATCTGCTTCGCGGTGTCGGGGAGTGACTCCTGCTGTGGGATGACATGGCGTGCGGCGACCGTCGACTCTCCCGGGCGGGCGAACCGCGGAGTCAACTCGTCGTTTGCCTGAGATGCGTTCATGGCCTCTCCCGTCTCGTATTCGAGCGGCCACGAGGAGGTGGTCGCCTCGGGTGCGACGGGTTGAGGATGAGTCCGCCGCCGTGCACCCGGGGCGAGCGTATGCCTCGTGCACGGCCCGTACCAGGGACGAACGTCCCCCGGTGGGGGAGCCTGCGGGAGCGGCGCCGCGGAGCGGAGCGTCCCGCGCAGACGGGCGGAACCTGGGCCGGGCCGCGCCAGGCAGCGTGGTCCATTGTGGGTCGTTTGGCCTTGGCCCCGCAGCGTTCACGGACGTCCGTGACTCCTCGGAACTTCCCCTTCGAATTCCGCAAGGCTGCTCCGCTCCCGGCGCACCACGCGATCATCGGGATGGCGACCATCGCCGACGGGTGCCCGCTGTATTACGACGCGACGAACGAGAAGGGCCTCAGCATGGCGGGGCTCAACTTCCCGGAGAACGCCGACTACAAGCCCGAGGCGGAGGGCAAGACGAACATCACTCCGTTCGAGTTCATCCCCTGGATCCTCGGCCAGTTCGAGACGGTCGATGAGGTCCGCACCGCGCTCGCTTCGCTCAACCTCGTGAAGATCGATTTCAGCGACGCCTTCCCGCTCTCGCCCTTGCACTGGATCATCTCCGACCGGACGGCATCCATCACGGTGGAGAGCGTTAAGGAGGGCCTGAAGGTGTACGACAACCCCATCGGCGTCCTCACGAACAACCCCACGTTCGATATCCAGTCCTTCAACCTGAACAACTTCATGCACCTGTCGAAGAACCCGCCGGAGAAGCACTTCTCCGATGACCTGGAGTTCGACGTGTACAGCCGCGGAATGGGCGCGATCGGCCTCCCCGGAGATCTCTCGTCCTCATCACGGTTCGTCAAGGCGGCCTTCACGAAGATGAACTCCGTGTCGGGGGACTCCGAATCCGAATCGATCAGCCAGTTCTTCCAGATCCTGGGGTCCGTCGCTCAACAGCGAGGATGCGTCGAGGTATCGCCCGGCAAGTTCGAGATCACCATCTACTCCTCGTGCTGCAACACCGACAAAGGCATCTACTACTACACGACGTACGAGAACAGCCAGGTGACGGG
Organism: Microbacterium sp. zg.B48; assembly: GCF_024623505.1. Taxonomy (NCBI): domain Bacteria; kingdom Bacillati; phylum Actinomycetota; class Actinomycetes; order Micrococcales; family Microbacteriaceae; genus Microbacterium; species Microbacterium sp. zg.B48. The sequence continues at coordinate 235,712 of NZ_JANJFE010000018.1, forward strand.
GATCGACATGCACAACGAAGACCTCGACGGCAGCACCCTCGCCGACTACCCCCTCATCAAGGAGCAACAGGTCCACATGCAGAACTGACCGACCGTGCCACCCGCAGCACTCGCAGGAAGGCGAGCGGGCGCATCGTCGGCTTGCGAAGTCTGCAATCGACCTTCCCCGTGCGCCGATGAGTCGGTCACCGTCCGTGTAATCGCCCATTGCGAGTACATGCGGACGGTTGGGGTGAGCGCTTCCGGTCGTTGCCGGGGCGTTGACGTCTCGGCGGATAGAGAGTGACGCCTGGTCCTCCGGCTGACGAGAGCGCTGGCCGGTCAGCGCCACAAGGCATAATCGTCGGGCTTTCTCATCGTCTGCCTCGAGCCCCGACCAGGAGCCACGCCTGATGATGGATCACGACCTCGGGCCGCAGAACGCCGGTGATGGCCCGTTGCTCCGCCGCGTCCGCCGGCATCAATCGTGGTACCGAGCGGAAGTGCTCGGGCTGCCGCGCTGGGGCACGACCCGAGGGAGATCACCAAGAGAGCTCGGCAGCGTCCTCAGCGACGAGGACGCCGCGGCGGGCCTCAACTTCCGATCGCCGAGCGGGGGGCGTCCGCGGAACCGGCCGCACCGCGATCGGAGGACGCATCCGCCACGGATACGTGCCATACCAGGCGCGGGCTCGCGACGCGGGAAATCCAGGCTCCTAAGGTATCCGGCATGGACGCGGCGTTGATCGTGCTCGGGGTGATCGTGCTGCTGCTGACGCTCCTGGACACGTTCCTCGCGGTGCTCAACTACGACGAAGGCGGTCTCTTCGTCGACAAGATCGTCCGCGGCCAATGGCTGGTCATGCGCGCGATCACGCGACGGGTGGACCGTCGATGGCGTCCGCTGGTGCTGCGCCAGGTCACCGGGGTGCTGCTGCTGACCACGATCTTCTGGTGGCTGTTGGGGATCCTGCTCGGTTTCGCGCTGATCTACCTCGGCGCGATGGGCTTCAGCGGCGCGTTCCAGATCTCGCCCGGCGTGAAGGCCGACTTCTGGGGTGCGCTGTACCTGAGCACCGGCCAGTTCTCCACGGTCGGCGTGGACAACATCTCCCCGGGTGTCCCGGTGCTGGAGCTGCTCACGGTCATCGAGGCCATGGTCAGCATCGTGCTGCTGTCGATCATCATCACCTTCCTCGGCAGCGCCTACGGCGTGATCCAGTCTTTGCGCGCGCTCTCGGCCAACTTCTTCCGCATCGGTCGCGGCGTCGGCGATCCGATCGAGACGCTGCAGCCGTTCTTCCCGGACGGTCCGTCCCGCGGACTGGACAGCCAGCTGGGGGCCATCTCGGACGCGCTCAGCGCCTACGCGGAGGGGCTTGCCCAGAACCGCGCTGCGTACTACTTCCAAAGCGGGCGGGACCAATTCTCCCTGCCGTTCAGCCTGTACATGACGGCGGGAGTGATCGGGGCGCTGCAATGGGGGCTGCCCGCCGGCAGCGACCCGACGAAGGAGCCGAACCTCGCGCGGCTCGGCCAAACCTACGAGGACTTCCGTCTGCGCACGCAGCGGATGCTGGGCCTGCGCAGCGCGACACCGCGCCCGCCCGTCTCCGCCGCCGAGTTCTCGACCGCCATGACGACCTTCGACTCGGCCGACGCGCACACCCGCTCGGATGCGTGGGTGATGCGCTTCCTCGCGATCAACCGGCGCATGGCCGAACTTACGCAGAGCAGCGCGGTGCCCGATTCCGAGGAGATGTACCGCCGCTACACCGCCTGGCTGGCCTTCGAGGTCGAGGCGCGCGCCTTCACCACCGCCGTCGGCAGTGATCTGGACTACCAGCCGATCTATCGCGGGGTGGCCACGACCCCGGACGACATTCCGCTGTCCGCGGCGGACGCTGCCGCGATCCCGGTCATGGTCGGCCCAACGGCGTCCGCCGAGGCGCCCGCCGCGCCGACCGGAAACCCGCTGGGGCGATGGCTCCGGCGCCGCACCACGGTGAAAGACCCCGGCCTGGTCCGTCTGGCCGACGCCGTGCGGTCGCTGGTCGCCGCGATCGTCGCGGTGGGGATCGCGGTGCCCCTGGCCAGCCTGGCCGGACTGAACACCGCCTCGGCCGCCACGTTCGCCGGGCTCATCTCGCTCTTCTCCGCACCGGCCACGGCGGGCGGCAGGGCGGGCGGCAAATGGTGGGCCGGCACCGTCGCCGCGCTGCCGGCCATCGTGGGGGCCAGCTGCGGCGTCCTGATCCCGCGCACGCCGGTCTCGGCGGTCTTCGAACTGGCGCTGGTAGCGGCGCTGGCGATGTGGCTGCGCCGCTTCGGTCCCGCCGTCGGCGGACTGGGTCAGCTGGGTTTCGTCACGTACTACGTCACAGCGCTGCTGGGGATGAACGCGTCCGACCTGACCGCCGTCTTGGTCGCGGCGGGAGTCGGCGTCCTCGCGTCCTGGATCGTCGGCCTGATCCCCAGGCCCAGCGTCGTTCGCCAGATCGACGACGGGATCGACGCGCTCTACGAGCGCGTCGCGGCGCTGATCGACGGGAGCGTCGACCTGGTCGCGACGGGTCGGCTGGATGCCCGTCTGATCCGCTCGCTGCGCGCCGGGCAGTCCGCGCTGGTGCAGGCGGCCGGCTCGGTGGCCGGTCATCTGGACGCGGACACGACGCCGGGCATCCCCGCCGGCCGCGCCCGCGCCCTCCGCGTGCGGGTGTTCGATCTTCAGCTGGCGGCCCAGAGCCTGGTCACGATGCTTCCGGTCACTGCCAGTCTCGCCATCACCGTCGACGAGCGTGCGCGCCTGGCGGCGGACCTGCTCGATCTGCAGCAGCAACTCGCGGCGTACCGGCCCGGCGCCCCCGCCAAGCCGCCCGCGCCGCGGGCGACACCCAGCGACCCGCCGCCGGACTGGCCGCGGTCGGCGCGGGCCATCCTCGCGACGATCGGCGAGCTGCGCACCGCGATCGATCGCCTGCGGGCAGCGCAGAAGAGTGACGATGCGGCCGAGGACGCGCACCCGCAGAAGCAGGGGCTGACGCAGGCGAAGGAGTCCGAGCACGGGAGGACGCCTGAGCGTGAGCAGCGGTCTGCGTCGGCGGGTCGTTCCGCGGCGCACGCGTCCAGCGGGGTGCCCGAGGGCACGGCCGTCGCGCACGCGCGGCGCGCACGCGCCGGCGCGGGCACATCCGGCCGTCGGCCCGCACAGCCGCCGGGCGCCCTCAGCCCCGGGGGCAGGGAAGCGGCGCGCGCGGCCGATAAACAGGCGGTGCAGGCGGCGATCTCGACCGGGCTGGCCTTGTTCCTCGGCGGCTTCGTCTCCACCGGTCATCAGTACTGGGCGGCGATGCCGGCGTTCCAGGTGCTGAGCGGATCAGATGCCGAGACCCGTTCGAAGGGGTTCATGCGCATCGTGGCGACGATCGCCGCGTCCGGTATCGCGTTCGGCCTGGCCATCGTCGCCGATCACACCCCGGCTGTGGCGATCCCGCTGCTGCTGATCAGCGCGTTCGCCATGTCCTACATGCGCGCGGTGTCCTCCGCGTGGCTGGCGTTCTGGGCCACGCTCCTGCTGGCCACCGTCTACGACCTGCTGGGCACCCTCAGCGTCGAGACCGTCGAGGTGCGCCTCGCCGAGACGGCGATCGGGTCGCTCGTGGCGGTCGCCGTCTCGGCGGTGGTGCTGCCCACCCGCACCCGCACGCGCGTCCTGCACGGAATGGCGGGCGTGCTGGACCAGGCCTCAGCGCTCGGCCGGGCACTGTTCGGGCGGCTGCAGGGGGCGCAGGCGCCGACGGCCGCCGAACTGTCCCACATGACCCGCGCACTCGGCGCGCAGCTGGCGGACCTGGAGAAGCTCGCACACCCGATCCGACGCAACCCGGGTTCGCTGCAGCCGGCCGGCATTCAGGCCCAGCTGACTTCGCTGTGGGCGCTGCTCGACCACGAGGGCCACCTGGTCCGCCTGCTGCGCACCTACAGTCCCGACGCCGCCGCGCCTCGCTGGCGGGAGCTCGCCGCCGCCACGGGGGACAACTTCGACGCGGTGCGCCGGGTGCTGACCGGCTCCCTGCCGCACCGCGTGCACCTGCCCGCGGAGCTGGAGGATGCCGTAGGGGAGGTCGGGTCGGACGCGGAGCGGACGGTGATCCTGCAGATCCTGCGCATGAACCAGACGCTGCTGGCCCTGCTGGATGCCGTGGCACCGGGGACCGTGGAATCCATGACGAATCCGGATGCCGCCGCCGGCGATGCGCGGCAGGCCGACCGGTCCGGTGTGGCCGGCTGAGCTAGCTCGCTGCGGCCGGGGCAGGGACCCGATTCGGGCGTGCGTTCAGAATCACGATGGCCACACCCGACGCGGTCAGCAGCGCCCATACCCACCCGCGCATGTCCTGGAACTCCACCGCTTCGCTGGATCCCGCCGCGGTGGCGAGCAGAGTACCGACCCGCCCGATGCCCAGCAGCTGGCCCACTGCTTGCTGGTGGAGATGAGGCTGGAGGCGAGTCCAGCTTGGGCGGGCGGCAGTGAGCCCAGCGCGGTGACGCTGATCGGATCGGCGATCAGACCGAACCCCAGGCCGAACACCAGGTAGGGGACGATCACCGCCCACAGCGGCGCCGATTCGGTGGCCCACAGCAGCGCGGCGCCGACGGTCATCAGCAGGCCGCTGATCAGGAGCGCCAGGCGCGATCTGCCCCGGGCGACGAAGCGGGATGCCAGCAGTGCGGTGATGGTCGCGCCCGCTGGGGATCCATCGGCGCGATTCGGGGTGAGCGCGCTGCCGGATGACGCCGGCGCCTGGTTCCGGTTCGTCGGCGATGACACGGTGACCTTCGCGGCGCTGCACACGGCGGTGACGGGCGCAGTCCACGAGCTGCTCACCGGACTGCGCGCACCCGCGATCCGCAAGTGACGCGGACAGAGCCGAGGAGGACAGATGAGCACCACGACTCAGCCGACCGAAGTGCGCGCGTGGGGGTTGGGCCTGCTGCACGGCCCGTCGCAGATCTACTTCCAGCAGAACATCATCACCGGACTGCTCGTGCTGGCGGCGTTCTTCATCGCGGACTGGCGGATGGGCATCCTCGCGCTGATCGGTGCGCTCGGCGGCATGATCGGAGGTCGCGCCGTCCGCTACCCCGCCTCGAGCGTCGCGGCGGGCATGCAGTCCTTCTGCGGGACCCTCGTCGGCGCGGCGGTCTTCGCTGCGCTGGGCGGCGCGCACTGGTGGTCGTACGTGCTGGCCTTCGTGGGCGGCGTGGCCACCGGTCCGGTCACCTGGCTGGTGGATGCGCTGTTCAGCAGGACGGCGCTGAAGAAGTACCAGCTGCCGTACACGACGGCCCCGTTCGTCATCGTCGCGACGATCATCGCGCTGTCCACGCTGCGGCTCGCCGTGGACGCGGCGCCGTCGGATCTGCCGGATGACCCGGTGCCGGCCTTCTTCATCTCCCTCCTGACCAACGTCTGGCAGGTCGTGCTCGTGGACAACCCGTTCGCGGGTGCGGCCATTCTGCTGGGGCTGTTCATCGCGAGCTGGAAGGTCGGACTGGCGGCGCTGATGGGCAGTGCCGTGGGTTCGGTGACCGCGATCGCGATGGGGGAGTCCTGGAGCGAGATCGCGAACGGGCTGGCCAACTACTCGGGCGTGCTCACCGCGATAGCGCTCGCGGTGACGTTCCTCAAGAGCAGCACCGCCTCGTGGCTGTACTCGCTGCCCTGGATCGTGGTGACGGCCGTGGTCACGCTGCTGATGCACCGTCTCGGCGCGGACACCTACACGTGGCCATACATCCTCACCACGTGGGTCGCACTGATCGTGGCGTACTACGTCAGCGGGCTGGAGCGCAGCTGACCTCGCCTCGGCGGGCACAGCCAGTGCGATGCGCTTCCGTCGCCCAGGTGCCAGCATGATGCACATGCCCGCCGATCCCGGAGCGCAGGACCACCGACGGCTGCATGCCGCCGCGGAGCCGGATGCCGTCGGCGCGGCGCTCGCCGCGCTGCGTGCCCGCGGGGAGCGCGTCACCGCACCGCGCCGCGCCGTGCTGGAGGCGCTGGCCCACCACGCGGAGCACCTGACCGCCGACGAGGTCGCCGCCCTGCTGGAGGACACCGACGTCCACCGCGCGACCGTCTACCGCACGCTGGAGCTGCTGGCGGCGACCGGCGTGGTCTCGCACCGGCACGTGCCCGGAGGTGCGGCGCGCTACCACCTGGCCGCCACCGGGGCCGGCCGCGAGCATCTGCACGGACACTGCCTCCGCTGCGGCGAGGTCGTCGTCCTGCCGCCGGACCCGCTGGACGGGGTGGGTCCGCGCGTCCTGGAGGGCGCCGGATTCCGGCTGGACGCGCGGCAGAGCACGCTGGTCGGACTGTGCGCCCGATGTGCCGGGTCGAGCATCGCGCCCGCGACGGACGCCGACGCCGCCCGGCCGTGACCCCGTCGCCGCTCCCTAGCTGCGTGAGGCCAGGATGCCGCGGCGATACGTGGTGGGCGTCATCCCCAGTCGCGCGGTGAACAGCGCCCGCATGTTGGCCAGTCGGGAGAACCCCGATGAGGAGGCCACGTCCGCGAGCGGTTTGGAGGGGTCCTCGCCGATCAGCCGCATCGCCGTGGACAGCCGATGCTGTGCGATGAGGGCGGCGACCCCGGCCTCGCCCGTCACCCGCCGGTAGAGCTGACGGCGGCTGAAGGCCAGTTCCCGCGCGATCGTGCCCACGTCGAACTCCGGATCCGGATGCCGGTCGGCGATCAACGCCCACACCCGATGCTCCACCTCGTCGCCATCCCCGGCGCCGATCATCGCGGGCCGCTGCTCACGCAGGATGCCGCGGACCATCGCGACGACCACGTCTTCGGTTGCCGCCGCCGAGTCCCCGCCGGCGGAGACCGCAGCCATGGAGAAGAGGACGCCCACCACCGCACGCGAGGCGCGGACCAAGGCGGTCTCGGCGAGCGGGACAGCAGCGGGCGTGATGGAATGCGGCGGAAGCATACGATCCGGCACGGCGACCGCGCGGAGATCTCCACGCATTCCGATCAGGGCATCCAGCGCGGTGTCCGCGCACACGATACGGGAGTGCGACGTGCCGTTCTCGCCGGCGTGGACCAGCACCGTGTAGCGTCGTTCGTCCTCCGCAGTCCGGCGAAGATCCGCGGGCAGGCAGATGCCGTTGACCGTCGTGAACAGCACGACATGGCCGAGACGCAGCTGCGCCATCCCCTGCCGCGGACCCGCTGCGGACCCGTGCGAGGGCGCGTTGAGTGCCCGTCGTCCTGCAATGTCTCGCATCCTGACTCCCTTCGCCCCCCGAATGGACGATGGCCGGTCCTGCGAGGACCGCGGTTTCCCGTGCAGCGCATGCGCGCCGACGCGACCTCGGGTTGATTGTGACCCGCGCATTCCGATCCGACCAGGGACCATGGTCCGGTGAAGACGGATTCGTGCCGTCTTCGCCGGGAGCCTGGTGAGGGCACCGAGCGCGGGGCTACATCGGCGGCACTGCGACACCGTCGCATCTCGGCAGACAGAGCGGAGTGGACTCGGATGCATGTTCCCGACGGATTCCTCACGCTGCCGACCTCGATCGGGACCGGAGTGGTCGCGGCCGCCGGGATCGCCCTGGCGTTGCCCCGGGCCCGCCGCGAGGGGACGGACGACCGCAAGGCGCCGATGGTCGGCATCGTCGCGACTGTCATCTTCGCGGCGCAGATGATCAACTTCCCCGTCGGGGTGGGGACAAGCGGCCACCTGATGGGCGGAGCGCTCGCCGCCGTCCTGGTCGGCCCGGCAACAGCGGTTCTGTGCCTCAGCGTGGTGCTGATCGTCCAGGCGCTGCTCTTCGCCGACGGCGGCATCACGGCGCTGGGCACCAACATCACGCTGATGGCTCTGGTCACCGTCCTCGTCGGCTGGTGGGTGTTCCGCGGGCTCATGCTCGTCCTGCCGGGGCGGCGTGCATCGGTGGTGGCTGCGGCGGCCGTGGGCGCCCGGGCGTCGGTCCCGGCGGCCGCCGCGGTCTTCGCCGGGCTGTTCGCCGTGGGGGGGAGCGTGGCGGTCCCGCCGGCAGCGGTGTTCGCCGGGATGCTCTCCTGGCACGCCGTGATCGGCCTGGGCGAGGCGGCGATCACCGCCCTGATCGTCTCGGCGGTCGTGGCCACGCGACCGGATCTCGTGTACGGCACGCGGTATGAGCGGCGATCCCGGCGCAGTCCCGGTCGTCCCGTGCGGGAGGTGCCGGCGTGACCGGGACGCGGCCGGGACACGCCGCATCTCCACGACAGCGTTCACGATCGCAGCCCTGAGTGTCGCCCTGCTGATCGCCTGCGGGCTCAGCGTCTGGGCGTCGACACAGCCGGACGGACTGGAATTCGTCGCCGAGACGGGGGGATTCGACGCGGCCGCGCGGGAGAGCATGCTCAGCGGCAGCCCCCTGGCGGATTACGGGGTTGCCGCGATCGACCAGCCGTGGCTGTCTGTTGCGGTGGCCGGAGCCTGCGGATGCGCGCTGACCTTCGGCCTCGCGTGGCTGCTCGGCCGGCTCGCCTCGTCGCGGCGAGACCGGCCGTGATGCGCTCGGGAGAAGGCCGGACGGGCACGCCGCGGTCCGCGTGGCTGCACCGTGTCCCGCCGCGCACGTCGCTGCTGACGCTGGTCGGGTTCGCGGTGGTGGTGGTGGCCACGCCGCGGGAATGGTTCGCGGTGTTCGCGCTGTATGCCGTCGCGGTGGCGATGCTGCTCGTGGCCGCCCGTGTGCGCCCCGCGGTCGCGCTGCGGCGGCTGAGCATCGAGATCCCGTTCCTGGTGTTCGCCCTGCTCATGCCCTTCATCGCGACCGGGCCGCGCGTGGAGGTCCTCGGGGTCCCGCTCGCCGTGGAAGGGCTGTGGGGGGCCTGGGCGCTGCTGGCCAAGGCGACCTTGACGCTGCTGGCCGCGGTCGCGTTCACCGCGGTGACCGAGCCGCGGCGGATCGTCGGCGCCCTGGCGGCGCTGCGGATGCCGGCGCAGCTGACGGCCATCATCGGCTTCATGCTGCGCTACCTCGACGTGATCGGGGAGGAGTCGGCGCGGATGCGCGTCGCCCGCCAGTCGCGGGGATTCGCCAACCGCGGTCTGCGCGACTGGCGCACGCTCGGCCGCGGTGTCGGAGCGCTGTTCGTGCGCGCCCACGCCCGCGGCGAGCGCGTGCACCTGGCCATGCTGGCCCGCGGCTACAGCGACGGCACGGGATGAGCGCGGATCCGGCCGGACTCGCCTTCGACGGCGTGCGGTTCGCCTACCCGGGTGACGCGTCCGGCCGGGAGGTCCTGGCCGGCGTCAGCTTTCGCGTGTCCCCGGCAGAACGGGTCGCCGTTCTCGGGCCGAACGGTGCCGGCAAGACCACGCTGATGCTGCACCTGAACGGCACGCTGACGCCCACCGCCGGGACGGTCTCGATCGCCGGCGCGGTGGTGTCCCGGCAGAACGTCCGCGAGATCCGGCGCCGCGTCGGACTGGTCTTCCAGGATCCGGACGATCAGCTGTTCATGCCGACTGTCGGAGAGGACGTGGCGTTCGGTCCGGCCAATTGCGGCATCCGCGGCGGTGAGCTGGAGAGTCGGGTGGCGATCGCGCTGGCGCAGGTCGGGCTGCACGGTGCGGAGCACCGCTATCCGCAGCGGCTCTCGCTGGGTGAACGACGGCGCGCGGCGATCGCGACGATCCTGGCCATGGACGTCGAGGTCGTCGTCCTGGACGAGCCCACCTCCAACCTGGATCCGTCGGCCCGCCGCGCGTTGTCCGCGACCCTGTCCGACCTGGATTCCACGGTGCTGGTCGTCACGCACGACCTGCCGTTCGCCCTGGAGGTGTGCCAACGCTCGGTCGTCCTCAACGGCGGGCGGATCGTGGCGGACGGACCCACCGCGGAGCTGCTCGGGGATGCCGCGCTGATGGCCGCGCACGGACTCGAGCTGCCGTGGGGCTTCGACCCGGCGGTCGCCGTGCGCCAGCGGGCGCAGCGCTGAACCGGCCACGCCGGTCCGCCGCGGCGCAGCCGACCGGGCTCGTCGCGGCACGGCGGCGCAGCGCATAGTCTCGGCTCATGACACGCACGGCGCTGATCACCGGAGCAAGCTCCGGGTTGGGGGCCGAGTTCGCGCGCCGGCTGGCCGCACGCGGAGCGGACCTGGTGCTGGTCGCCCGCGACGCCGCGGCGCTGGAGGAGCTGGCCGCCGAACTGCGCGCCGCACATCGGGTGCGCTGCGAAGTGCTCGCGGCGGATCTGCTGGACGAGCTCCAGCTGGCCCGCGTCCGCGCGCGCGTCAGCGACCCGGCGCATCCGGTCGACCTGCTGGTCAACAACGCCGGGTTCGGACTGCCGCTCGCGTTCGAAGCCAACGACATCGACGACGAGCAGCGTCACCTGGACCTGCACGTGTCCGTACCGATGCACCTCATGCACGCCGCTCTGCCGGCGATGATCGCACGCGGAGGGGGCCGCATCATCAACGTCGCATCCGTCGCCGGGTTCACGCCCCGCTCCACCTATGGTGCGGTGAAGGGCTGGCTGATCAGCTTCAGCCGCTGGGCGAACGTGACGTATGCGCCGCGCGGGGTGAGCGTCACCGCCCTGTGCCCGGGATTCACCCACACGCGCTTCCACGCGCGGATGGGGCTGGCGCCGGGGCGGGAAGGCGTCGCGGACTGGATGTGGCTGGATGCCGCGACGGTGGTGCGCGCGGGCCTGCGCGATGCGGCCCGGGGCAAAGCGGTGTCGGTGCCTTCGCTCCGGTACAAGGCCCTCGTGGCACTGGCCCGGGTCCTCCCCGACCGCGTCGTGGTGGCCACCGCCTCCCGAGGCCGCTGAGCCGGGCCGCGCCCGACGCCGCCGCGTCGCCGTTCGCCGACCGGGCCGCGGCCGGCGAACCGGTAGCCTGGGAGACATGACGCACTCGGGCAATCCCTTCGGACAGGTCCTCGTCGCGCTGGTCACGCCGATGACCGCGGACGGCGAAGTGGACTGGCCCGCCGTGGAGAAGCACATCGACGACGTCATCACGGCCGGAGCCGATGGCATCGTCGTGACGGGGACCACCGGCGAGACCTCCACCCTCACCGACGCCGAGAAGATCCGGCTGGTCGAGGTCGGCAAGGACGTCTCCGCCGGCCGCGCGAAGATCATCACCGGCGGCGGCTCCAACGAGACGGCGCATGCGATCGAGCTGTACAAGGCCAGCGAGAAGGTGGGCGCGGACGGCATCATGATCGTCACGCCGTACTACAACAAGCCGACCCAGGCCGGGATCCTCACGCACTTCCGCCTGGTCGCGGACGCGACCGACCTCCCGGTCATCCTGTACGACATCCCGGGTCGCACCGGTGTGCCCATCAAGTACGAGACGATCCTGCGGATCGCCAAGCACCCCAATGTGCTGGCGGTCAAGGACGCCAAGGGCGACTTCAGCGAGGTCAGCCGCGTGCTGAATCAAACCGACCTGATGTACTTCTCCGGCGACGACGCGAACATCCTGCCGCACCTGGCCATCGGCGCGACCGGCCTGATCGGGGTCACGGCGAACATCGCCGCCCAGCCGTACCGCGCGATCGTGGATGCCGTCAACCGAGGTGACCTGGCCGCCGCGACGGCAGCCCACATGCAGCTCGAGCCGCTCGTGCGCGCCGTGATGACCCACGTCCCCGGGACGGTCTCTGCCAAGTACATCCTGCACGGGCTGGGGCGGATCGGCAGTCCCCGCGTCCGTCTTCCCCTGGTCGGGCCGGAAGAGTGGGAAGCCGCCAAGATCGAGGACGAGCTCGCGCTGGTGCGCGACGTCCCCGGCGCGGACTTCTCCAACTTCCGCCCGGACCGCAACGCCGCCGCCGGCGGAGCGCTGCCGAAGGTTTCCGGAACAACAAGATGAATGCGGCACGCTGACCGCTGAGCGGGGCGTGCACGCGAGAGCGGATGCCACGGCATCCCCAGGAAGGTGACTGATGTCCAGCACCGTGTACGAACCGCCCGCCCTCGAAGCCGGGACGCTGCGGGTGACGCCGCTCGGCGGCCTCGGCGAGATCGGCCGCAACATGACCGTCTTCGAGTACGGCGGCAAGCTGCTGATCGTCGACTGCGGCGTGCTGTTCCCCGAGGAGCACCAGCCCGGGGTCGATCTGATCCTGCCGGACTTCGAGCCGATCAAGAGCCGGCTCGACGACGTGGTCGGAGTCGTGCTCACACACGGCCACGAGGACCACATCGGGGCCGTGCCCTACCTGCTCAAGCTGAAGCCGGACATCCCCCTGATCGGTTCCGGGCTGACGCTCGCGCTGATCGAGGCGAAGCTCAAGGAACACCGCATCAAGGCGTACACCCTGACGGTGGCCGAGGGACAGCACGAGCGGATCGGTCCGTTCGATCTGGAGTTCATCGCCGTCAACCACTCCATCCCGGACGCGCTCGCCGTGGCCATCCGCACCCCCGCCGGCATGGTGCTGGCCACGGGTGACTTCAAGATGGACCAACTGCCGCTGGACGGCCGCCTCACCGACCTGCGCGCGTTCGCGCGACTGGGCGAGGAGGGCGTGGACCTGTTCCTGGTGGACTCCACCAACGCCGATGTCCCGGGCTTCACCCCGCTCGAGCGCAGCATCGGACCCGTTCTGGACCAGGTCATCGCCAAGGCGCCGCGTCGGGTGATCGTCGCGAGCTTCTCCAGCCACGTCCACCGTGTCCAGCAGGTCCTGGATGCCGCGGCCGCCAACGGGCGGCGGGTGGCGCTGCTCGGCCGCAGCATGGTGCGCAACATGGGCATCGCGGAGGACCTCGGCTACCTGCATGTGCCCCCGGGCGTGTTCATCGACTACAAGAAGGCGCGCGACCTCCCCGACGATCAGATCGTCTACATGTCGACGGGCTCGCAGGGTGAGCCGATGGCGGTGCTCAGCCGCATGGCCAACAACGACCACGAGATCGAACCCGGTCCCGGTGACACGGTCATCCTCGCTTCCAGCCTCATCCCCGGCAACGAGAACGCCGTGTACCGCGTGATCGACGGACTGACCAAGCTCGGGGCGAACGTGGTGCACAAGGGCAACGCCAAGGTGCACGTCTCCGGGCATGCCGCCGCGGGGGAGCTGCTGTACTGCTACAACATCATCAAGCCGAAGAACGTCCTGCCCGTGCACGGCGAGTACCGGCACCTCATGGCGAATGCGCGGCTCGCGCAGGACACTGGAATCCCCGCGGAGCGGACCATCCTCGGCGAGAACGGGACCGTCATCGACCTCAAGGACGGCCACGCCCGTGTCGTGGGGCAGCTCGACATCGGTTTCGTCTACGTCGACGGCTCGACCGTGGGCGAGATCACCGAGGCGGACCTGAAGGACCGCCGGATCCTGGGCGAAGAGGGCTTCATCTCGGTCATCGTCGTGGTGGATGCCGCGACCGGCCGCATCATCACGGGACCGGAGATCCACGCGCGCGGGTTCGCGGAGGACGACACCGTCTTCGACGGCGTCAAGCCCAAGATCGCCGCCGCCTTGACCGAGGCCGCGCGATCGGGCGTCCGCGACCCCCGGGCGCTCTCGCAGGTCGTGCGCCGCACGATCGGACGCTGGGTCAACCAGCAGCTGCGCCGTCGGCCGATGATCATCCCGCTGGTGATCGAGGCCTGACCGGCCCTCGGGATGCCGGTACTATCGCGCGATGGCATCCTTCAGCGTCCGCCCGGCCGTTCAAGCCGACGGCGGCTTCCTCGGCGACATGGTCGTGGAGGCCGCCAACTGGCGACCCGGTGCGGCGCTTCCGAAGCACCAGGTGATCACCGCGCCCGAGCACAGCCGCTACCTCTCCGGCTGGCAGCGTCCCACCGACGTGGGGTTCGTCGCGCTCGATGCGACCGCCGCGCCCATCGGCGCTGCCTGGTACCGGCTGCTGCCGCGCAGCGAGCCGGGCTTCGGCTACGTCGGCACGGGCGTGCCTGAGCTGATCATCGGCGTCCGGCCGATCTGGCGTGCGCACGGGGTGGGCAGGGCGCTCCTGCAGTCCCTCACCGAGCGCGCCCGGGCGGACGGGTACGCGCGTCTGAGCCTGAGCGTAGAACGAGGCAACTTCGCCGTGACGCTGTACCGCAGCGAGGGTTTCGCCGTGACGCAGAGCGGGATCGGCCGCGACACGATGGTGAAGATTCTGCGCTGACCCCAGGCCGCGGGCGCGGAGGGTCCGGCCGCGTCGTTGCGGGCCTTTTCGACTCCCGCGACGTAGCGTGGAGGTCATGGCCAGGAGCTCAAGCCCGACCAATAATGGTCGTGCGCCCGCGAACGCGTCTTCGTCGCGCGCCCGCAAACCGGCGCCGGCTCCCAAGCGGTACGTCGGCGAAACCGAGAAGCAGCCTCTTCTGGTGCGCGCCTGGATGGGACTGGCCCACGCCACCGGCGGCCTGTTCCGGGCGTTCGGCCCCGAGACGCTGGAGAAGGATCAGCGCCGGGATGGGCTGCCGTTCCTGATCGTGCTGTTCGCGATCGCCGGAGCCGTCAACGAGTGGTTCTTCATCGGCAGCGAGATCGCGCGCAACGTCAGTGCATTCACGGCCGGCGGCCTGGTCGGTCGGGTGGCGTTCGTGCTGCCCGTGCTGCTGCTCCTGCTCGCCGGCTGGCTGTTCCGGCATCCCGCGTCCGTCCACGACAACGGCCGCATCGGCATCGGATTCGCGCTGCTGGTGGTCACGGTGGCGGGCTTCTGCCATGTGGGCGGAGGCCGCCCGCAGCCGCGGGAGGGTCTGCCCGCGTTGAGCGACGCCGGGGGCGTCTTCGGATGGATGGTCGGCGAACCGCTCGCGCTCCTGATCACCGACATCGGCGCATGCGCCGTGCTGGGCGTGCTGACCGCCCTCAGCATCCTGATTTTGACCAAGACGCCGCCGAACCGGATCGGCCGGCGCCTCGGCGACCTGTACGCCTGGATGTTCGACGCCGAACGTCCGCAGCCGGTGGTCGCGGACTCCGTCGAGGCAGCCGCCGATGAGGATCCCTCGCTGCCCTGGTGGCGCCGGAACAAGACCGGTCGGGAGAAGGACGCCGACGGTGGGATCGGCTCGCAGGATCTGACCGAGCTGCTGAGCCCCGGCGCGAGCCAGGGCGGGTTCGAGCAGGCCGCCGTGACCATCCCCCCGCCGCCCGCTCCGTCCGAAGCGCTCACCGAGGTCATCGACCCGATCGCCCTGCTCGGCGGCCCACGCGGGGCGGCCAAGGCCGACACCGGCATCCGCGACGACGAGACCGCGAGCCCGCCCGAGGACGGCGTGCTGCCGGGGCTGTCCGGACTCGGCGGCGACAGTCCCCGGCTCGCGCCCTCTGCGTCGTACCGGCTCCCCTCCGTCGACGCGCTGGCGCTCGGCACACCGCACAAGACCCGGTCGGCCGCCAATGACTCGGTGGTGGCCGCGATCACGAGCGTGCTGCAGCAGTTCCAGGTGGATGCCCGGGTGACCGGGTTCTCGCGCGGGCCCACGGTGACCCAGTACGAGATCGAGGTAGGGCACGGCGTCAAGGTCGAGCGCATCACCGCGCTGACCAACAACATCGCGTACGCCGTCGCATCCAACGAGGTGCGGATCCTGGCTCCGATCCCGGGGAAGAGCGCCATCGGCGTCGAGATCCCCAACGCGGACCGCGAGATCGTGACACTCGGGGACGTGCTCCGCTCGGCCGCCGCGCAGAAGGCCACGCATCCCATGACGATCGGCGTCGGCAAGGACGTGGGCGGCGGCTACGTCGTGGCCAACCTCGCGAAGATGCCCCACCTGCTCGTGGCCGGCTCGACCGGTTCGGGCAAGTCGAGCTTCGTCAACTCGATGATCACGAGCCTGCTGATGCAGGCCAAGCCGTCCGACGTGCGAATGGTGCTGATCGACCCGAAACGTGTCGAACTGACCTCGTACGCGGGTGTGCCCCACCTGATCACGCCCATCATCACGAACCCCAAGAAGGCGGCCGAAGCGCTGCAGTGGGTCGTGAAGGAGATGGACATGCGGTACGACGACCTCGCGTCCTTCGGCTACCGTCACATCGACGATTTCAACCGCGCGGTCGTCGCCGGCGAGGTCGTGCTGCCGCCCGGGAGCGAGCGGGTCCTCAAGCCGTATCCGTACCTCCTGGTCGTCGTGGACGAGCTCGCCGACCTGATGATGGTCGCCCCCCGGGATGTTGAGGATTCCATCGTCCGCATCACGCAGCTCGCGCGCGCGTCCGGCATCCACCTCGTGCTGGCCACCCAGCGACCGTCGGTCGATGTCGTGACCGGGCTGATCAAGGCGAACGTGCCCTCGCGCCTGGCTTTCGCGGTGACCAGCGTCACCGACTCGCGCGTCATCCTCGATCAGCCCGGGGCGGACCGGCTGATCGGCCAGGGCGATGCGCTCTTCCTGCCGATGGGAACATCCAAGGCCATCCGGGTGCAGGGTGCGTGGGTCAGCGAGGCCGAGATCGAGCGGGTCGTCAAGCACGTCACCGCCCAGGCCCGGCCGGAGTACCGCGAGGTCGCCGTGGCGACCGAGAAGAAGGAGATCGACGCCGACATCGGCGACGACCTCGAGCTGCTGCTGGCGGCGACCGAGCTCATCGTGTCGACGCAGTTCGGCTCCACCTCGATGCTGCAGCGCAAGCTCCGCGTGGGTTTCGCGAAGGCCGGCCGCCTGATGGACCTGCTCGAATCCCGCGAGATCGTCGGCCCTTCCGAGGGCTCCAAGGCACGTGACGTGCTGGTCGCCGTCGAGCAGCTCCCGGAGGTGCTCGCCCGGCTCCGCGGCGACGACACGCCGGCGCGCGCCGTGGACCCCGTCGACGCGCAGTTCGAGGGACGCCCCGTGGTGGAAGCCGAGGGCGACGAGGATGCCTGGGGCCTGACGGGACGTGACTGACATGGCGGTACCGCGACAGCTGCCCAACGCGATCACGATCGTGCGCATCCTGTGCGCGCCGGTGTTCCTCTGGCTGCTGCTGGCCGACGACGGAGCCGACGGGGCGCTGCGATGGTGGGCGGCGGCGCTGTTCATCGTCGCGATCGCCACCGACGGCATCGACGGATACATCGCCCGCCGGTATGAGATCGTCACCGACCTCGGCAAACTCCTCGATCCGATCGCCGACAAGGTGCTCACCGGGTTCGCGTTCGTCGGGCTGTCCATCCTCGGCGAGCTGCCCTGGTGGATCACCATCGTCGTGCTGGTCCGCGAGGTCGGCATCACGGTGCACCGGCTGGTCGTCGCCAGCGACCACGTCGTCGCCGCCGCGTGGATGGGCAAGCTCAAGACCGTCGCTCAGGCGGTGGCGCTGGCTCTCGCGCTCCTGCCGCTGTGGACGCTGGTCGGCGAGTGGATCTTCTGGGTCAACGGAGCCGCGATGACGATCGCCGTTGCGCTGACAGTGGCCAGCGGCATCGACTACGTCCTCACCGAGCTGCGCGCGGCGCGTCGAGGTCGGAGCGCCGCGTGACGGACGCCGTGCCCGCGGCGGAGCACCGGCTGATCCAGCGCCTCGTTGCGCGCGGATGGAGCCTCGCCGTGGCCGAGTCGCTGACCGGCGGGTGGGTGACCTCATCCCTGGTGGCCGTCCCCGGGGCGTCGGCATGCCTCCGTGGCGGACTGGTCGCCTATGCCACGGACCTCAAGCACAGTCTGCTGGGCGTCGATGCCGACCTGCTCGCGGCCGAGGGTCCGGTCCACCCGGAGGTGGCGCGTCAGATGGCCCTCGGAGTGCGCGAACTGACCCGCCACGGTGGCGTCGGTGCGGATGTCGGGCTGGCCACGACGGGCGTCGCCGGTCCGGCGACGCAGGGCGGCCGGCCGGTAGGCACGGTGTACATCGCGGTCGCGACGCCGCTTACCGTTCGCGTGGAGGCGCTCGCGCTCGACGGGACGCGGGAGCAGATCCGCTCGCAGGCCACCCGCAGGGCGCTGGAGCTGGCCTTGGACGAGGTGCGGTGAGCTCAGTCCGGCGTGCGGGAACAGATCGTGTTTCGGGTCGGTTACATTCGGCGATTCCCACCCATTCCCCAGCCCACGGGATTAGATTGGCGTCATCCGGTGTTGTACCGTTATCCACCCGGATATGGCTCGAGCAGAAGTGAGGAGGGGGGCCCAGATGATTCTTGTACGTCAGGAGATCGGCGAAGTCCTTCGTGACTTCCGGCAGCAGAAAGGCCGCACCCTCCGACAGGTCGCGAGCCGCGCAAGCGTGGCTCTGGGCTATCTGAGTGAGGTCGAGCGCGGTCAGAAGGAAGCGTCCAGCGAGATCCTCGCGTCGGTCGCCGAGGCCCTCGACGTCCCGATCTCGACGATCATGCGCGAGGTCGGAGACCGCATCTCCGTCATCGAGGGGATCCATTCCTTCCCCGACGTGGTGCCCGACGATCTGGTCGCCTCGGTCGACGCCGAGCTTTCCCTGCGCTGAGCAGCCGGCCGGGTGCAGGACCGCCCCTCGGGGGTGCTCGTCGAGCGCACCGAGACGGCTGAGACGACGGGGGAACCATGCGACGCAGTGAATTCGAGCGCGCCGTCCGGGACGAGTTCGGTCCGCAGGGCAGTGCCCTGGTCGCGGACCTTGTCCTGAGCGCGCTCGGCGACCGCACGGCCACACAGGCTCTGGATGCCGGCATCCCGGCGCGCGATGTCTGGCTTGCGCTGTGCGCCGAGACGGACGTTCCGCCCGAGCGGCGCTACGGCGTCGGGCGGCTCGAGGCGAAAGGGCGCTGACGCGGCACCGCGCATCGCGCGCGGATCGTGTCTGAGTAGGTGCGCTGCGCACGCTACTCGACAACCGATCCGCGCGGCGTGTCGTCGAATATGTGTTCGATTGCGACCTAGGCTTCTGCACAGAAGGTGTCGACGGCGGGTCTGTCCACACGACCGGGCGGCGCGATGACGGATGTCGGAGCCCACCCATAGCGTGAACCACGTCAGATGACACCACATGCCTTGTCGCAGCATCCTCTCCGAGCCCCGGTGGGGAGCGCGACAGCCTACAGGCGACGGAACGCGAGCATAAGGAGCACGCCATGCCCTCACCCGAAAACCGCGAGAAGGCCCTCGAATCGGCCCTCGCCCAGATCGACCGGCAGTTCGGGAAGGGCTCGGTCATGCGACTGGGCAGCGACGACCGCGCGCCCGTCGAAGTGATTCCGACCGGATCCATCGCCCTCGATGTCGCCCTCGGGGTGGGCGGGCTTCCGCGCGGACGCATCGTCGAGATCTACGGTCCGGAGTCGTCGGGAAAGACGACACTCACGCTCCACGCGATCGCCAACGTGCAGAAGCAGGGCGGCATCGCTGCGTTCATCGACGCTGAGCACGCCCTGGATCCCGAGTACGCGCAGAAGCTCGGCGTCGACATCGACCAGCTGCTGGTCTCGCAGCCGGACACGGGGGAGCAGGCACTGGAGATCGCCGACATGCTGATCCGTTCGGGGTCGATCGACCTGATCGTCATCGACTCCGTCGCCGCGCTCGTGCCGAAGGCCGAGATCGAGGGCGAGATGGGCGATTCGCACGTCGGTCTGCAGGCGCGCCTGATGTCTCAGGCTCTCCGCAAGCTCACCGGTGGCCTCAACACGACCAACACCACCATGATCTTCATCAACCAGCTGCGCGAGAAGATCGGCGTCTTCTTCGGCAGTCCGGAGACGACCGCCGGTGGCAAGGCACTGAAGTTCTACGCGTCGGTGCGGCTCGACATCCGCAGGATCGAGACGCTCAAGGACGGCACGGACGCCGTCGGAAACCGCACCCGCGTGAAGGTGGTCAAGAACAAGATGGCCCCGCCGTTCAAGCAGGCCGAGTTCGACATCCTCTACGGCACGGGCATTTCGCGCGAAGGCAGCCTGATCGACTTCGGCGTCGAGCACGAGATCGTCAAGAAGTCCGGCTCGTGGTACACCTACGACGGCGAGCAGCTCGGTCAGGGCAAGGAGAACGCCCGTAACTTCCTGCTCAAGAACGCGGATGTGGCGAACGAGATCGAGACGAGGATCAAGGTGAAGCTGGGCATCGGTCAGCCGAAGGTCGTCGAGGCGACCAGCGATGAGCTGGCAGCACGGCGCCCGGCCTGATGGTCTCCCGCGAAGGTGACGGGGGCGAACGACTCGCCCCCGTCACCTACCTGCCAGGTGCCGCGCCGACCGAAGCAGCGCCGGTGCGCTGGACGATCCCGCTCGAACCGATCGCCGGTGAGCACGATGATGCCGCCGAGCCGTCCGTCGATGGCGGAGACGAGGATCCCTCGGCCGGGGATGCTGAATCGCTCCTGACCCGGCGACTGCGCCGCAGTGCGCTCTCCGAGCGGGAAGCGCGCAGCTTCCTCGCGCAGCGCGGAGTCGAACCGGGGATCGTGGAGGCCACGATCGAACGCTTCACCGGTCTCGGCTGGATCGACGATGCCGTCCTGGCGGAGCAGCTGCTGTACGCCGGCACGAGTCGCAAAGGACAGGGGCGCCGCGCCATCGCGCAGACGCTCAGCACGCGGGGCATCGCCAGGGACGTGGCGGACGCTGCGCTTGCCGCGCTCCCCGACGACGACGCCGAGCGCGCGCTGGAGTACGCGCGGGGCAAGGCCAACGGGCTGCGCAGCTATGACATGGACACCGCGACCCGGCGCTTGATGGGTCAGCTCGCCCGACGCGGATACTCCGGCTCGGTGGCAGCCAACGCCGTGCGCACCGCCCTCACCGAGCAGCGCGGCGGAGTTCAGTTCCGCTGACGGCCCCGGCGCGGCGGGCCGCGGCTACGGTGGTCATGAGCGGGACGGGGGCTGGATGGCGATCGACGTGATCGGACTGACGAAGCGGTACCGGGACAAGGTCGCCGTAGACGACATCTCATTCTCGGTGCCGGATGGTGGGGTGTTCGCGTTCGTCGGCACGAACGGGGCCGGCAAGTCCACGACGATCGGATGCCTGACCACTGTCCTGTCCTTCGACGCGGGCGAGGTCCGAGTCCGAGGTCACGACGTCCGCCGGGAGGGCGACCGGGTCCGCGAATCCATCGGGGTGGTGTTCCAGGAGTCGCTCCTGGACCCGCTGCTGACCGTAGGGGAGAATCTTCGCCTGCGCGGCAGCCTGTCCCGCCTCGCGGCCGGACGCCTCACCACGAGGATCACGGAGGTGGCCGGTCTGATCGGTCTGGACGGGTTCCTGGAAAGGCGCTACGGAAAGCTGTCCGGCGGACAGCGCCGTCGTGTCGACATCGCTCGGGCGCTGCTGCACGAGCCGGCCGTGCTCTTCTTGGACGAACCGACCGCCGGACTGGATCCCGCCAGCCGTGCCCTCGTGTGGCATACGCTTCATGAGCTCAGCGCGCGCGGCGATCTGACGGTGTTCCTCACCACGCACTATCTCGAAGAGACCGAAGAGGCCGCCCGCGTCTGTCTCATCGACGACGGGCGGATCATCGCCGACGACACGCCCGCCCGCCTCCGAGCGAAATACAGCCGCAGCGTGCTCACGGTGACCACCGACGATCCTGACGGCCTTCTCGCGCTGGCCCGCGCGGCCGGCGCGGACCCGACCCGGGACGGCGACATGGTCCTGATCGCCGTGGACGGGGCGCAGACCGCGCGGCGTCTGCTGGCCGCCCACGGAAGCGCCGTCCACGACTTCGAATTCCGGCACGGGCGGATGGATGACGTCTTCCTGGCCCTCACGGGTCGCTCGGCCGCCGAGGTGGCAGCGGCATGAGCGTCGTCTTCGCGATCGTCGGGCGCAACCTGCGCATCTTCTTCCGTGACCGGCTGAATGTCTTCTTCTCCCTGCTGGGCGCGTTGATCCTGTTCGGGCTCTACACGCTGTTCCTGGGCAACCTGCAGACCGGCGATCTCGCGGACGCGCTCCCCGGTGCCAGCACGGCCGAGGTGCAGGCTTTCGTGGACAGCTGGATGTTCGCCGGCATCGTCCTGATCACGACCGTCACGACCGGACTGGGCGGACTGGCTGTGCTGGTGGACGACGACCAGACCGGCCGGTTCCGTGACTTCCTCGTCGCCCCCCTGCGCCGCGGTCAGCTGGTCCTGGGCTATCTCCTGTCTGCCGCGTCGGTGGCGGTGATCCTCTCCCTGCTCGTGCTGGCCATCAGCGTCGTGTACCTGGGTGTGGTGCGCGGAACGTGGCTGAGCCCGCCGGAGATCGGCCGCAGCGTGCTGATCGTGGTGCTCGCGAGCATCGCATTCACCTCGCTCTCCGCCCTCATCGTGTCCTTCGTCCGTACCAGTGGCGCGTTCTCGGGTCTGGCGACGATCTTCGGCACGATCCTGGGATTCATCGCGGCCGCCTACATCCCCATCGGCGCGTTTCCCGAGTCGGTCGCCACGGTGGTCGCCGCGCTGCCTTTCGCGCAAGCGGGCATGCTGCTGCGCCGCGAGTTCTCGGCCGACACGCTCGCGGTCATCACCGCGGATGCGCCCGGGGCCGCGGAGCCGTTGCGCATGTTCTACGGGCTCGATCTGACCATCGCGGACTGGGCGGTATCGGCCGGGTTGGTCGGCGCCATCCTGGTGGCCATCGCGCTGGTGTGCACCGGACTGTCCGCCGCGCGCATCCGCAGCCGAATCCGCTGAGGCGGCGCGACCGGGTGTACAGGCCCGGCTCGTAGAATGGAGCGCATCATGACTTCTCCGTCCTCAGCGCCGACGACGATCGCGCCGTCACCCGCTTCCTTCACAGCCGACGGACGCGTCCGCACCTACGAAGTGCGCACCTTCGGTTGCCAGATGAATGTGCACGACTCCGAACGTCTCTCCGGCTCCCTGGAGAGTGCCGGCTACCTCCGGGCATCGAATGGCGAAGAGGCCGATGTCGTGATCATCAACACCTGCGCCGTCCGCGACAACGCTGCGGGCAAGCTCTACGGCACACTCGGGCACCTCGCTTCGGTCAAGCGCCGCAAGGACGGCATGCAGATCGCCGTCGGAGGATGCATGGCCCAGATGGACAAGCAGGCTGTGCTGGACAAGGCGCCATGGGTGGATGTGGTCTTCGGCACGCACAACATGGGTTCGCTGCCTCGCCTGCTGGAGCGCGCTCGGCACAACGGTGAAGCCGAGCTCGAAATCCTGGAATCGCTCGAGATCTTCCCCTCGACGCTGCCCACCAAGCGCGACAGCATCTACAGCGGATGGGTGTCGATCTCGGTCGGCTGCAACAACACGTGCACGTTCTGCATCGTGCCCAGCCTCCGTGGCAAGGAGAAGGACCGTCGCCCCGGCGACATCCTGAACGAGATCCGGATGCTCGTGGATGACGGGGCGATCGAGGTCACCCTGCTCGGTCAGAACGTCAACTCGTACGGTGTCGAGTTCGGCGACCGGCACGCATTCGGCAAGCTCCTGCGCGCGGCGGGGCAGATCGAGGGA
This sequence comes from Microbacterium sp. zg.B48, assembly GCF_024623505.1. Taxonomy (NCBI): domain Bacteria; kingdom Bacillati; phylum Actinomycetota; class Actinomycetes; order Micrococcales; family Microbacteriaceae; genus Microbacterium; species Microbacterium sp. zg.B48. Next base: position 259,073 of record NZ_JANJFE010000018.1, read on the forward strand.
CTCGAGCGGATCCGCTTCACCAGCCCCCACCCCGCGGCGTTCACCGATGATGTCATCGACGCGATGGCGGAGACCCCTGCGGTCATGCCGCAGCTGCACATGCCGCTGCAGTCGGGCAGCGATCGCGTCCTCAGAGCGATGCGCCGCTCGTACCGCAGCGAGAAGTTCCTGGGCATCCTCGATCGTGTCCGGGATCGCATCCCGAACGCGGCGATCACGACCGACATCATCGTCGGCTTCCCCGGCGAGACCGAGGCGGACTTCGACGAGACGATGCGTGTGGTCGAGCAGTCTCGGTTCTCGAGTGCCTTCACCTTCCAGTACTCCATCCGCGAGGGCACGCCGGCCGCGACGATGCCCGATCAGGTGCCCAAGGAAATCGTGCAGGAACGGTACAACCGGCTCCTGGCGCTGCAGGACCGCATCTGTCTCGAAGAGAACCAAGCCCAGCTCGGCCGGCAGGTGGAGGTGTTGGTCTCGATGGGCGAAGGCAAGAAGGATGCCGAGACCAACCGTCTCACCGGCCGCGCCGAAGACAATCGGCTGATCCATTTCGAAGTTCCCCCGGGCAGCGAGATCCCGCGCCCCGGAGACGTCGTCTCGGTGCGGATCTCGCACGCGGCGCCGTTCCACCTGCTCGCCGACACCGACGGCGCTCCGCTGCGAGTGCGCCGCACCCGGGCAGGCGACGCGTGGGATCGCACGCAGGCCGAGTCGTGCGCCATCCCCGTCGCCGGGACCGATGCCGCACCCACGGGTGCCCCGCGCGCCGTCTCGCTCGGGCTGCCCACGCTCCGCGTCGGAGTGTGAGCGCACCGGCCCACCCCGCACGGCTGTACGCCGTGGTCGGAGCCACGGGCACAGGCAAATCCGAACTCGCCCTGGACCTCGCCGAGGCCCTCGACGCGCGTCACGGAGGCGCGGAGATCGTGAACGCCGACGCGATGCAGCTCTATCGCGGCATGGACATCGGCACCGCCAAGCTCGCCGCGGGCGAACGCCGCGGCATCCCTCATCACATGCTCGACGTCCTGGGGGTGACACAGGAGGCGGCCGTCGCCTGGTACCAGACCAGGGCACGTGCGGTGATCGAGGACGTGCTGGCGCGTGGCCGCTCCGCCATCCTGGTCGGCGGCTCGGGGCTGTACGTCTCCAGCGTGCTGTTCGACTTCCGCTTTCCGCCCCGCGATCACGCCCTGCGCGGGCAGCTGGAAGCAGAGCTCGAGCGCCTCGGCCCGGGCGTGCTGTACGAGCGGCTGCGCCTGGCGGACCCGGACACGGCCGCCCGCGTGGACCCTCGCAACGGGCGGCGCGTGGTGCGTGCCCTCGAAGTGCTGGCACAGGGCGGCAAGACCCACGGGGCAGTGCTGCCCACCGAGCCGGTCCGGTGGCGGCCCTCGACGCTGATCGGGCTCACCGCACCCCGGGACGAACTCGTGGTGCGCCTGGACGCTCGGGTGCAGCGTATGTGGGCGGCCGGGCTCGTCGCCGAGGTCGATGCGCTGCGCGCCGCCGGGCTCGAGGACGGGGTGACCGCGCGGCGGGCGATCGGTTATGCCCAGGCGCTCGCGCAGCTGCGCGGCGAAGCCAGCGAGTCCGAAGCGATCGCCGACACCCAGGCGCTGACCCGGCGGTATGCGCGGCGTCAGGTGTCGTGGTTCAAGCGCTATTCGAATGTGCTGTGGTCCGAGCCGGGCGCCGAGGACCTGGTTGCCCGGATACTGGAGTCATGACCAGCATCCGTGCGTTCGCGCTGAGAGACACCGAGTCGGTCATCGCCCTCTGGCAGTCCACCGGCCTGACGCGGTCATGGAACAACCCGCATCTGGACATCCAGCGGAAACTGCAGGTGCAGCCGGAGCTGTTCCTGGTCGCCGTGGACGGCGGGGACATCGTCGGCTCGGTGATGGCCGGCTACGACGGGCATCGCGGCTGGCTCTACTACCTCGCGTCCGATCCGCTGCGCCGCGGTCAGGGCATCGGACGGGCGCTGGTCGCGGCCGCAGAAGAGGCGCTCCTGGACATGGGCTGTCCGAAGGTGCAGCTGATGGTGCGTCCGGACAACAGGGACGTGCTCGGCTTCTATGACTCGCTGGGATACGACCGGTTCGACACCACGACGACCGGCAAGCGGCTGATCGCCGACTGAGCACCGCGCACCCCCGGCGCGCTCGGGATGAGGATGCGGGGAACCGTATGCTGGACGGATGCCGCAGACCGTTCCCTTCACGAAAGGTCACGGCACCGGCAACGACTTCGTCGTGATTCCCGACCCCGACGGGGCGCTTGACCTCAGCGACGAGCAGGTGGCGGTGCTGTGCGACCGACGCTTCGGCATCGGCGCAGACGGAATCCTTCGCGTCGTGCGCTCGGCGGCGATCGACGAGGGCGCGGATGCCGCGGCGGCGGGCGCGGAATGGTTCATGGACTACCGCAACGCGGACGGCTCGAAAGCCGAGATGTGCGGCAACGGCATCCGCGTGTTCGCTCGCTATCTCGCCGACGCCGGCTGGGCCGCGCTGAATGGCACGCCGCTGCTGATCGGCACGCGCGCCGGCGTGAAGAGCGTCACGCGCAGCGAGCTCGGCTTCGAGGCAGACCTGGGTCCATGGCGAGTGGAGCCGGAGGAGGTCTTGGTCCGCGCGCGCGGACTCGGCGTGCCGCGTCCGGGTCAGGGCATCGACGTCGGCAACCCGCATGTCGTGGTCGCCCTGTCCAACACGGACGAGCTGGACGCTCTGGATCTGTCTGCCGGCCCGCAACTGCAGCCGGAGCCGCGGCACGGGGCCAACATCGAGTTCGTCGTCCCCAGCGATCCGCTGGTCAGCGAAGGGGTCGGTTCGATCCGGATGCGGGTGTTCGAACGCGGCGTCGGGGAGACCCTCAGCTGCGGTACCGGCGTGGCCGCCGCCGCGCTGGCCGTGCGGCACTGGGCCGGCGAGGCAGCGCCCGATCGCTGGAGCGTCGATGTCCCGGGGGGCACGCTGGGCGTGCGGATGGTGCGGGTCCGCGGCGACCTGCACGTCCTGCTGTCCGGACCGGCGACCCTCGTCTACTCCGGCGAGATCACACTCGCCTGAGCGGGCGACCGCTTCACGGCAGGGTGATCGCGCCGGTCTCGGGCGTTCCGTGACGGCGCACCTTCAGGACGCGGAAGCCTCGTGCCGTCGCGGCGCGGTGCACGCTGAACCCCCGGGTGAATGTCGCAGCCAGCCAGCGCTGAAGCGAATCCGAGCCGAGGTTGCGCTGTACCACCAGCCACGCGTCCGACCGCTCGTCGAGGCGTGGGATCCAACGCTCCAGGAGCCCGTGCAGCTCGTTCTTGCCGACACGGATGGGCGGGTTCGAGCGGATCGTGCGGAAGGTCACGTCGTCGGGAACATCGTCGGGGTGCGCGACGTTGACATTGACAAGGCCGAGAGCATCGGCGTTGCGCTGCGCGAGGTCAAGAGCACGCTCATTGACATCCACGGCCCAGATCGTGGAATGCGGGGAATCCATCGCCAGTGACAGTGCGATCGGGCCCCACCCGCATCCAAGATCCAGCAGGTGCCCGCCGCGCGGCGGGGGAGGCGTGTTGGCGAGCAGGACGGCGGTGCCGGTGTCGATGTGGTCGGGACTGAACACGCCGCCAGCGGTGATCACCTCGACCTCGGAACCGGCGAGGGTCACCCGAACGCGACGAAGTTTCTCGGCACTGGCGGGCGACGCGCTGAAATAGTGGTCCTCCCCCATCCTGAGAGCGTAGCGGAGGAGTTCCCCGGTGGGGAGCTAGAGTTTACGGCAATCCCGGAAGGAACAGATGACCGATACGACAACCCCGATGAGCACCGACGAAACGCCGGTGGACCCGGTGGCTCGCGTGCTCCAGCGCGCCGACGCGCATTCGGGTGTCCGCGTGTTCGGTGCTGCGCAGGCGCTTCAGGACGAGGCGGCTTTCTCGCGCACCGACACCGATGGCGAGCAGTGGGATCGCGAGGAACGTGCCGCCCTGCGGCGAGTCCCCGGCCTGTCCACCGAGCTCGAAGACGTCAGCGAAGTCGAATACCGGCAGCTGCGACTGGAGAACGTCGTGATCGTCGGCGTGCACCCCCAGGGCGAGCAGGAGGATGCCGAGAATTCGCTGCGCGAGCTCGCCGCCCTCGCCGAAACCGCCGGCGCGGTCGTGCTCGACGCGGTGCTGCAGCGGCGACCGCATCCGGACCCGGCGACGTACCTCGGTAGCGGCAAGGCGCAGGAGCTGCGCGACCTGGTCGCCGCGCTCGGTGCGGACACCGTCATCGCGGACACCGAGCTCGCACCCAGCCAGCGGCGCGCGCTGGAGGATGTCGTCAAGGTGAAGGTCATCGACAGGACGACCGTCATCCTGGATATCTTCAGCCAGCACGCCAAGAGCCGCGAAGGCAAGGCGCAGGTCGAACTCGCCCAGCTCGAATACCTCCTGCCGCGCCTGCGCGGCTGGGGTGACTCCATGAGCCGCCAGGCCGGTGGCCAGGTCGGCGCCGGCGGCGCGGGGATGGGCTCGCGTGGTCCGGGTGAGACGAAGATCGAGCTCGATCGCCGCCGCATCCGCACGAAGATGGCGCTGCTGCGCCGTCAGATCCGCGATTTCGCCCCGGCGCGCGATGCCAAGCGTGCCGAGCGCAGGCGGAACACGATTCCGTCGGTCGCGATCGCCGGATACACCAACGCCGGCAAGTCGAGTCTGCTGAACCGGCTGACCAGCGCGGGCGTCCTGGTGGAGAACGCGCTGTTCGCGACGCTGGATGCCACCGTCCGTCGCGCTGAGGCCTCGGACGGCCGCGTCTACACGCTGACCGACACCGTCGGGTTCGTGCGCAACCTGCCGCATCAGCTGGTCGAGGCGTTCCGATCAACGCTGGAGGAGGTCGGCGACGCCGACGTCATCGTGCACGTCGTGGATGCCGCGCACCCGGATCCGGCCGCCCAACTGCAGACCGTCCGAGATGTGATCGGCGACGTGGGTGCACGGGAGATCACCGAGATCGTGGTGTTCAACAAGGCCGACCTCGTCGACGATGACACCCGCATGCTGCTGCGCGGGCTCGAACCCCGCGCGCTGTTCGCCTCGTCCCGCACGGGGGAGGGCATGGGCGAGCTGCGTGCGGCCATCGAGGCGGCCCTTCCGCTGCCGGCCGTCGAGGTCCGCGCGCTGGTGCCCTACGACCGCGGCGACCTCGTCTCGGCCGCGCACCAGTCCGGGCACATCGTGTCGCAGACGCATGAGGCGGGCGGCACGGCATTGCACGCGCACGTCTCGGAGCGTCTGGCAGCTGAACTCGCACCGTTCGCGGTCTGAGCGGTGTCGTCGTCAGTGAGCACGTCGTCACCACCGGGAAGCTCCACGCGGGTGTCGCGGAAGGTGTGAAGTGCTCCGATCTCACCGAGCACGCTGCGCCACGTATCCGCGATGGTCTCGGCGGGCAGCTCGCGCGCTGTGACCGGATGCATCGCCTCGGCCAGCCCCGCGGGATCACCCGTGGCGATGAGGGTGAACACGTGCTCGGTGAGGGTGCGCACATCGGCCACCCCGCGCCGCGCCGGGAGTTGACATGGCGGCACCCTGTCGCATCATCTGGCAGAGCGACGAGATCCGCGTGCACGGAGTGCGACCGCGCGGCGCCTTCCGTGCCGGCGAGCCGACGTGTCGACCCGCTAGGCGCCTCGGCTGAGTTCCAGCGGCGCCACCCCCGGCGTGGCGAAGCCGAACACCGCACCCAAGAAGGCCAGTTCGGTCTCCAGCGCGTTCACGACGTTCTCGGCGCGCCGGAACCCGTGGCCCTCTCCCTCGTACACGACATACGCGTGCGGGATACCGCGGGCGGCGAGTGCGTCCCGGATCGCCTCGGACTGCGCCGGCGGAACCACCGGGTCCTCGGCGCCCTGCAGCAGCAGCAGGGGCACTCGGAACCGGTCCGGATGCGACAGCGGTGACCTCTCCAGGTACACGTGCTCGGCCTCCGGGAGCGGGCCGATGAGCCCGTCCAGGTAGCGCGCTTCGAAGTCGTGGGTGTCCAGCGCCAGCGCGCGGGCATCGCCGACGCCGTAGCGCGAGATGCCTGCAGCGAAGACGTCCGTCTGCACGAGCGCGGCCAGTACGGTCCATCCGCCCGCCGATCCTCCGGCGATGGTGATCCGCTCCGGGTCTGCGGCTCCGGCGGCGGCCAGTCCGGCCGCGGCCGCAGCGACGTCCTGGACATCGACCACCCCCCACTGTCCGCGCAGGCGCTCGCGGTAGGCCCGGCCGTAGCCGCTGGAGCCGCCGTAGTTCACATCCAGAACGCCGATCCCTCGGCTGGTGAAGTACGCGATCCGGCCGGACGCCGAGCCGCCGCGATGGCTGGTCGGTCCGCCGTGCACGTACAGCAGGTACGGCGGATGCTCGCCGTCCGGTCCGGTCGCGTCCGGATGCGTCGGGGGGTAGTCGAAGGCGTGCACGGCGCCCCGCGGACCCTCGAAGCTCACGGCGCGAGGCCGCGGCATCCATTCCGGCCCCCATGGCGCGCTTCCGCCGCGGATCAGGACCCCGTCCTCGAGGCGGTCCGCGTCCAGGAGCCAGAGCCCTGCGGGGGAGGTGGGTCCCGCACCCGAGACCAGCAGGTGCGTGCCTCGCACGTCCTCGATCAGCACCTCGGAGCTCAGCGGCACGCCGAACGGCGCCGCGGTGCCGTCCGGGCCGATCAGCACCAGTTCGTCATCGCCGTTCGTTCGCACTGCGACCAGCCGTCCGTCCTCCAGCCGGGCGAACCACCGGCTGCCCAGAACCCAGAGTGGACCCCCGGTGTCGGCATCCGCCGGAGCGATCGACTGCGCTCCCACCGATGCCGACAGGTGCCGGTGCCAGAGATTCCAGCGGCCGCTGGTGTCGTCGGCGTAGACCAGATCGTCCTCGTCGATCCAAAGCGGCTGCAGCGGCGATGAGCTGCCGCCCGCCACGGTGGTCCACTCCGAGACCACCCCGTCCGCCAGCCGCCCGACCCGCAGCTCGGCGCGATCCCACGGCATGTCGGGGTGATTCCACGCGATCCAGGCCAGGCGGAGTCCGCTCGGAGACAGGGCAGGATGCGCGACGAAGTCGCTGCCCGCGACCAGGCAGGTCACACCGGACCCGTCCAGCGCGATGCGGACGATGGATCGCTGCGGCGCCGTTTCCTCCTCGTCGACCTCGCGGATCCCGAGGAGCTGCCCCTGCTGCCAGGTGAGGGCGCCGAATCGCATGCCCGGGTCGGCGGGGGTGAGTGCACGTGGCTCCTGCCCGGGCGCGAGCGCCCACACGCGCTGATCCGACTTCTCCACGAAGAGCAGGACGCCGTCGTCGGTGGTCGTCCACGCACCGCCGCCGTACTCGTGCACACGGGAGCGCGCGCTCCACGGCAGCGGCAGCATGACGCTCACCGCGCCCTGGGCGTCACGCCGACGCACGGTGGTCCGGCCCCCTTCCTCGGGGACCCCCTCGCCCCACCAGATCTCCTCGCCCACGAACCGGGCGCCCTCGATGCGCGGGGTCGCGGCGGTCACGGCTGCGGCGGAAAGCGGTGAGTTCCACGAACCGAAGGGAAGGATTGTGCTCATGCCTCCACCGTATTGGCCATGGCGGATGCCGCCACCCGAAGCCGCGGGACGCCGGCACGTCAGCGGATGCGAGTCCGCGTCACGGCGCCGCGTCGACGGGCGCCGCGCCGGCGGGGGCCTCCGCATCGGTCGCGACCGCATCACGCGGCTCGGCGAGGACGTCGGCGTCCGCCGCCTCGGCGAGGGCATCCAGCTCGGCAGGACGCCGCTGGAGCAGCTCGAGGATCCAGGCAGCCCCGAAGGACACGACGAGCACCAGCGCGACATCGCCCGCGGAAAGCGGGCGGAGCGCGAACAGCCAGATGACCGCCAGCACGGCCACCAGCGTCCGGACCAGGATCCGCTGCCTGCCCAGCCACGTGCCGAACGCGCCCGTGTTCAGGCCCCGCGCGGCCAGCTGGATCCGGGCGGAGGCGTTCAGACCCCGGACGGTGCGGCGGAGTCCGTGCGCGGGACTGGAGGAGCCCATCGCCCAGCCGAGTATCGCGACGACGACGCCCAGGAGCACCAGCACGAGCGCCGTCTGCGTCATGTCGCCGACGAGCCGGTCGTAGATGACATTCAGCGCGTCGGGGGACAGGCCGAGTGAATCGGCCGCCGGGATCATCGCGGTCGCCCCGATGGTCAGCACCGCGGCCAGCGAGCCGCCCCCGATGACGAATCCCAAACCGGTGCCGAATACGGCGGTGCTGCGCCGACGGGCGATCGCGGTGCCGAGGGCGAAGAGTCCGATCGTGATGACCGGGAGCCAGTAGCCCAGACCCGTGGCCACCGCGTAGCCGGTGCGGATCATCGCGAGGTTCTCGCCGTCGCCCAGGATGATCACCCGATCGACGGTCGGGATCAGTTCCGCCGCCCCCAGGCCGCGGTCCACGAGATTCTGCTTGACGCGGTCCACGATCGCCCCGAGCTGGATGCCGACGCCCTGGTCCGTCCGGATCACGAGGCCTCCGCCGTCGGAGGTCGCCGTGCCCACCAGTGCGCGGTGGGCGCCGCGAGTCGCCGTGGCCCAGACCTCCGAGAACGCGTCCGACTCGACGACGCGCGTGACGGTCGTGGTCACCAGGCTCTGCAGGCCGTTGGCCGCGGGCGCCTCCAGCAGCTGCAGGGCGTCGGCGGCGCGCGGAGGCAGCCCGAGTGCAACGACGCCGTCGAACACGTCCGCCGTGATCTGGCGGAAGTCGACCTGAGCGGAGATCGCCTCCATCGACTCGTCGATGATCAGGCCCTGGACGGCCGGATCGTCCACGAGCGGGGCCAGGGAGGCGACGAACGCATCCTCCTCCACGAGCTGGATCCGCGCCCATGCGCTGACGATGGAGACCGGGATCAGGATCGTGGCGACGACGATGCACGCCGCGGACAGCGCACTCCGCCACCGCGGGGCACGGCGCTGCGGGCCCGACCTTCCGTCATCGGAGAGGTTCTCCCGCCGAAGCCGTTCGTTCTCGGCGCGCAGTGCCTCGAGCTGGGCCTGCAGATCGTCGACGTCCGTTGCGGGCATGAAGCCTCCTCCGTCGGATGAGGCCATTGTGGCGCAGATGCGATCGGCGCGCCGCCCCACCGCGTGCAGGGTCGGCGGAGACTCAGACGGCGCGCAGCACCGCCACGATCTTGCCGAGCACGACGGCCTGATCGCCGAGGATCGGCTCGAATGCGGAGTTGCGCGGGAGCAGCCAGGTGTGTCCGTCCCGGCGGCGGAAGGTCTTGACGGTGGCCTCGCCGTCGAGCATGGCCGCGACGATGTCGCCGTTCTCGGCATCCGCCTGTGCCCGTACCACGACCCAGTCGCCGTCGCAGATGGCCGCGTCGATCATGGATTCGCCGGAGATCCGCAACATGAACAGATCGCCCTTGCCGACGAGCTGGCGGGGAAGGGGGAAGATCTCTTCAACCTGCTGCTCAGCGGTGATCGGAACGCCCGCCGCGATCCGGCCGACCAGCGGCACCATCGCCGCGTCGCCGACACTGGGCGCACTGTCGGCGGGGTTCTCGGTCGAGGTGCCGGGCAGGTCGATCAGGACCTCCATCGCGCGGGTCTTGCCCGCATCGCGTCGCAGGTACCCGCTCAGTTCCAGCTGGTTGAGCTGGTGGGTGACGCTGGAGAGGGACTTCAGGCCCACCGCATCGCCGATCTCTCGCATGCTCGGCGGGTAGCCGTACCGGGCGATCGATCGCTGGATGACCTCGAGGATGGCGAGCTGCTTGTCGCTCAGGCTCTTGCGCCTGCGCGTCTGCGGCTTCTCGCGCCCGTTCACCTCGGTCATGATCCCAGCTCCTGTCTTGCCGTGGGGCATCGGTCTTCGAATGTCGGAGGCCCGTGGTGGGGTCTTCCTATCGAAACCGTATCCGGTATGCGCATGGCCGTACTTCAGCCGACGCGCGTGTCGCGTTCGAATATCACAGCCGTGACCGGCCATTGACATCTTAATGGTTCGAAGTTATCTTCGGAAGAGAGATTCGTATCCCCGGCTCCCGCCCGAGGCGGGGATGCGAACCTCTTCCCTTTCAGCAGGAGGACGACATGACAGCGATCAGCATCCCGGCGCATCGTGAGACGCGACTGCGGCTCACCCCGCGTGGTCGCCGCAGTCTCGCGGCGCTCGCCGCGCTCCCGGCCGTCGTGGCACTCAGCCTCGCGGTCCTCAGCGGAGGCAGCGCTCTGGCCAGCCGTGACGCCGGTGCGCCGGCCGGGACGTTCACCACGCTGACGGTGGCCTCGGGCGAATCGCTCTGGTCCATCGCCGAGCAGGTCGCGCCGAGCGCCGACCCCCGCGACGTCGTGGATGCGATCGCGCGACTGAACGCCCTCGACGGGGTCACCGTCTCCGCGGGTCAGCGCCTGTCCATCCCGCTCCAGTACAGCACCGCCCCGTAGCGCGCGGGCGCGCCCGCCGGTCCCTCCGGGCGATGCGCTCCGGCGCGGCCCCTACGATGGGAGAGGTGAGCATCCGCCTCGACGATCTTCCCCTCCGCGACGATTTGCGCGGCCTGACTCCGTACGGCGCTCCGCAGGCTCCTCTGCCCGTCGCGCTGAACGTGAACGAGAACACGCATCCGGTGCCGCAGGAGGTCGCCGACGACATCCTGGATGCCGTCGCCCAAGCTCTGCGGGATGTCAACCGCTACCCGGACCGGGAGTTCACCGAGCTGCGCGAAGGCTTCGCGGACTACCTGGGCTACGGTCTGACGCGCGAACAGATCTGGGCGGCCAACGGTTCGAACGAGGTTCTTCAGCAGGTGCTGCAGGCCTTCGGGGGACCGGGACGCACCGCGTTCGGCTTCGCCCCCACCTACTCGATGTACCCCCTGCTGACCCGCGCGACCGGCGCGACCTGGGTGGCCGGCTCGCGTGCCGCCGATTTCTCCGTCGATGCGGAGAGCGCGGCGTTCCAGGTCGCTGAGGCAGCCCCGGACGTCGTATTCCTGTGCGCGCCGAACAATCCCACCGGCACCCCGATGACCCTCGAGGTCATCGAAGCGGTGTACGACGCCGCCGACGGCATCGTCGTCGTCGACGAGGCGTATCAGGAGTTCGCTCCCCGCGACGCCGGCTCGGCGCTCTCGCTGCTGCCGGGGCGGGAACGGCTGCTCGTGTCGCGCACCATGAGCAAGGCGTTCGCGTTCGCCGGGGCACGCGTGGGGTACATGGCCGCCGACCCGGCGCTGGTGGATGCCTTGCGCCTGGTGCGGCTGCCCTATCACCTGAGCTCGCTGACCCAGGCGGCGGCGGCGGCAGCGCTCCGGCACGCCCCGACGATGCTGCAGATGGTCGATGAGATCGTCGCCCAGCGCGACCGCATCGGAGCGACCGTCGAGGCGATCGGCTACGAACCGTACGAGTCCTGGGCGAACTTCGTCCTGTTCGGCGGAGTGGCGGACGCCTCGGCGACGTGGCGTGCGCTGTATGACCGAGGCGTCCTCGTCCGAGACATCGGGATCCCCCACCACCTGCGGGTCACCGCGGGCACGGAGCAGGAGACGACCGCGTTCCTGGATGCGCTCGCGTCGATAGACTCGGGCACATGACTCGTCCTGCCACTCCGCGCACGTCATCGCTGCGCCGGTCCACGAGCGAGTCCACCGTCGAGCTGGAGCTGGACCTCGACGGCACCGGCCGCAGTCACATCGACACCACCGTGCCGTTCTTCGATCACATGCTCACCGCGTTCGCGAAGCACTCGCTCACCGACCTCACCGTCCGTGCCTCCGGGGACACCGATATCGACGCCCACCACACCGTGGAGGACGTCTCGATCGTCCTGGGGCAGGCGATCCGCGAGGCCCTCGGGGACAAGTCCGGAATCTCGCGGTACGGGGATGCCCTCGTCCCGCTGGACGAGGCGCTCGCGCAGGCCGTGGTCGACATCAGCGGCCGGCCCTACCTCGTGCACAGCGGCGAACCGGCCGGGTTCGAGCACCACCTGATCGGCGGGCACTTCACCGGCGCCTTGGTGCGCCACACGTTCGAGGCGATCGCCTTCCACGCAGCCCTCACCGTGCACGTCACCGTGCTGGCCGGTCGCGACCCGCACCACATCGCCGAAGCCGAGTACAAGGCCTTCGCGCGCGCGTTCCGCCAGGCCAAGGCCCTGGACCCGGAGGTGCGGGGCGTTCCGAGCACGAAGGGCGCTCTGTGACCGGCAAGCCGCTGGTGGCAGTCCTGGATTACGGCTCCGGGAACGTCCACTCGGCGGTGAAGGCGCTGGCCGCGGCCGGCGCAGATGCGCGGCTCACCGCGGACCGCGGCCTGATCGATGACGCCCACGGGCTGGTCGTGCCCGGGGTGGGCGCATTCCGGGCCGTGATGGACGCGCTCCGAAACAGTCGCGGCGACGAGATCATCGACCGACGGCTGGCCGGCGGTCGTCCCGTCCTGGGAATCTGCGTGGGCATGCAGGTGCTCTTCGAGCGCGGAGTCGAGCGGGGAGTGGACACCGAAGGCCTCGGTGAGTGGCCCGGAGTGATCACCGAGCTGGATGCCCCCGTGCTGCCGCACATGGGCTGGAACACCGTCCAGGCGGCGGAGGGGTCGCGGCTGTTCCGCGGCATCGAGGACGAACGGTTCTATTTCGTCCACTCCTTCGCGGCGCAGCAGTGGACGCTGGAGGTGCAGCCCCCGTTCCCGCCGCCGGCACTGACGTGGTCCACGCACGGCGGGCCCTTCCTGGCCGCCGTGGAGAACGGACCCCTGTCCGCGACGCAGTTCCATCCCGAGAAATCGGGGGAGGCCGGCATCCGTCTGCTCTCCAATTGGATCGACGGGCTCGGCCGGACTAACCTCTGAACTCGTGCCATCTGCGAAAGCGCAACGCCTTCGCGTCGTCAGGCACGAGGAGCTATGAACGATTTCGCGTCTATGCCTGAGTTGATCCTGCTGCCGGCAGTCGATGTCGCCGACGGCAAGGCCGTCCGCCTGACTCAGGGCGAGGCGGGTACCGAGACCAGCTACGGCGACCCGGTGGACGCGGCACTGGCGTGGGCGCGCCAGGGTGCCCAGTGGATCCACCTGGTCGACCTGGATGCAGCGTTCGGGCGGGGCAGCAACGCCGCCATCATGCGCAAGGTCATCAAGCAGGTCCGTGGCGTGCAGGTCGAACTGTCCGGCGGCATCCGTGACGACCGCAGTCTGGACGCGGCTCTGGAAAGCGGTGCCTCGCGGATCAATCTGGGCACCGCCGCGCTGGAGAACCCGGAGTGGGCAGCCGATGTCATCGGCCGGTACGGGGATGTGATCGCCGTGGGGCTGGACGTCCGCGGCACGACACTCGCCGCGCGCGGCTGGACGCAGGAGGGCGGAGACCTCTGGGACGTTCTGGAACGGCTCGAGGAGGCCGGGTGCAGCCGCTACGTCGTCACAGACGTCACCAAGGACGGAACCCTCAAGGGCCCCAACCTCGAGCTGCTGCAGGAGATGACGGCGCGCACGCCGAAGCCGATCGTCGCCTCCGGCGGTGTGTCCAGCCTCGATGACATCGCCGCACTTCGGGAGCTGGTGCCCCTCGGCGTCGAAGGTGCGATCGTCGGCAAAGCCCTGTACGCGGGTGCCTTCACGCTCGCCGAGGCGCTGGATGTCGCCGGACGCTGAACCGCACGGCCACCCGGCCGACTCCGCGGGCGTCCCGTGGGAGGGGCGGCGGTTCGAGCCCAACCCGCACGCGGGCGACGACGGCTCCGCCGATCAGGCGCTGCTGGCCGCACTGACGGCGTTCCGCGACGGCGCCGGCGACCAGATCGCCGTCATCGACGCGTATCGTACGGCGCGCCTGCTGATACCGCTGGTGGCCGAGCGCGGTGACGAGGGCACCGGTGCCCACGGGCTGACCGTGGACAAGACCCAGGAATTGTCGATCGTCACCGTCGCGGCCCCCGATGGCCGTCGAGTGCTGCCGGTGTTCACATCCATGGCCGCCATGGGCCGGTGGGATGCCGGCGCGCGCCCGGTCCCGGCGGACGGCGTACGTACGGCGGTGGCCGCCTCCGCCGACGACACCGATCTGATCGTCATCGATCCGGGGTCGGTCACCGAGTTCGTGCTCCGGCGGCCCGCGGTGTGGGCGATCGCCCAGGGCGTGCCGTGGGAGCCCAGTTTCGCCTCGCCCGAGGTCTTCGCCGGCCTGCAGCGCAGCATCGGCGGTGAGCTCGCGGTGCTGGATCTCTCGGTCGAGCCGGGCGATCCCACGGCCCGTCTGCGCGGGCCGGAGCTGATCGTGCGCCTGGAGCTCATGCACGGACTCGATCGGGCCGAGTTGGACGCGGTTCTGGCGCGGCTGGCCACGCGATGGGCGGCCGACGACCGGATCGCAGTCCTGGTCGACTCGCTGACCGCCAAGCTCGTCCGCTCCCTCTGATCCAGACTCCGCCTCGGCCGACGGGCGCCGTCGAGCGTTTCGCCGCAGAGTGTCCGGGCGCTCAGCCGGCCCACCCGGTGGTGCGCGCGCGTGCGGCGGCGCACAATGCTGGTCATGGAACCGCACAACTCTGCGCCCGCAAGCCCCGGTGCGCGCACCACCGTGCCTGACCCTCTTGAGACGGGTGCGCCGGCCGAGTACCGCGCCGCGCTGTCCGCCGCACACCGGCACGCCCTGAGCTGGCTGGAGTCGGTGGCGGAACGCCCCATCCGCCCGGAACTGGACGCAGACGGCGTTCTCGCGGCGATGGACCGCCCGCTCGAGGAGACCGGGCTCGATGCGGCCGCCGTCATCGACGAGTTGGCGGCGGGGGCAGTCCCAGGGCTGATGGCCATGGGGTCACCGCGCTTCTACGGGTTCGTGATCGGCGGCGCGTACCCGGCCGCGCTGGCTGCGGATTGGCTCGTCTCGACGTGGGATCAGAACACCGGATCACGCCAGCCCACCCCGGGCACCGCCGGAGTCGAGGAGGTCGCGGCACGCTGGCTCCTCGAACTGCTCGGGCTCCCCGCGGCGAGTGGGGTGGGCTTTGCCACCGGAGCGACCAGTGCGAACACCTCGTGCCTGCTGGTGGCCAGAGACTCCGTCCTGCGCGCCCGCGGGCACGACGCGTCGCGGGGCATCCAGCACGCGCCGACGATCCGCTTCCTCGCCGGAGACGCCGTGCACACCTCGGTGATGCTCGCCGGACGGATCGCCGGGCTCGGGGAGCCGCGCACAGTCGGCGCCGACGCGCAAGGCCGCATCGACGTGGACGGGCTGGTGGCGGCGCTGGGCGAGTCGGAGGGGCCCACGATCGTGGCGCTCCAGGCGGGCGATGTCCACTCCGGAGCGTTCGATGACTTCGCCCGCGCCGTCGCGGCCGCCAAGTCCGCCGGGGCGTGGGTGCACATCGACGGTGCGTTCGGACTCTGGGCCGCGGCCAGTCCGCGCTTCCGACCGCTCCTGGCGGGGTTCGAGGACGCCGACTCCTGGGCCACGGACGCCCACAAGACGCTGAACGTGCCCTACGACTGCGGCGTGGCCATCGTGCGCGACGAAGCGGCGATGAGCGCGTCGCTGGGTGCGCACGCGGCTTACCTGCCCGCCGTCGCGAGCATCGCCGACCCCTACGATCACGTCCCCGAGTTGTCCCGCCGTGCGCGCGGCGTGCCGGTATGGGCTGCGTTGCGCTCGCTGGGCACTCGCGGCGTCGCGGGTCTCGTGGATGGCCTCGTCGACGCCGCTCTTGCGCTCGCCGATGGTTTCCGCGGGATCGCGGGACTCGAGGTGATCAACGACGTCGTGTTCACGCAGGTGTGCCTGGCGGCGCATGACAACGAAGACACGCTCGCCCTGGGGGAGTGGCTGCGCGCGGAAGGCACCGTATGGGCTTCGTCCTCGGTGTGGCAAGGACGAGCCGTCGTGCGGTTCGCGGTCAGCAACTGGGGCACCGATGAGGCGGCGGTCCGCCGCACCGTGGACGCCGTCGCCCGCGGGGCTGCAGCGCTGGGGATCGGTTCCTGACCGGGCTGCCGCCGTCCTCGCCCACGAGCGTCGTTCAGCGCAGCCGTCGGTAAGCGCACGCTAGGGTTGGCCCACGCATGGGGGTGCCGGGGGTTGTGGTGCGCCGCGGGTCAGCGTGGACACGGGGGACGAGATGGACGCACTAGGCGTGCGCGCGCGCTTGCAGTATCGCTTCGACAACTGGATGGCGCGGGGGACGATCGCCATCATGGCGCTGCTCGGCGCCGCCACGATCGTGTTCGTGCTGCTCATCGCCCTGCTGGTCATGGTGTTCCGCGTGTTCCCCGACGGCGCCGACGAAGGTGACTTCTGGGATGTCGTCTGGGGCAACCTGATGCGGACGCTCGACCCCGGCACGATGGGCGCGGACGCGGGCTGGGGCTTTCGCATCCTCATGCTCATCGTGACCATCGGCGGACTCATCATCGTCGCGAGTCTGATCGGGATCGTCTCGGGCGCGTTCGACGACAAGATGGCGTCACTGCGCAAGGGCCGCTCGCGCGTCGTCGAGGAGGGCCACACCCTGGTCCTCGGCTGGTCCGGCAAGCTCTTCCCGATCGTCTCCGAGATCTGCGTCGCGAACGAGTCACGCCGGCGGAGCGTCATCGTCATCCTCGCCGATCGCGACAAACTCGAGATGGAAGAGGAGATCCGGGTGCACGTCCCCCACCCGGGCAGAACAGCCATCATCTGCCGGCGAGGGGATCCCATGTCGGTGCTCGACCTGAGAATCGCCAGTCCCCGCGAGGCCCGGAGCGTCGTGATCCTCCCCTCGGACGAGGAAGAGGACCCGGATGCGGCAGTGATCAAGATCGCTCTCGCGCTGACCCGCCATGCCGCTACCGCCGGCGGCGACATCCCTCGCATCGTCGCGGAGCTGCGGGATCCACGCAATCTCGAAGCAGCGGGCCTGGTCGGGCGCGGCCGGGCGCATTGGCTTCTCGCCGGGGAGCTGATCAGCCGTATGACGGTGCAGACATGTCGTCAGAGCGGGCTGAGCGCGGTGTACACCCAGCTGCTGGATTTCGCCGGCGACGAGATCTACTTCACAGACGCGCCGCAGTTCGCGGGGCTCACCTATTTCGATGCCCAGTTGCGCTTCGCGGACTCCACGCTCCTGGGCGTCCAGCGGGACACTCAGGTGCAGCTGAACCCACCGGCTGACTACCTGCTGGAGGATGCCGACCGGCTCATCGTCATCGCCGAGGATGACAGCACGATCCGCCCGTCCGAGCCGGGAACGCCCGAGGAGAGCGCCGTCCGCCTGGCCGTGCCCAGCCCCGCTCGTCCTGAGCACACGCTCATCCTGGGCTACAACTCGAGCATGCAGACCATGCTGGACGAACTCGGCTCGTACGTCGCGCCCGGATCGACGGTGTGCATTGCGGCCGACGTCGCCGCACCGCAACTGCATGTGTCCGCTGGCGTGGAGGTGTCGTTCCAGAGCGTGGACTCGACAAGTCGCGCGGTCCTGGATGCGCTGGACATCGTCAGCTTCGACCACATTCTCGTTCTCGCCTACCGAGAGCTGGGGATCCAGGCCGCGGACGCGCGGACGCTGGTCACCCTGCTGCACCTGCGCGACATCGCCGACAAGCAGGCGATCAGCGTCAACATCGTCAGCGAGATGCTCGATGACAGGAACCGTGAGTTGGCAGAGGTCACCCGGGCGGACGACTTCATCGTCAGCGACAGGCTGGTCAGCCTCATGCTCTCGCAGATCAGCGAAAGCGAGCACCTCGTCGCGGTCTTCGCCGAGCTGTTCTCCAGCTCGGGTGTGGAGGTCTACCTGCGGCCCGCGGAACTCTACATCGTTCCCGAGATGACGGTGGATTTCTACACCGTCACCTCGGCCGCCTCCGCGCGGGGCGAGACGGCTATCGGATACCGCGTCGCCTCTGATGCGCATTCCAGCGCGGCGGCGTACGGCGTGCACCTGAACCCGCTGAAGTCGGAGCAACGGGCGTTCGAAGCGGGGGACTGCATCATCGTCCTCGCCCACGACGAGGCCTCAGCGCGTCGGCTCGACACGGCCGGCGCGCTCGGCCGCTCGGCGATCCCCGATCAGTTGACCGGGCCGGTCCACTTCTCGCCCGGACCCTTGCCGATGGGGTCGGGGATCGTCGAGGCCTCGCGGAACGCGAGCTGAAGCGAGCGCAGCCCATCCCGGAGGGAGCGCGCGTGCATGTCGCTGATCTCCGGCGCTCCCGCGGTGATGAGACCCGCGAGGGCGTTGATCAGCTTGCGGGCCTCATCGAGGTCGGTCTGCGTCGAGGGATCGTCGGCCAGACCCACCTTGACCGCGGCGGCGCTCATCAGGTGCACCGCGGCGGTGGTGATCACCTCTACCGCGGGGACGTCTGCGATGTCGCGTGTCGCGGCGGCAGCTGCTCGGTCTTGCGCTTCCCAGCGCGCCTGGCGCTCGGCATCCTGTGCCACCTTTCCGGCTGCAAGGTCGTCGTCGGGGGCCGGAATCGTGTTCACGTGTCACTCTCTGCTAGACTTTGGCGGGCTCCGGAGCGACATGCTTCGGACCGAAAGAGGATTCACATCCCACCCGCGCTTGCCGCTCCAGGCTACCGGGTCACGCACTCCGCTCCGTCCGCTTGCGGCCGGGGTAGCCCCCCAACACCGGAAATGAAACGCCGTGCAGGGGATACCGGGTGCAGAAGCCGGCGCTCACGCGTCGTGCGGGTGGAATCGAGTCTCTCTTCCGCCCGCGATGCATCCCGTGTCGCGGTGGCTGACATCCGCACGAAGAGGAGTTCCGCATCAGCGATCCCCGCACCAATGACCGCATCCGCGTGCCCGAGGTCCGCCTCGTGGGCCCGAACGGAGAGCAGGTCGGCGTCGTACGCATCGAGGTTGCCTTGCGTCTGGCGCAGGATGCCGATCTCGACCTGGTCGAGGTGGCTCCCAACTCGAAGCCGCCCGTCGTCAAGATCATGGACT
Organism: Microbacterium sp. zg.B48; assembly: GCF_024623505.1. NCBI lineage: Bacteria > Bacillati > Actinomycetota > Actinomycetes > Micrococcales > Microbacteriaceae > Microbacterium > Microbacterium sp. zg.B48. Next base: position 278,035 of record NZ_JANJFE010000018.1, read on the forward strand.
ACGGGAAGTTCAAGTACGAAGCAGCGCAGAAGGCCAAGGAGGCCCGGCGCAATCAGGCCAACACCATCCTCAAAGAGGTCCGGTTCCGTCTGAAGATCGAGGCCCACGACTACATAACCAAACTCAAGCGCGCCGAGGGCTTCCTCAAGGGCGGCGACAAGGTGAAGGCGATGATCCTGTTCCGCGGACGCGAGCAGTCTCGTCCCGAGCAGGGCGTGCGCCTGCTGCGCAAGTTCGCCGAGGACGTCGCGGAGTTCGGCACGGTCGAATCCAGCCCCACGATCGACGGACGCAACATGGTCATGGTGGTCGCGCCGCACAAGAACAAGTCCGAGTTGAAGACCGAGCAGAACGCTCAGCGGGTCGCCAACAAGGAAGCCTCACGCAACTCGGCGTCCGGTGACGAAGACGACGACACCGACAGCGACACCGACGACGAATCGGCCTCGGCGCCCGCCGAGTAGCCGCCCCAGACTCCCGCCCTGCGGGGATGCACAACGACGCCCAGCAGGGCGACATCCAACAAAAGGAACGATGAGATGCCGAAGCAGAAGACCCACTCGGGTGCCAAGAAGCGCTTCAAGATCACTGGCAGCGGCAAGCTGATGAAGCAGCAGGCCGGCATGCGCCACAACCTTGAGGGCAAGGCGAGCAAGCGCACGCGTCGGCTCAACCAGGACCAGGTCCTGTCGAAGTCGGACACCAAGATGGCCAAGAAGCTTCTCGGTCGCTGAGCGCGCCGAATCACGTTAGGAACATGAGAAATGGCTAGAGTCAAGCGGGCTGTCAACGCCCACAAGAAGCGTCGCGTCATCCTCGAGCGCGCCTCCGGTTACCGGGGTCAGCGCTCGCGCCTGTACCGCAAGGCGAAGGAGCAGGTCACCCACTCGCTGGTCTACGCGTACCGTGACCGTCGCAAGCGCAAGGGCGACTTCCGCCGTCTGTGGATCCAGCGCATCAACGCCGCGTCGCGCGCGAACGGCATGACGTACAACCGCTTCATCCAGGGCCTCGGCCTCGCCGGTGTCCAGGTCGACCGTCGCATGCTGGCCGAGCTCGCCGTCCACGAGCCGGCGACTTTCGCCTCGCTCGTCGCGACCGCCAAGGCCGCGCTGCCGGGCGACGTGAACGCGCCCAAGTCGGCGTAGTCTCCGCAGTCGATGCAGGGGCGTCCTCCTTCGGGAGGGCGCCCCTTCCGCGTGTCCGGAGCGTGCTGCCCGCTTCGGCATCCGCATGCCGCCGTCACGGCCGGTGGGCGCCGCGGGCGCGGCTCCGGTCGCCCTACACTGAACTAGTGCTCGAGAATCCGCGCTCGCCCCGCGTTCGCGCCGTGGCCAAGCTGACCAAGCGCAGCGCGCGACAGGAGACGGGCCTCTTTCTGCTCGAGGGTCCGCAGGCCGCCCGAGAGGCTCTCGCGTACCGCCCCGAAACCGTGCTGGAGCTGTTCGCGACGCCGTCCGCTCTGGAGCGGCACGGCGATCTGCGTGACTCCGCACGCGACTCCGGGGTCGAGGTGGTGTTCACGACCGAGGCCGTCCTGGACGCGATGGCGGACACGGTCACGCCGCAGGGCATCGTCGCGGTCGCCCGCCAGACACCGACCTCCCTGCGCGACATCTTCGCGGCCGCGCCTCGGCTCGTCGCGATTTGCGAGGAGGTGCGTGATCCCGGCAACCTGGGCACGATCATCCGGGCAGCGGATGCCGCGGGCGCAGATGCGGTGATCCTCACCGGGCGCACCGTCGACCCGTACAACCCCAAGGTGGTGCGCGCCACGACCGGGTCGCTGTTCCACCTCCCCGTCGCCGTCGGCGTCGACCTGGTGAACGCCGTCGAGCGCGCCCGCGCGGCCGGGGTGCGCGTAGTGGCAGCCGATGTCGGTGGCGGAGACTTCGTGGCCGCCCGCCCGCTGTTGGCCGAGCCGACCGCATGGCTGTTCGGCAACGAGGCACGCGGCCTGGACGAGGACGCCCTCGCGCTGGTCGATCTGTCGCTGCGCCTGCCCATCTACGGCCGCGCCGAATCGTTGAACCTGGCCACCGCGGCCAGCGTCTGCCTCTACGAAACCGCCTTCGCTCAGCGCTCCAGCGAGCCCGCGTGAGCTGGGCGCGTCCGGTTACAGTCCGGTAAAGCTCGCGCGGAGTGTCGACGTCCGGGCCCGCGCGGCCAATAGTGTGGGGATCATGGCGACACCGGAATCACCCGCAGCGGCGCCGAGGACCTCGAACATCAACGTTCGCCGTGGCGAACCGCTCGTGGTCGTCGAGCATGTCGACAAGCACTTCGGCGACCTTCACGTCCTCAAAGACATCAACACCGTGGTCAACCGGGGCCAGGTCGTCGTGGTCATCGGCCCCTCCGGGTCGGGCAAATCCACGCTGTGCCGCGCGATCAACCGACTCGAGACCATCGACTCCGGCAAGATCGCGATCGACGGCGTCCCCCTGCCCGAAGAGGGCACGGCGCTGGCACACCTGCGAGCGGACGTCGGCATGGTCTTCCAGTCCTTCAACCTGTTCGCACACAAGAGCGTCCTCGAGAACGTCACCCTCGGCCCGATCAAGGTGCGCAAGCTCTCGCGCAAAGCGGCCGAGGAGAAGGCCATGGCGCTGCTTGACCGGGTCGGGGTCGCGAACCAGGCGAAGAAGATGCCGGCGCAGCTGTCCGGCGGTCAGCAGCAGCGCGTGGCCATCGCCCGATCGCTCGCCATGGATCCGAAACTGATCCTGATGGACGAACCGACCAGCGCTCTGGACCCCGAGATGATCAACGAGGTCCTCGACGTCATGATCGGTCTGGCCGCGGACGGCATGACGATGATCGTCGTCACGCATGAGATGGGCTTCGCCCGCAAGGCCGCGGACCGAGTGCTGTTCATGGCCGACGGCGCCATCGTCGAAGAGGCGACGCCCGAGGAGTTCTTCACAAACCCGCAGAGCCCGAGGGCGCAGGACTTCCTGTCCAAGATCCTCGAGCACTGATGCACCTCGGCCGCTGCACCGCGGTCAGGACACACGGAACGAATGGGCCGCCACAAGCGGTCCGGACACAGCAAAGGACTGGTAGGACATGAAGAGAACACGACTCGCCCTGATCGCGCTGGCCGCAGCCGGCGCGCTCACGCTCGCCGGGTGCGCCTCTGGTGGCGGAGACGCCGGCGGTGACGCGACGGCGACCCCCGAGCCGGCTCCCACGTTCGCCGAGGGCAGCACGATGGCAGCGCTCGCCGAGGCGGGCACCATCACGATCGGAACGAAGTTCGATCAGCCGCTGTTCGGTCTCAAGGGTCCGAACGGTCCCGAGGGCTTCGACGTCGAGATCGGCAAGATCGTCGCCGCCGAGCTGGGCATCGCCCAGGATGACATCGAGTGGAAGGAAGCGGTCTCCGCCAACCGCGAGCCGTTCATCCAGAACGGTGAAGTCGACATCGTCGTGGCGACGTACACCATCAACGACAAGCGCAAGGAAGTCGTCTCGTTCGCCGGCCCGTACTACATGGCAGGCCAGTCGATCCTCGTGCTCGCGGACAACGATGACATCACCGACGAGAAGGACCTCGTCGGGGAGCCGGTGTGCTCGGTGACCGGCTCCACGCCGGCCGCGAACCTCGCGGCACTCGGTGCCGAGGTCGTCCTGACCGACACGTACTCGAACTGCCTCGAGCCGCTGCGCAACGGCACGGTCGTCGCCGTCTCCACGGACAACGTCATCCTCGCCGGCCTCGCCGCCCAGAACGAGGGCGAGTTCAAGGTCGTCGGAGAGCCGTTCACGGACGAGCCCTACGGCATCGGTCTCGCGCTGGAGGACACCGAGTTCCGCGACTGGATCAACGACGTCCTCGAGAAGGCATACGAGGACGGCCGTTACCAGGCGGCATGGGACGCCACGGCCGGCACGGTGCTGCCGTACATCGACCCGCCGGCAGTCGACCGCTACTGATCGATCGGATGCCCGGGCCGGCGGTGACGCCGGCCCGGGCATCCCCCCCCCGATGCGAACCGCCCACGAGAGGAGGCCCGATGGAACAGCTGTGGTCGTTGATGCCCGAGTTCTGGGCGGGCTTCCGCGTTACCCTGCTCCTTCTGGTCGTCTCCGGCGTCGCCGCCCTCATCCTGGGCACCCTGATCGCCGCGATGCGCATCTCGCCGGTCGCCTCGCTGCGCGTGTTCGCCGCCTTCTGGGTGGAGATCGCCCGCAACACCCCGCTCACGCTCGTGTTCATCTTCACGGCATTCGTGCTTCCGATGCTGGGAGTGCGGGCCCCGTACCTGATCCTCGCGTTCGTCGCGCTGACGTATTACACGTCCCCCTTCGTCGCCGAAGCCCTGCGCTCCGGCATCAACGGCGTGCCGATCGGTCAGGCTGAGGCGGCGCGCAGCATCGGACTCGGCTTCGGGCAGACCGTCAGCCTGGTGGTCCTGCCGCAGGCGTTCCGGATGACCGTGCCCCCGCTGATCAACGTCTTCATCGCGCTGACCAAGAACACCTCGGTCGCCGGCGGCTTCTTCGTCGTCGAACTGTTCGCCACCACCCGTCAGCTCGCCAATGACAACGGCAACATCGTGCTGCAGATCCTGTTCACCGCCGCGCTGCTGTACCTCGTCATCACCGTGCCCCTGGGCTACTTCGCCGGCCAACTCGAGAAGCGATGGGTGGTGCGCCGATGAGCGGCAACAGCGTGCTGTTCGACGTGCCCGGCCCCAGGGCCCGCAGGGTCTCGCTGATCGTGTCGATCGTCGCGCTCCTGCTGATCCTCGCGGGCGGGTTCTGGGTGTACACGCTCCTGGCCGCCCCGCGTCAGTCCGGCGGCATCACGCTGCCGGGCATGTTCGACGCCACGCGGTGGAACATCTTCGCCGACCCACAGGTGTGGGTGTTCATCGCCGAAGGCGTCGTCGCGACGCTGCAGGCCGCGGCGGTGGCCGGCGTCGGCGCGATCGCGCTCGGCATCGTCCTGTCGCTGCTGCGCAGTTCGACGATCGCGTGGGTGCGCATTCCGACGGCGTGGCTGATCGAATTCCTGCGCGGCATGCCGGTGCTGCTGATGATGCTGTTCATCCTCCTCATCGCCTCGACCGGAGCCTTCTGGGCGGTCGTGATCGCGCTCATCCTGTACAACGGAACGCTGATCGGCGAGATCCTGCGCGCCGGTCTGGTCGCGCTGCCACGAGGACAGCGGGAAGCGGCGCTGAGCGTCGGCATGCGGGAGTTCCAGTCCAAGATGCTGGTCGAGTTCCCTCAGGCGTTCCGCCAGATGCTGCCGATCATCGTGGCCCAGCTGGTGGTGCTGCTGAAGGACACCTCGCTGGGCTACATCGTCGGATACAACGAGATCATCCGCAACAACATCAACAACCTCGGCAGCTTCTACGGCAACCGGTACCTGTTCTCGCTGTTCGCCGTGACCTTGGCGATCTACCTCGCCATCAACCTGACCCTGTCCTGGTTCGCGCGCTGGCTGTCCCGCCGCACCGCGAGCGGGGGAATGCGCCGGCGCAGGGCGAAGGGACCGGCTCAGCCGCTGGATCCGACGCAGGCGATCCTGGGGGCAGAGACCAGCGCGGCCGCGAAGCAGTCGGAGTCCAGAACGCAGCTCTAGTGCGACGGCGGGCTCATCCGCCCTCGGTAGACTCGCTTCTCGTGTCTGACCTTCCCGAAATCACGCCCGAGGCGGTGGATGCCGCCGCCCAGGCTGCTCTGGACGCCATCGCCGCGGCATCCGACAGCGCCGCCATCAAGGCGGTGCGCTCCGCGCACATCGCAGAGGGCTCGCCGCTGGCCAAGCTCAATTCCCGCATGCGCGAGGTCGCCCCGGAGCGCAAGTCCGAGTTCGGCAAGCTGATCGGTCAGGCGCGGGGCCGTGTGAACCAGGCGCTCGCCGCCCGCGAGGCCGCGATCGCCGAGGCCGAGACCGCTGCCCGGCTGGAGTCCGAGCGGGTGGATGTCACGGCGTTGCCCGTCCGCGCCCGCGTGGGGGCGCGGCACCCGATCTCGCTCCTGCAGGAGCAGATCGCGGACATCTTCGTGGGCATGGGCTGGGAGATCGCCGAAGGCCCCGAGCTCGAGCACGAGTGGTACAACTTCGACGCGCTGAACTTCGATGCCGATCACCCCGCGCGCCAGATGCAGGACACGTTCTTCGTCGATCCGGTGGAGCGCCACCTCGTGATGCGCACGCACACCAGCCCCGTTCAGGTGCGATCCATGCTGGAGCGGGACATCCCGATCTATGTGCTGTGCCCGGGGCGGGTCTACCGCACCGACGAGTTCGACGCCACCCACCTGCCCGTGTTCACGCAGTTCGAGGGACTCGTGGTGGACAAGAACATCACCATGGCGCATCTGAAGGGCACGCTGGACCATGCGGCCCGCGTGCTGTTCGGGCCGGAGGCCAAGACGCGCTTCCGCGCGAACTTCTTCCCCTTCACCGAGCCCTCGGCCGAGCTGGACCTGTGGCATCCGACCTTCACAGGCGGAGCCCGCTGGATCGAGTGGGGCGGCTGCGGCATGATCAACCCGAATGTGCTGCGGGCGGCCGGCATCGACCCCGAGCAGTACTCCGGCTTCGCGTTCGGAATGGGCATCGAACGGACGCTGATGTTCCGCAGCGACGTCCAGGACATGCGTGACATGGCCGAAGGCGACATCCGCTTCAGCGAGCAGTTCGGGATGGTGGTCTGATGCGCGTTCCGCTCTCCTGGCTGCGGGAGTACGTCGATGTGCCGGTGGATGCCGCACCCGAGGACGTGCTGGCCGCGCTCGTGCGCGTCGGGTTCGAGGAGGAGGACATCCACCGCTTCGAGCTGTCCGGTCCGATCGTCGTGGGCGAGGTGCTCGACTTCGTCGAGGAACCGCAGTCCAACGGCAAAACCATCCGCTGGTGCCAGGTGCGCGTTGCTCCGGACGGGGAGACCGCGGCCGACGGCGGCGACGCCGTCCACGGCATCGTGTGCGGTGCCCGCAACTTCTTCGTCGGCGACAAGGTCGTGGTGACGCTCCCGGGCGCCGTGTTGCCCGGCCCGTTCCCCATCGCCGCGCGCAAGACGTATGGCCACGTGTCCGACGGCATGATCGCCTCGGCCAGGGAGCTGGGCCTCGGCGAAGAGCACGACGGCATCCTGCGTCTTGCCGCTCTGGGTATCGACGCGCCCGTGGGCACCGACGCGATCGAACTGCTGGGGCTGAACGACGTCGCAGTCGAGATCAACGTGACCCCGGACCGCGGCTACGCGCTGTCGCTGCGCGGTGTGGCGCGCGAGTACTCGCACGCGACCGGCGCGACCTTCCGCGACCCGGGGCTGCGTCCGCCGCACCAGGTCGAGCCCGGTCATGGCTTCGTCATCGCTGTCGAAGACGTCGCACCGATCCGCGGCCGCGTGGGCGCATCGGAGTTCGTGGTGCGCACCGTGCGCGGAGTCGACGCGACCGCGCCCACGCCCGCGTGGATGACCGCGCGCCTGAGCCTTGCCGGCATCCGCTCGCTGGGGGTCCTGATCGATATCACCAACTACGTCATGTTGGAGCTGGGCAACCCGATCCACGGCTATGACCTGGACAAGCTCACCGGCGGCATCACCGTTCGTCGCGCGACGCCGGGCGAGCAGCTCGAGACGCTCGACGGCAAGGTCCGTGCGCTGGATCCGGAAGACCTGCTCATCACCGACGAGTCCGGTCCGATCGGTCTGGCCGGCGTCATGGGCGGCGGAACAACCGAGATGGGGCCCGACACCAAGAACGTCCTGATCGAGGCCGCCGTGTTCGACCCGGTCTCCATCGCGCGCACCGCACGCCGGCACAAGCTGCCGTCCGAGGCCTCGCGTCGTTTCGAGCGCGGAGTCGACCCGAACATCCCGTTCGTGGCTGCCCAGCGCGTCGCGGACCTGATGGTCGAGCTGGCAGGGGGCACGATCGACGAGCTCGGCGGGGCGCTGTTCGCGCCGTGGACGCGGTCGCACATCGTGTTGCCGGTGGGCTTCGTGCAGGGCCTGATCGGCGTGAACTACCCCACCTCCGAGGTGATCGGCGCGCTGCGGCTGATCGGGTGCGAAGTGGACGACCGCGGTGACGAACTGGTGGTCTCACCCCCGTCCTGGCGTCCGGACCTGACCGACAAGTGGACCCTCGCCGAGGAGGTCGCCCGCATCGAGGGGTACGACCGGATCCCGTCCCTCCTTCCCACGCCGCCGTCCGGGCGCGGTCTGACGCCGGCCCAGCAGGGACGACGCCGTGTGGCCAACGCCCTCGCGGCCGCCGGTTATGTCGAGACACCGTCGTTCCCCTTCACCACGCAGGATCAGAACGATCTGCACGGCTCCGCCTCCGGCGCGCACCTGCCGAGCGTCAAGCTCGCGAACCCGCTGGACGGGCAGGCGCCGTTCCTGCGCCGCAGCCTCGTGCCGGCGCTGCTGCGGGTTGCGCACCGCAACGTGGCACGCGGCTTCACCGACCTCCAGCTCTTCGAGACCGGTTCCGTGTTCCTCCCCGAAGCCGGCGTGACGTACGGCACATCGTTCGTGCCCCCGCTCGCCGTGCGCCCGGATGCCGCGACCCTGACCGCCCTGGACGTGTCCATTCCGCCGCAGCACCGGCACGTGGCGATCCTGCTGGCCGGTCTGATTTCGGCGAAGCAGCCGGGCGCCGCCGCCGAGGCGGCCGGTCTTGCCGACGCGCTCGACGCCGTGCGCACGATCGCGGCGGCTGCCGGAGTGAGTGTTGCCGTGTCCCAGGGCGAACGGGCAGCGCTGCATCCCGGGCGGACGGCGGTGCTGTCTGTCGGTGCGGTCGATGTCGGGTATGCGGGCGAGCTGCTCCCTGCCGTCGCCGAGGCGGCCGACCTGCCCGGCCGCGTCATCGTCGCGGAGCTCGATCTGGACCTCATCCTCTCGCTCGCAGGCGAGAAGGTCGTCGCCGGCTCGCTGTCGGGATATCCCGCCGCCACGCAGGACCTGTCCCTGGTGGTGGGCGCGGACGTGCCGGCGGGCGACGTGCGCGCCGCTGTGGCGGAGGGCGCCGGCGCCCTGCTGGAGTCGATGCGGCTCGTCGACGACTACCGCGGCGCGGGCGTGCCGGAGGGCGCGAAGAGCCTCACCTTCGCGCTGCGCTTCCGCGCTCAGGACCGCACGCTGACCGCCGCCGAGGCCACCGAGGCCAAGCTCGCCGGCGTCGCAGCTGCCGCGGAGAGATTCGGCGCCACGCTGCGCGAATAGCGGGTGCCTTCGGGGGCAGCGCGCGGCTCAGCGTGCTCCCCAGTGCCAGGGTGGACGATCCAGCACGCCCTGCCCGGTGATCCGGGTGCCGGACGGCGTCGCCTCGAGTCGATGGGTCACGGCACCGGCATCCTCCAGTGCGGACCCGAGCGCGCCGGCGTGGGTCACGACCAGCACCTGGGTGCGACGGGATGCCGCGGCGATCAGCTGCGCGAGCGGCCCGAGCAGGTCGGGATGCAGGCTGGACTCCGGCTCGTTGAGGACGATGAGCGGACCCGGTGCCGCCGGAAGCAACGCGGCGCACAGCAGCAGATACCGCAGCGTCCCGTCCGAGAGCTCATCGGTCTCCAGCGGGCGCAGCAGGCCGGGCTGGTGCATGACCAGACGCAGGCGGCCGTCCGTGCCGATCACGTCCACGCGCGTGCCGGGGAAGGCCCGCTGCACTTCACGGTCCAGCTCATCGGAGTGCCCGGCATCCCTGATCGTCGCCCACACCGCCGCCACGTCGGTGCCGTCATGGCCGAGCACTGCGGTGCGCGTGCCGACCTGCGGCGATCGCACCGGCGCAGCGGTGTCCGTACGGAAGTGGTCGTAGAAGCGCCAGCCGCCCAGCGTGCGGCGCAGGCTCAGCAGCTCGGGGGCGGTGTCCCCGTCGGCGAGGTCGGTCAGGATCGTCTCGTACGGCATCAGCGGCTGCGCGAGGGGCCGCCAGTTCCGATCGCGTACCCGCGCCGCGGCGCCGTGACGGTCGATGAGCAGGGACGAGGGCTTGGCGACAGGCCCGGCGAACACCTGTTCGCGCTTGACCTCGGGGTCGCGGTCGAACAGCGAGGGCCCCACCGTCTGCGGGATGCCGAGATCGACGACGTAGCCGAGTTCGTCACCGGCGAACCCGAGCAGGAGCGCGTGCGGCCGCTTGCGCACCGTCCCCTGCACGGCCGACTGACCGGTGGGCGCCTCCGGCCCGGCCCACAGCAGCGACCGCAGTCCGCCTTCGCCGGCTACGGCTGCCACCAGCGACCCGCTCGCCGCCGAAGCGAGCAGCCGCAGCGCGCGGTAGAGGTTGGACTTTCCGGAACCGTTCGCCCCGGTCACCACGGTCAGGCCGCCCAACGGCACCACGACGTCGCGCAGCGATCGGTACCCGGCCACTGCCACAGTCGTGATCACTGCCCCATCCTGACAGGGACCTCGGACTCCGAAAGCCGATCGGGCCCGGTGGCGCGCAGCGCGCGATTTGCAGGGCTCACACCGCAGGGGCTATCGTCGCCCCATGCCTTCGGCTGCGCACCTCTCCGCCACGCTCGTATCGAGCGTCGCTCCCGCGCGCCGACGTCTGGACGGACGCCGACTCTAGGCGGCCCCGCGCACCCTGGGAAGGGGAGCCGTGGGCGTCGCCGGAGCACTGAGCCCGTCGAAGGGCCCCGACCCCAGACTCTAAGGTTGAATCCATGACATATTCGGTCGCCGTATCCGGCGCTTCGGGCTATGCGGGCGGTGAGATCCTGCGGATCCTCGCCGCTCATCCCGACGTCGAGATCCGCACTGTCACCGCGCACTCGAATGCCGGGCAGGACCTCGTCCAGCAGCAGCCGCATCTGCGGTCCCTGGCGCATCTGACGCTTCAGAAGACCGCCCCGGAGGTGCTGGCCGGGCACGACATCGTCTTCCTCGCGCTCCCGCACGGCGAATCCGGCCGGTTCACCGATGCGCTGTCGGACACCCCCCTGGTCATCGACGCGGGCGCCGACCACCGCCTCTCCGCGCGCAGCGACTGGGACCAGTTCTACGGCGGCGACTTCCACGAGCCCTGGGAATACGGTGTCCCCGAGCTGCTGGTCCACGGGGTCAAGCAGCGTGAGCGACTCGTCGGCGCACGACGCATCGCCGCGCCCGGATGCAACGCGAGCACGGTGAGCCTCAGCCTCGCGCCCGGTGTCGCAGCCGGAGTGATCGACACCTCCGACATCGTCACCGTGCTCGCCGTCGGCCCGTCCGGCGCCGGCAAGAGCCTGAAGACGGATCTGCTGGCCAGCGAGATCCTCGGCAGCGCCAACCCCTACGCGGTCGGCGGTGCACACCGGCACATCCCCGAGATCCGGCAGGCGCTGGCCGCCGCCGCCCCGGAAGGCGACGTCGCGCTCGGGTCGGGTACGCCGCAGGCTGCCGGTGCGGGCATCCGGATCTCCTTCACGCCGATCATCGTGCCCATGGCTCGCGGCATCCTGGCCACCAGCACGGCTCCGATCGCGCCCGGCGTCACGGATGCCGACATCCGTGACGCTTGGGAAGCCGCGTACGGCGACGAGACCTTCGTACAGCTGCTGCCCCCCGGCCGCTTCCCGCGCACCGCCGACGTCATGGGTGCCAACACGGCGCTGCTCGGGCTGGCCATCGACCGGGACGCGAACCGCGTCGTCGTGGTGGCCGCAGTGGACAATCTCGTCAAAGGCACTGCCGGCGCCGCCATCCAGTCGATGAACCTCGCGCTCGGCCTTCCCGAAGGCCGCGCACTGACAACGAACGGACTCGCACCGTGAGCGTCACCGCCGCCCGGGGCTTCGAAGCGGCCGGTGTCGCAGCGGGTCTCAAATCCAGTGGGAAGACCGACGTCGCCGTGGTCGTCAACCGCGGGCCTCTCAAGGTCGGAGCGGCGGTGTTCACCTCCAACCGCGCCAAGGCGAACCCCATTCTCTGGTCCCAGCAGGCCATCCAGGACGGGGTCGTCGAGGCGATCGTCCTGAACTCCGGCGGCGCGAACTGCTTCACAGGCACCTTCGGCTTCCAGACCACGCACCAGACCGCCGAGCGGGCGGCGGAACTGCTCGGTGTCAGCTCGGGCGACATCCTGGTCTGCTCGACCGGTCTGATCGGCACCGGCGACGAGGTCTTCCGCGCGAAGGTCCTCGACGGTACCGCGGACGGCGTCGCCGCCCTGAGCCCGGACGGCGGCGAAGCGGCATCCCTCGCCATCATGACCACCGATTCACGACCGAAGCGCTCCGTCGTCCGACGGGACGGATGGTCGATCGGCGGCATGGCCAAGGGCGCCGGGATGCTGGCGCCCGGCTTGGCGACGATGCTCGTCGTGATCACGACCGACGCCGTGCTCGACGCGGCCGCCGCCGACAGCGCGCTGCGCCGCGCGACGGGCGTGACCTTCGACCGGCTCGATTCGGATGGCTGCATGTCGACCAACGACCAGGTCACCCTGATGGTCAGCGGCGCCTCCGGTGTCGCGCCGGAGCCCGAGGATTTCACCTCCGCGCTGGCCGAACTGTGCCTCGACCTGGCCACCCAGCTCCAGGGCGATGCCGAGGGCGCCTCGCACGACATCGCCATCCGGGTGGTCCACGCGGCAACCGAAGCCGACGCCGTGGAAGTGGGCCGTTCGGTCGCCCGCAACAACCTGTTCAAAGCCGCGATCTTCGGCAACGACCCCAACTGGGGTCGGGTGCTGGCCGCAATCGGCACCACCGAGGCGGCCTTCGATCCCTACGACGTCGATGTGTGGATGAACGGCGTCCGCGTGTGCAGCCAGGGTGGGCCGGACGCGTCCCGCGACGACGTGGACTTGACCCCGCGGGCAACGGATCTGCTCATCGACCTCAGAGTCGGCGAAGCGGCAGCGACGATCCTGACCAACGATCTGACCCACGACTACGTACACGAGAACAGCGCCTACGCCTCATGAACGAGCAGCTGACATGACCGACATCGATCTTCAGGTCACCGACCCCGCCGAAGCGAGCGCGAAAGCAGCCACGCTGATCGAGTCGCTGCCCTGGCTGCAGCGCTTCAACGACCAGATCATCGTGATCAAGTACGGCGGCAACGCCATGGTCAGCGACGAACTGCAGGACGCGTTCGCGTCCGATATCGCCTACCTGCGTTACGTCGGCGTCAAGCCCGTCGTCGTCCACGGCGGCGGACCGCAGATCTCCTCGATGCTCGACCGCCTGTCGATCCCCAGCGAGTTCAAGGGCGGCTACCGCGTCACGAGCACGGAGGCCATCGGCGTCGTGCGGATGGTGCTGACCGGCCAGATCAACCCGCAGCTGGTGGCCAAGATCAACGCGCACGGACCCCACGCCGCGGGCCTGTCCGGCGAGGACGCCGGGCTGTTCGGCGGACGTCGCCGCGGCGTCATCCTCGACGGGGTGGAGCATGACCTGGGCAGGGTGGGCGACGTCGTCGAGGTCGACCCGCAGCCGGTGCACGACCAGCTCGCCGCGGGCCGGATCCCGGTCGTCTCGAGCATCGCCCCGGACCTGGATCGCCCCGGACATTCGCTCAACGTCAACGCGGACGCGGCAGCCGCGGCACTGGCGGTCGCGCTCGGTGCCGCCAAACTCGTCGTGCTCACCGACGTGGCCGGGCTCTACGCCGACTGGCCGAACCGGGACTCGCTCGTCTCGCACCTGAGCACGACCGAGCTGCGCACGCTGCTGCCCACGCTGGAGTCGGGCATGATCCCCAAAATGCAGGCGTGCCTGGACGCGGTCGAGGGCGGAGTGGAGACGGCGGCGATCATCGACGGACGGGTGCCGCACTCGGTGCTCGTGGAGATCTTCACAAGCAAGGGAATCGGAACAGAGGTGGTCCTCGGATGAGTTGGCAGGATGACGCAGGGCGCGACCTGGTGCGCAGCTTCGGCGACCGGATGGAGCTGTTCGTCCGTGGGGAGGGCGCCTACCTGTGGGATGCGGACGGGCGACGCTACCTGGACTTCCTCGCCGGCATCGCGGTGAACTCGCTGGGTCACGCGCACCCGGTGTTCGTCGAGGCGATCGCGGCGCAGGCGGCGACGCTGGCGCACGTGTCGAACTACTTCGCCACGCTTCCGCAGCTGGAGCTCGCCTCTCGGCTCAAGCGCCTCGCCGGTACCGGTGACCGCGGCCGCGTCTACTTCGGCAATTCCGGTGCCGAAGCCAACGAGGCCGCCTTCAAGCTCGCCCGCCTGCACGGTGCGCCGACGGAGGGCGAGGCCGCGCGTCCGCGCATCCTCGCGCTGACCGACGCGTTCCACGGCCGCACCATGGGAACGCTCGCCCTCACCGGCAAGCCCTACATGCAGGAGCCGTTCCTTCCCATGGTTCCGGGTGTGGAGTTCATCGATTCCACCATCGAGGCGCTGGAGGCAGCACTGGATGACCGCGTGGCCGCGCTCTTCGTCGAGCCGATCAAGGGTGAGGCGGGTGTGCTGGATCTTCCCGAGGGGTACCTGCGCGCGGCCCGTGAACTCACGCAGCGGCACGGAGCGCTGCTGATCGTCGACGAGATCCAGACCGGTGCCGGTCGCACGGGGGAGTGGTTCGCCTTCCAGCACGCGGGCATCCTCCCCGACGCAGTGACCGTCGCCAAGGGCATCGGCGGCGGCTTCCCGATCGGCGCGCTGATCACCTTCGGCGAGGCCAGCGAGCTGTTCTACCCGGGTACGCACGGCTCCACGTTCGGCGGAAACGCACTGGGCACCGCCGTCGCCGGCGCGGTCCTCGGCGAGATCGAGAACGAGGGTCTCGTGGCCAACTCCGCCGAGCGGGGACGCCAGCTGCGCGCCGCCATCGGCGCGATCGACACGGCGCTGGTCGACGGATGCCGCGGCCAGGGCCTCCTGATCGGCGTCGCGCTGCGGCATCCGGTGGCCAAGGCTGTCGTCGCCGCCGCGCAGGAGCACGGACTGATCATCAACGCGCCCAACGACCAGACCATCCGCCTGGTGCCCCCGCTGAACATCGGAGACGTCGAGATCGACGAGTTCGTGCGTCTGTTCACCGCCGCGCTGCGGACGGTGGAGGACGCCCTGGTGCTGGAGACGCCGGCCGCGGCCGCCGCGAACGGGGTCTCGGCATGACCCGGCACCTGCTGCGCGATGACGACCTGACTGCGGCTGAGCAGTCCGAGATCCTGGACCTCGCCGTCGCCTTGAAGAAGGACCGGTGGAAGCTGAAGCCGCTCGCCGGCCCGGAGACCGTCGCGGTGATCTTCGACAAATCGTCCACGCGCACGCGCGTGTCCTTCGCGGTCGGGATCGCCGATCTCGGGGGGACGCCGCTGATCATCTCGACCGCGAACAGTCAGCTCGGCGGCAAGGAGACGCCGTCCGACACGGCCCGCGTGCTCGAGCGGCAGGTCGCGGCCATCGTCTGGCGCACCTACGCGCAGGCCGGCCTGGAGGAGATGGCCGCCGGCACCCGCGTTCCGGTGGTCAACGCGCTGAGCGATGACTTCCACCCGTGCCAACTGCTGGCGGATCTGCTGACGATCCAGGAGCACAAGGGCGAGCTGCGCGGGCTCACGCTGGCGTTCTTCGGCGACGGCCGCTCCAACATGGCCCACTCCTACATGCTCGCCGGGGTGACCGCGGGAATGCACGTGCGCGTGGCATCACCGGAGTCCTACTCGCCGCGCGAGGACGTCGTCGCCGATGCTGACCGGCGGGCCGCCGAGACCGGCGGATCGCTGACGCTCTATACGGATCCGATAGAAGCCGCCGCATCCGCCGACGTGATCGTCACCGACACGTGGGTGTCCATGGGCAAGGAGGAAGAGAAGCTGGCACGCCTGCGGGACCTCGGCCAGTACAAGGTCACGCGCGAGCTGATGTCCCTGGCCCGGCCGGACGCGATCTTCATCCACTGCCTTCCCGCCGATCGTGGTTACGAAGTCGAAGCCGAGGTCATCGACGGCCCGCAGAGCGTCGTGTGGGATGAGGCCGAGAACCGACTGCACGCGCAGAAGGCCCTCCTGGTGTGGTTGCTTCGTCAGGAGTAGCCCCACCCCGGGCCACCGCGGTCGGCTGGTTCGGGTCCAGGTGGGAGCGGCTGAACGGTGCACAGCGCATCGGCGGTATCGACCTGGCCCGCGGCCTCGCCGTGATCGGCATGATCGCCGCGCACCTGCTGTGGCTTGCGGACGTCGACTTCGAGGACGCATCCACCTGGATGGGCGTCGTGGAGGGCCGCTCCTCGATCCTGTTCGCGACGCTCGCCGGCGTGTCGATCGGGCTCGTCACGGGCGGCCGTCACCCGCTGCCGCCGCCGCAGCTGCGCGTGGCGCGCGGGCGGCTGGTGGTGCGGGCAGCGGTGCTCTGGGTGATCGGCATCCTCCTGATCGCCACCGGGGTGCCGGTGTACGTGATCCTGCCCGCGTACGCGATCCTGTTCCTGCTCGCTCTGCCCCTGGTCTCGCTCGGTGCGCGCGCACTGTTCCTGCTGGCCGGGGCGCTCGGCGTGGTGATGCCGTTCGCGGTCGTCGCCCTGGACCGCCTGCCCTTCTGGTCCACATGGAACGGACAGCTGGTGGACCAGGCCCTCGGGTGGCACTATCCCTTCCCGGTCTGGATCGCGTTCGTGGTCGCGGGCATCGGCGCCGCACGCTCCGGCGTCCTCCGCGCTGAGGTGCAGCTGTGGCTCCTGGGCGCCGGCGCCATTCTCGCGGTGGTGGGCTACGGCCTGCACGGCGCCACCGGAGCCCGTCAGCCGACCGAACCGACGTCCTTCTGGGGGGCGGTCTGGACGGCGGATCCGCACTCCAGCGGCGTGCTCGAGGTGATCGGCTCGGGGGGTTTCGCGCTCGCCGTGATCGGGTTCTGCCTGCTGGCGTGCCGGACCGTCCTGGTATGGGTCGTCCTGCCGCTGCGCGCCGTCGGCGCCATGCCGCTGACCGCCTACACCGCCCAGCTGGTGATCTGGGCGATCGCCGCCACGGCGATCCTGGGCAATCCCGGCGACCTCGGCGGATTCCGCGACCTGGAGCCGTTCTGGCCCCTCACGATCGGCCTGATCGTCGGCTGTACGGCATGGGCGCTGCTGGTCGGCCGCGGCCCGCTGGAGTGGGCGATGGACCGGCTCGCACGAGTGCTGGTGCGGCGCGGTTAGGC
The DNA here is from genome assembly GCF_024623505.1 of Microbacterium sp. zg.B48. NCBI lineage: Bacteria > Bacillati > Actinomycetota > Actinomycetes > Micrococcales > Microbacteriaceae > Microbacterium > Microbacterium sp. zg.B48. Next base: position 295,123 of record NZ_JANJFE010000018.1, read on the forward strand.
TGAGCGGATGAGCGATACGAAGCCGGAAGGCACCAACGAGGGAGCCCTGTGGGGCGCGCGATTCGCGTCGGGACCCGCACCGGAGCTGGCCGCGCTGAGCCGCTCGACCCACTTCGACTGGGATCTCGCGCTCTATGACATCGCCGGTTCGCACGCGCACGCGAAGGCGCTCGCCGCCGCGGGGTACCTGAACGCCGACGAGGAGACGGCCATGCACGCCGGCCTCGACGCGCTGGCGCAGAGGATCGTCGACGGCACCCTGCTCCCCGGCCCGAACGACGAAGACGTGCACGGCGCGCTGGAGCAGGCGCTGATCGTCGCGGTGGGTTCCGAGCTCGGCGGCAAGCTGCGCGCGGGACGGAGCCGCAACGACCAGATCGCGACCCTGATCCGCATGTACATGCTGGATCACTCGCGCACCATCGCCCGGGCCATCCTCCGAGTCGTGGACGCGCTCGTGGCGCAGGCCGAGGCGCACCCCGAGGCGATCATGCCGGGTCGCACTCACCTGCAGCACGCGCAGCCGGTGCTGCTCGCTCATCACCTGCAGGCCCATGCCTGGCCGCTGGTGCGAGACCTCGAGCGCTTGCGGGACTGGTCCGCCCGAGCGTCCGTGTCACCGTACGGCGGAGGCGCCCTCGCCGGCGCCACCCTGGGGCTGGACCCCCTGCTGATCGCGCGCGAGCTGGGGATGGCCCGCCCGGCCGAGAACTCCCTGGACGGCACGTCGGCGCGGGATGTCGTGGCGGAGTTCGCGTTCATCACCGCCATGATCGCCGTGGATATCTCGCGGTTCGCCGAGGAGATCATCATCTGGAACACCCGTGAATTCGGTTTCGTCACACTGGATGACGGCTACTCCACCGGCTCGAGCATCATGCCGCAGAAGAAGAACCCCGACATCGCCGAACTCGCGCGCGGCAAGGCCGGACGCCTGATCGGCAATCTGACCGGCCTCCTCGCGACGCTGAAGGGACTGCCGTTGGCGTACAACCGCGACCTTCAAGAGGACAAGGAGCCGGTATTCGACTCGGTCCGGACGCTCGAACTCGTGCTGCCCGCCTTCGCAGGCATGGTGGCCACCCTTCGATTCGACACCGAGCGGATGGCGCAGCTCGCGCCGCAGGGCTTCTCGCTGGCCACGGATGTCGCCGAGTGGCTGGTCAAACGCGGCATCCCCTTCCGCGATGCCCACGAGATCTCCGGGGCGCTGGTCCAGCTGTGCGAGCAGCGCGGCCTCGAACTCGACCAGGTCACCGACGAGATGCTCGCCTCGGTGTCACCGCACCTGTCGCCGGACGTCCGGCAGATCCTCACGATCTCCGGTTCGGTCTCCAGCCGCGACGGAGTCGGCGGCACCGCGCCCGTGCGCGTGACCGAACAGAGGGCGGAGCTGATCTCGCGCGTTCAGGCCGCGGCACACGCTCTCGGTCTCTGACGGCGTCCCGGCCCGCTGACCGGGTGCCTCACCAGATCGCCAGGCGCACCAGCGCGCCGACGAGGCACGCCCACAGCAGGCTGGAAAGCGTCCCGATGATGAAGCGCTCGCGCGCCTCGGCGGCGGCGAGCTCGGAGAACCGGCCGACGCCCTTGATCGCCACGACGATGGCCAGCGCCTCCGGGAAGCCGACGATGAGGGACATCACCACCGCGAGTCGCTCGAGGTAGCCGATCGTCGTGCCGCCCCGCAGCACCTCCGTCGACGTGGTGGGTTCGGCTCCGTCCGTGACGCCCGCGGCCTGAGTGTCGAGCATGATGCCGCCGTTGGCTCCGTCCCGCACCCGGCCGTGGGTGGCGATCTCGAGGATGCGCCGCGTGACCGGGTTCCCGCCCAGAACGGCCACCGCGGTGCCCAGCAGGGCGACGATCAGGCCCATCAGAAGCGGAACGTTGACGGGGGAGACCACGACGACGATCAGTGCCAGCAGTACCAGCACGCCTGCCGCGATCAGCGGGACGGTGCTCGGGCGCCGCAGGCTGAGAATGATCAACACCAGCGCTGCGCACATCGCAAGGAACAGGAAGATCGACAGCAGTGCGACGATGATCGCCTCGGGGAAGAGCACGGGCATGCGGTCAGTCTTGCACGGGGTCCGTGGCCGAACCGGAGTCCAGAGCCGCCAGTGTGCGCTCCAGCGCGGGAATGGCGGCTTCCTCCAGACGGAGGCCGCCGGCTTTGGCCCGCAGGCTCACCGCCGTGGGCGTGATTCCCAGCCGCGCGGCGATGTCCTTCTGCGTCAGACCTTCCTCGAGCAGATCGGCGACTTCCCATCCCTGCGCGGAACGGCGATCGCGCAGATCGACCAGCAGGCGAAGATAGGCCTCGGCATCCTGCGCCGCACGGAAATCCGCGGCGGCCACCGCCACGCGACCGGGCGCGTTCTTGGCTCGATCCACGGCGTCACGGGCGAGCACGAACGCCGGCCCACGACCGGCGCGGATGTCGTCAGGGAGCGGCGTGTCCACGCTGCCCACGCCGAGCCCCACACTCCAACCGCCGTCGCGCAGCAACGCCAGCGCGATCGCCAGCGCGCCGGCTGCGCTGCCGGTGAGGGCCTGAAGCTCGTCGCCCGCGTTGCGCTGCACCGGGATCGCGAGTCGGTCACCGGCCGCCCGCTGGACCAGGTCCACTCCGGCGGGGACCAGGTCGGCGCTGGTCCGGCTGTCGCGCTGGTCCGCGGTGAGAACGAACACGGTCCTCCCCAGTGATAAGTCAATGAACTTCATTCAGTTGGATCATGCTACAAGACTTAACGGATCTGCGCGATGTGCCGGTGAAGCTCGCAGGCATATCTGAACTCGATGAGGTCCGTCGGCTTACCGGGGTCGGGCGCATCGAGGAGGCCGGCGGCCCGCTGATAACCTGGCACGCGTGTCTTCTCCCGCCCTGACTGCGAGCGTCCCCGCCAACGATCCGACGTTCGAGAACGTCTGGGACGAACTGGTGTGGCGAGGGCTCGTCCACGTCTCCACCGATCAGGACGCCCTGCGGGCCCTGCTCGCCGGACCGCCCGTCGTGTACTACTGCGGCTTCGATCCGACCGCGCCGAGCCTGCACCTGGGCAACCTCGTCCAGCTCCTGGTCATGCGCCGGCTGCAGTTGGCCGGGCATCGGCCCCTCGGGCTGGTCGGCGGGTCGACCGGACTGATCGGGGATCCCCGGCCCACGGCCGAGCGGGTGCTGAACACCAAAGAGACGGTCGCCGAGTGGGTGGGCTACCTGCAGGCGCAGGTCGAGCGGTTCCTGAGCTTCGACGGCGACAACGCCGCCCGAATGGTCAACAACCTGGACTGGACCGCGCCGCTGAGCGCCATCGACTTCCTCCGGGAGATCGGGAAGCACTACCGGGTCGGCACGATGCTCAAGAAGGATGCCGTCAGCGCACGGCTGAACTCCGACGAGGGCATCAGCTACACGGAGTTCAGCTACCAGATCCTGCAGGGGCTGGACTACCGCGAGCTGTTCCTGCAGTACGACTGCGTGCTGCAGACCGGCGGCAGCGACCAGTGGGGGAACCTCACCAGCGGGGTCGATCTGATCCATCGCGCCGAAGGCAGGAGCGTGCACGCCATCGGCACGCCGCTGATCACCAACAGCGACGGCCGCAAATTCGGCAAGAGCGAAGGCAACGCGGTCTGGCTGGACGCGAAGCTCACCAGCCCGTACGCGATGTACCAGTTCTGGCTGAACACCGATGACGCGGACGTGGCGGACCGGTTGAAGGTGTTCACCTTCCTCACCCGGGCCGAGATCGAGCAGGTCGCGGACGCGCACGCCGCGGAGCCCTTCCGCCGCATCGGCCAGAAGCGGATCGCACTCGAGGTGACCAGCCTCGTGCACGGCCCGGATGCCGCCGCCGCGGCGATCGCGGCATCCGAGGCCCTCTTCGGCCAAGGCGACCTGACCGCGCTGGATGCCGGGACGCTGCAGAGCGCCCTGCGCGAGCTGCCGCATGCCGAACTGCCGCCAGGGACGCCGGTCGTCAATGCTCTCGTGGACACCGGCCTGGTCGGCAGCCTCAGCGAGGCTCGTCGCGCCATCGCACAGGGCGGGGTCACGCTGGATGGCGTCAAGGTGCCCGACGACACGGCCGTGGTCGCCGGATCGCTGCCCGGCGGGGTGTCGGTGCTCCGCCGCGGGAAGAAGACGCTGGCCGGCGTGTTCATCGCCGGAAACTGAGTCCTGCACCACCGCGCACCCGGTCGCCGCACGCATGCCGTTCACGCCGAGCCACGCCGTCGTCGCCCTGCCGTTCGTGCGGACGCCGCTGGTGCCCGCCGCGATCGCCGTCGGCGCGATGGCGCCGGACCTTCCGCTGTTCGTGCGCGGACTGCCGCTGCACTACGGGCTCACGCACGACCTGTGGTGGCTGCCGCTGACCGTGGCGCTGGCACTGGCGCTGCTGCTGGTCTGGCGCTGCCTCCTGCGACCCGCGGTGCGCGAGTTGTGTCCTGACTGGCTCGCCGCACGCCTGCCGGAGTCGTGGGACGCCCCGCCCGGGGATGCGCTCCGGGAGACCTTCACGGCCCGCGCGGACCGACGGTCCGTCGACGACCGCGGCCAGGTGCGCAGCCCGTCGATGCGCGGCGCCCTGCTGCTGATCGCGTCGCTCGTCCTGGGTGTGCTCAGCCATATCGTGTGGGACCTGTTCACGCACGAGGGCCGCTGGGGGGTGCGCGTGCTTCCGGGGCTGGACCGGCTCTGGGGTCCGCTCGCCGGTCACACCTGGCTGCAGCACGGGTCGTCCGTGGTCGGCCTCGGCATCATCGCGGCGTGGGCGCTCCTCTGGCTGCGGCGCGCGGATCGACGCGAGCCGCCCCGCCGGGTGCTGCCGGCCGCGGTGCGCTGGGGATGGTGGGCCTGCCTGCCCGTGTTCCTGGTGCTGGCGTGGGTGATCGGCCTGGCGATGTTCGGCCCGCTCACGCAGAGCTGGACGATCCCGCACCTGGCCTATCGCGTGCTCCCGCCGGCGTGTGCGCTGTGGGGAGGCCTCACGCTCGTACTGGCCGTGCTCGTCCAGGTGGTGCGCGCGCCGCGTGCGGTCCGCCCCGGCTAAGGCCGGCCGGACCACGTCGGGGCGTCGCGTCCCCACGGTCGCGGCGGTCGGTAGTCCACCGGGCCGCCGGCGTACGCGAGCGCCGGTGCAGTGGTGACCAGCGTGATGCCGTCGATGTCGAACTTCTGCAGGTGCGGGGCGGGATCGACCACCGGATCGGACGGTTCGGGGGAGGAGCTGCGCGGCATGCCGAGCAGCTCAGCGGCGACGCGGCGGAGGGAGACGTCCACGAGCCACGATCCGCCATCGGCATCCTGGTGACGGAATGCCGACATCACCCCCGCCGCCAGAAGGTAGCCTGCGCTGTGGTCGAGAGCCTGTGCCGGCAGCGCGCCGGGTCGTTCGCCGTCGGGCGACTCGATCCAGGAGATCCCACTGGCGGCCTGCACCAGGCTGTCGAAACCACGGCGGTCCGCCATCGCGGGCTCTGCGCCCCAAGCGGTCAGACGCGCGACGACCAGGCCGGGATGCCGGTCGATGAGCTGGTGCGGCCCCAGACCGAGCCGTTCCATCGCCGCGGCGCGGTAGCCGGTGACCACGACATCGGCCGACGCCAGCAGTTCATCGAAGACGGCACGAGCGTGCGGCGCGTGCAGGTCCAGCAGCGCCGACCGCTTGCCGTGGCCGCTGTCCAGGTGCTGCCACTCCGGCTCCGGAAGTCCCGGGGGATCGATCCGCAGAACCTCGGCACCGAGAAGGGCGAGCGCGCGAGTGGCCACCGGTCCGGCGATCACGCGGGTCAGATCCAGCACGCGGATGCCGCGCAGCGGCGCCTCCGCGGCCCGCCCGGCGCGGGACCGGGGGTGCGCGGCGCCGGAGTGCCGGAGATGGACGAGGGGTGCACCGCGCAGTGCCGCATCGAGCGTCGGGTTCTCACGGGACACCGCCACGCACAGACCACCCGCGGATGTGATCGCCTGCGTCGCGACAGCCGCCGGCATTCCGCGGAGTGCGGCCGCCACGGTGATCGCGTCAGCCCACGGCGTCAGCCCCAGTCCGCGTCGCAACGCCGCCGCATGGTGCGGGTAGTTGCCGTGCGTGCGGACCCAGCCGTCCGATGACCGGAAGAAGCCGGACAGCCGCGCCCACACCGGGGGTTGCTCGTCGTCGAGCAGAAGATGCCGCTCGCTGGAGTACGACACCGCGACGCGTGCCGGATCGAGAGCAAGGGCGCGCCCACCGCTGAGCGCCCCGGCCGCCAACGCAGACGCACCCACGCTCGCCCAGGCCAGAGATGCGACGTCCGTGCGCGCCGGGAGCGGAACCGGGGGCGCCGTGTCGATGAACGCGGAGGATGAGAGTGGGCCTCCGCCGAGTGCAGCCCAGGTGCGCTCGAGCAGCAGGCGCCGGGCGGAGGGGGAGACGCTCATGCCCCTCCCACACGGACGAACAGGTGTGGGAGGGGCGAGTGCACGCGCATGGCTGGAGGCTACCGCCGCCGCAGCTCGGCCGACCAGCCGATCGTGAGGGCGACTTGAGTCCGTCGGATCCACGGAAAGCGCCCCCGACCAGGCAGACACGCCCGGGACACGGCCCGGATTTGCCAGCCCCCCAGGCCCCACGTAATCTATTGATTGTTCGCCCCACAGGGAAGCGGAGAGGCCGGAAGGCTTCACCCCCCTCAAGTGGAGAACCACCCCCCATCCTTTCGAACTCTCATTGAGAGTTCGTGCCTCCGGGTTTAGGATGGAGGTCCTCACTCCTCGAAGCTGTCGATGAGTGCTGTTCGCTGACGTCTGAACGTCACGAACGGTCGATTTGACAGGCTGACGGAATGGGGTAAGATAGATGAGCTGCCCCGCGGACTGGCTGATACGCCGAAGCGCAGGGCACCTGATCTCTCTTCGTGAGACGCGGTCGATGATCGTGCTTCCGGCGGAAACGTTGGATTGTGCGGATTTGACAGGCGGGTCGCGGGGAATAAGATAGAGAAGTTGCCCTGATGGGGATGCCGAGAGGCTGACCTGCGGGAGCATCCG